>DATHFB010000199.1:0-7520 GCA_035318305.1 Steroidobacteraceae bacterium | reverse complement strand
GAGGGCGGTATGACGAGCGGTCCGCTTTCGGTCAACACCGGCAATCCGCTGGCGGTCGTGACCGCGCCTACGGGCGAGACCCGCAAATCCCCGGCACGTGTATACGCTTCCTGGCCATCGGTGCCGCGAACCGCAATGAAGCCTTGGCCGTTCATCGCGATATCAAGATCGCGTCCGGTGCTCTCCATGGTGCCGGCGGAAAAATCCGTGCCGGCATCGCCGGCGACGGCGTTGACGCGCGTGGCGTAGCCAGGGCCGTAGATCGGCTCGCTGTCGAACGACACCGCGTCGGCGCGAAAGCCGATGGTGCTGATGTTGGCGATGTTGTGGTTGTTGACGGCCTGCGCTTGCATGATTTGCTTCGCGCCGGTCATCGCCACATAGAGTCCTCTATCCATGATTAGTGCGTGATGTTAATGACGGTTTGGGAAAGCTGATTCGCCGTGGTGATGACCTGGGCGTTTGCCTGGAAAGCACGCTGCGCCGTGATCATGTTCACGAGTTCCGTGGTCAGGTCCACGTTCGAGGCCTCGAGAGCGCCCGATTGGACGGAGCCGAATCCCGCCGAGCCTGCCGTACCGGAGATATGCGTGCCGGAACTGAAGGTCTCAGCCCAGTTGGTATCGCCCAGCTGCTTCAGGCCCTGCGGATCCGGGAAATTCGACAGCGCCAACTGTCCCAGCTGCGTGGAACGGCCGTTGGTATAGACCGCCGACACGACGCCGGTAGGATCGATCGACACGGTGCTGAGTTGGCCGGTGGTAAAACCGTTCTGAATAATGGAAGTCACACCGAAGCCGCCGCCAAATTGCGTGGCCTGCGCGAAATTGAATGTCATATCCATCGGTGCCGCACCGTCCGTGGGCGTGAAGCCGGGAAAATCCAGCGCGCCGCTCGCCGGCGGTGTGACCGCGCCGGTCGGGGAGAACTGCAGCTGACGCGTGGTGGGGTTCAGCACATTATTGACCGTCATATTGACGTTCCACAAACCCGGTGTGGCCGTTTGCGTGAAGAAAAAAGTCGCCGGAAACGAATTGCCCAGCGAGTCGAACACCGTGGTCGACGTGGATTGGTTGTACGTGGCCGGATTCGCGGGATCGAATGCTCCGCCGGTCGGCGGCGTCGAACCGGCCGGTAAATTCAAGATCACCGTGCCTCCCGTCGTAGCCAGAGGAGAGCTTTGCGCCGTCTGCAAATTCAGATTGCTGAGCGCGCCGGTATTGAATCCGCCGACGGAGGTAGGCGGGTAGACCTGCAGTGCCTGTCCGGTCGCCGTCACGACATCGCCGTTCTTGTCCTCGGAGAATTGACCGTTGCGCGTGTAAACGATGCCGTTGCTGGGGTCTTGCAAGGTAAAGAAGCCGTCGCCGCTGATCGCAAGATCGAGGTTCGATCCTGAGGTGCTGATATTGCCCTGCGTGAATTGCTGTGCCGTGGTGGAAAGCCGCACGCCTTCGCCGATGGCCGAGGTGTTGAGATTCACCGCACCGGCGGCGAACACGTCGGCAAATTCCGCGCGCGACTGTTTGAAACCGACCGTATCCGCGTTGGCGACGTTGTTGGCTGTGACATCCAGGTCAGAGCTCGCCGCCGTCAATCCCGATAATGCAATGCTAAAAGCAGCCATGTATTACTCCTCGAATGAATTAGTTGGAGATCTGCTGAACGCTGCTGTACGGCACGCTGCCGACTCCCGCCACGTTAAGAGTCATTCCCGTTGAACCTGCGCCCATGCTGACGCTCTCAATGGTTCCGTTGACCAGCGTGGCCGCCGCGGCGCCGCCCTTCGTTGCACCGGCGTATTGCGCGGTCAGCGTGTAAGTTCCTGCCGGCGCCTTTGAACCGTTGCCCTCGGTGCCGTTCCACGAGAAGCCGGTGAGTCCCGCCGGCTGCGCGCCCAGATTGATTTGGCCCACCAATGCGCCGCTGCTGTCGCTGATGTTCAGCACCACCTGCGACGTGGTCTGCGGCACATTGACGGCACCGGTCACTGTGGCGCCGGCGGCTATTGTGGCCGTGCTGCTGTTCACCAGTGCCTGGTGACCCAGCAAAGATGACGCTTGCAGCGCTTGGTTCGAAGTCAACGAGCTCGACAACGCGCCGAACGAGGTGTTGAGCGAGGTAATGCCCTGCACCTCGCTGAGCTGCGCGAGCTGAGTCAAAAATGTATTGCTGTCCACCGGGCTGGTCGGATCCTGATTTTTCAGCTGCGCCAGCATGAGCGTGAGGAAATCCGTGCCCCCCAAGGTGGTGCTGTTGGCCGCGGGTGTTGATCCCGTGCCGCCGGCGCCGCCCGTGCCACCCGTGCCGCCCGTGCCCGTCGTTCCCGTTCCGGTGCCTGTGCCCGTCGGCGGTGCGGCTGCATGTGTTCCATTAATTAGCATTGGTGCTTACCTTTCTCGCCTAGTGGCCCATCGAAATGGTTTTGAGTAACAAATCCCGTGCCGTATTGATCGCCTCGACATTCGTCGCGAAGGTTCGGTTGGCGGAGATCATGTTGGTCATCTCTTCGATCGAATTGACGTTCGAGCTGAAGACATAGCCGTCCTTGTTCGCCGACGGATTGTCAGGTTGATAGCGCATCAAGGGAGGCGCCGTGCTTTCCACCACGCCGAGCACGCGCACGCCGACCCCGGCATCCTCTTGATCGAAACTGGCGGCGGAGTTGTCCATCATGGTCTGAAAAACCGGATGCCGTGCCCGATAGATCTTGCTGGGATCGCCGTTGACGCTCTCGGCATTGGCAAGATTGCTGGCGGTGGTGTTGAGCCGGATCGTTTCGGCATTCAGCGCGCTACCCGCGGTGTTGAATACATTGAATAGAGACATGTTCGTTTCCTTGGGGGCGCTGCTACTGGCCGTTGATGGCCAGCGTCAGCTCCGCGATGGTTCCATTGATGAAGCCCAGGCTGGCCTGATAGCGCACGTTGTTTTCCGAAAAGGCTGCCTGCTCCACCGGCATTTCCACCGTGTTGCCGTCGAGCGAAGCCTGGTATGGATTGCGGTACATGAGGTCGGCCGAAGGCGTCGCGCCGTCATTCATCGCGATGTGCGACCCCTGAGTGACCGCCAGCGGCAGAGGGGCTGCATCGCTGTGGGCCAGAACCGCGCTGAAATCGATGTCGCGCGCTTTGTAGTTGGGCGTGTCCGCGTTGGCGAGATTGGTCGCCAATATGCCGACGCGTTGCCCGTGCAGCAGCAGCGCTTGCTCATGGATGCCAAAAATGTTTTCAAACATGCGAACGACTCCTCTTGGCCAAGCAGTAGCAAGAGGTGTGCCAACCGCGAAAGCCCTGACCACCCGCCGGCAAACGTGTCGCGCGTCGCGGGAAACGCCGGCTCGGGCGTGCGATTCGGCAATGGCAGCGGCCACAGGCGGCAAGATCTTGCCGCTTCCCGCCACCCAAGCGGCGATTGCACGCGAGCGGCCTTAGGCTCATGCCGGATGGCACGGGGCTTGCTTGTTTCAGTTCAATCATGCGAACAGCGCCAAAATTTCGTCGCGCCACTCCGATTCGCCGCTTCGCGCTCGCGTTTGCCGCGTTTGCCGGATTTGCCGAATTTGCCGCGTTTGCCTCGTTTGCGCTGATGCCGCTGCGTGCGGCTGCGGAAGTCTCCGATCCGCAAGACACGGCGCAGCTCGAAGCACTCGCGAAGTCGGAGGCCGCTTTGCAGTTCCCCAAGCTGACCGAGCGGCAGCGCTTCCTGGTGGGTCCCATCGAGGCTCATCTGCAGCACGAAAGGTGCAGCCGGCCCATCAGACCCGTGGTCGCCTCGCCGCAGCACATGAAAGATCGGGTGATGATCGAGCTTCGCTGCCAGGACGAAAAGCCCTGGCATATCTATGTGCCTGTCAGGATCGTCGGCACCTCGCCGGTTGCTGTTGCCGCGCATGCCATCATTGCGGGCACCCTGATCAAGGCCAGTGACCTCAAGACTGAGGAGCACGATATTTCCGAGTTGCCGCTCGGGTTCCTGGACGATCCCTCGATTGCCATCGGCCTGACCGCTGCCCGGCCGATTGCCGGCGGGGCGTATCTCACGAATCAGCAATTGGTGGCCGCCAAAGCGGTGCAGCGAGGGCAATCGGTGACATTGATCGCCGATGCCGGCGGCATGAGCGTGCGAATGGCGGGCCGCGCCTTGAGCGATGGCCTGATGAATCAGAGGGTTAGGGTCCAGAATCTGTCATCTGGGAAGATCGTCGAGGGGATCGCCCGCTCGGAACAAGTTGTCGAAATTATTTTGCAATAGGCCTTCAGTGATCCACGTCACAGCCGATAACGAATCTAGCGGGTGGTGTCGGATGACTTCGCTAAAGTTCATCCAAACCCTGACGATAACAAGGCATGGGCAGCTTGATTGCCCCAGGAGAGTTCGGTGACTGCCAAAATCAGTGGAATATCAATGGCCGAGCCGGTCGCACCCGCCAAGGGTTCGGGCAGCAACAGCGTTGTAGCCGGCAAATCGCAAGGCGAAGGATCAGCAGCGGCCGCGGCGGCGCAGAGTGCCGATCATGTCACCCTGACCGAGTCCGCGCGCTCGATGCAAAAGATCGAAGAAGCGGTGGCCAAAACTCCGGTCGTCAACGCCGACAAAGTCGCCGCCGTCAAGCACGCAATCAGCTCAGGCACTTACAAAATTGATGCGGGCCGGATCGCCGGCAAGCTCTTGAAGTATGAGCGCGGTCTGAAGTAGGCCATGAATCAGGATTCCCGCCTCCGTCTCGAAGATTTGCTGGATCACGAGATCGAGCTTGCGCGCGCATTGGCGGCAACGTTGGCGACGGAGCAGCAAGCCCTGACCGGCGACTCACCCGCAGCAGTCGAACAAAGTGCCGCGGAAAAGATTCGGGTCATTCAATCCATCGAGAAGCTCGAGCAAGAACGCCGCGCACTGTGCGCCAATCCGTTGAGCGCCGGTATCGCGGCGACCGTGGTGGAGCGCTGGCGCGCGCTGCTGCAACTCATGGCCGGATGCCGCACCGTGAATGAAGTCAATGGCCACATCATTCATGTACGCCAGCACCAAATTCGCCAGTTGATCGATATCGTGCGCGGCGGCCCTTCGATTACCTACGACCCGCAAGGCAAGACCTTCACCAAGGCGCTGCGCGCCCTGGCCCGGGCCTGAATTTATGCTCGTTCTCAGCCGCCGTCCCGATGAATCGATCGTCATTCAGCCTGCCGATGGCGCCGACGCGAACATGACCATGGCGCAATTGTTTGCGAATGGTCCGATCCAAATCACTCTCCTGGGCGGAACGGGCCGGCGCGTCAAAATGGGCATCGAAGCGCCGGAGCAACTCGCCATCCGGCGAAAAGACATCGCGTAAACGATCCGTGCGATCGTTGACCGCGCTGCGGTCGCATTTTACTTATCGGGTCACCCGGCTTACATATATTTGCTGCGATTGTCGAGCCCTTCGCTATCGCCGTGGAATGTGCATAATGGCATGGCATTCCTAATAACAAACTGAGAGATCGTCCGGATGGAGCGTCGACTGCACACCCGTCACCGCGCGCGCACTACAGTGTATGTGGTGATGTCAGGCCGAAAAAGCCGAATTTGCAAAGCAAAGAATTTGAGCGCGAACGGCGTATTTGTTGAAACGGAAAATCTGGGTCTTCGCAAGGGGCAGCAAGTCCAGCTGGCCTTCGCGATCAACCTAGGTTTGGTCACGAAGATTCATCGCCGCACTGCGATTGTCGCGCACGTCACGCGCGGCGGCACCGGCCTCATGATGGAGCAGTTCGCGGGCCGCTGAGCTTGACACATCTTGTAGACTTACAGGATGCCACCCTTCGATCCTCCCCGCTCGGATGCAATCCGCATCCGCGGCGCTCGCCAGAACAATCTCAAAGATCTTGATCTTGATCTGCCTCTGAACGAGCTGATCGTGGTGACCGGCGTCAGCGGCTCCGGAAAATCATCGCTGGTGTTCGATACCCTTTATGCGGAGGGTCAGCGCCGCTACGTCGAGACCTTCTCACCGTACGCGCGCCAGTTTTTGGATCGAATGGACAAGCCGCAGGTCGACCGCATCGAGGGCATTCCGCCGTCGATCGCCATCGATCAAACCAATCCGGTGCGCACCTCACGCTCGACCGTCGGCACCATGACGGAGCTGAACGATCACCTGAAATTACTGTTTGCCAGGGCCGCAGTTTTGCACTGCCGGAGCTGCGGCCGTCCGGTGCGGCGCGACACACCGGCGAGCATCCAGGAGCATTTGAGCGCGCTTGCTCGCGATCACGGCGATCCCAAGCTGCTGCTGACGTTTCCGGTGCCCATACCCAAGAACTTTACCGAAGCTGAAATCAAGGGATTGCTGTCGGGCCAAGGTTACACGCGCATCCATGAGAAGCGCGGCCAGACTCTGCAAGTGATTCAGGACCGTTTTCGCTGGTCGGCGGTCGAGGCTGCCCGTGCCGGCGACGCCATCGAGGCCGCGCTAAAAGTCGGCCAGGGCCGCATCGACATTTATCCCGTGAGCGATGCCGCGGCGGAAAAGCCCGCTGCGCCGTGGCGCTTCTCCACGGCTCTGCATTGCCCGGACTGCGATATCAGCTACAAGGAACCCAGTCCGAGCACGTTCAGTTTCAATTCTCCGATAGGCGCATGCGACACCTGCCGTGGTTTTGGCCGCAGCATCGGCGTCGATTACGGCTTGGTCATTCCGGATTCGAGTTTGAGTCTTCGCCAAGGCGCCATCAAGCCTTGGCAAACCGAGTCCTATAAAGAATGCCAGACGGATCTGCTGAGATTCGCGCGCAAACGGGAAGTCCCCGTGGACACCCCCTGGCGCGACTTGACCGACGCCCAACGCGCCTGGGTCATCGAGGGCGAAGGCGAGTGGACCAAGAATGTTTGGTACGGCGTACGGCGCTTCTTTGCGTGGCTCGAAACCAAAGCGTACAAGATGCACATTCGCGTGTTGCTGTCGCGTTACCGCTCCTATACCGAATGCAGCGTCTGCCGCGGCGCGCGCCTGAAGCCCGACGCGTTGCTGTGGCGAATCGGCAACCCGGGAATGAACATTCGCGAGTTGATGCTGCTGCCGATCGATGACAGCCGCAGATTCTTCGCAGCCCTCGAATTGCCGGCCCTGCTCGATGAAGCCACGGATCTGCTGCTCAGAGAAATCCGCACGCGCCTCAAATATCTTTGCGACGTGGGCTTGGGATACTTGGATCTCGATCGCCAGTCGCGCACGTTGTCGGGCGGCGAGGTGCAGCGAATCAATCTCACCACGGCGCTCGGCACCTCGCTGGTCAATACCCTGTTTGTGCTCGATGAACCGTCGATAGGCCTGCATCCACGCGACGTCGAACGCATCGTCGGCGTCATGCACCGCCTGCGCGACGCCGGCAACACATTGGTGGTGGTCGAGCACGATCCCAAAGTGATCCAGGCGGCGGATCGCGTCCTGGACATCGGTCCAGGCCCGGGCGAGCACGGCGGCGAAATCGTTTTTTATGGACACTTGCGCGACCTGCCGCGCGCCACGGGATCGCTTA
>DATHFB010000198.1:0-3009 GCA_035318305.1 Steroidobacteraceae bacterium | reverse complement strand
GCCCGCGATCCGCTCGTTTTCCAGATAAACCAGGCCGCCCGCTTTCAGCCAGTCGCCGGAATCCAGCAAGGGAATGTATTCGGCCAGCGCGTCCTTGCCGAAAGGCGGGTCAAGGAACGCGACGTCGAAGGGTTTCGCGGGCGTGCGCAAAAAACGCGCGGCTCCCATTTCCATGACGCGCCCTTTGCCCTCGGCCCCCAAGCGAACCAGTTGCTCCTGCAAGGTGCGCGATGCGGCCGGGAATTGTTCGACGAAGACCACCTCCGTTGCGCCTCGGGACAGCGCCTCCAATCCCAAGGCTCCGGAACCCGCAAACAAATCCAAGCAGCGGGCTCCGCTCAGGGAGTGCTGCAGCCAATTGAACAGCGTTTCCCGGACCCGATCCGGTGTCGGGCGCAAGCCCGGCATATCGGGGAAATGAACCCGTCGACCGCGCCAAATGCCGCCGATGATGCGCACCGAATTGCGCCCGGGCGGTGCCGGTAAATCCCGCTTGGAGGTAGCCACTGCCGGTATCATACCAATCCCATGACGAACGAAGCCGAAACCCCAAGTGTGCGCGGGTTTTTCAAACGCCTGCGCGCAAAGTTAAATGTAGGTCCTGCCTGGCTGACCACCGACATCACCGAGCTGCTTCCGGGCCGCAAGATCGACGCTGAGATTCTCGATGAGCTCGAGACCCGGCTGATCACGGCCGATGTGGGCGTCGAAGCTTCCGGCAGAATCCTCGAGGAACTGCGCAGGCGTGTCGCCCGCAAAGAGCTGAACGATGTCGATGCGCTGCTGAACGCTTTGCAGGAGTCCATGTCCCAAATCTTGAAGCCTGTCGAGCAGGCGCTCGTGATCGATCCCCGCGCCAAGCCGTTCGTGATCTTGGTCGTCGGCATCAATGGTGCCGGCAAGACCACGACCATCGGCAAGCTGGCGCACCGCCTGCTCGCCGAAGGCAAGAGCGTCATGCTGGCGGCCGGCGACACGTTTCGCGCGGCGGCTCGCGAACAATTGGAAGTTTGGGCCGAGCGCAACAACGTTCCGATCGTGGCACAGCAATCGGGCGCCGAGCCCGCCGCCGTGATTTTCGACGCCCTGCAGGCGGCGCGCGCGCGCAATATCGATGTCCTCATCGCCGATACCGCGGGCCGGCTGCACACACAGACTCATCTGATGGACGAGCTGAAGAAGGTCAAGCGGGTACTCGCACGCTTGGATCCCACGGCTCCGCACGAGGTGTTGTTGGTGCTCGACGGAACGATTGGTCAAAATGCCGTGGCGCAGGCGCAAGAATTCAACAAGGGTTTGGGAGTAACCGGTTTGGTCATTACCAAATTAGACGGCACGGCCAAGGGCGGGGTGGTGCTGGCGATTGCGCAGCGGCTGAAGATTCCCATTCGCTTCATCGGCGTCGGCGAACAATCCGAGGACTTTGGGGTGTTCAATGCGTCCGAATTCGTATCAGCACTCTTGAAGTCGGAACCGCGCGACGCCGCCGCATGATTCGTTTCGACCAAGTTCACAAGCGCTATCCGAATGGACGCGAGGCTCTGGCCGGTGTGTCATTCAACATTGTAAGCGGCGCGCTGACATTCTTGACGGGGCACTCGGGCGCGGGCAAGAGCAGCATTCTCAAGCTGATCGCGCTCATCGAGCGTCCCACTCGCGGGCAGGTCATCGTCAACAGCCAGAATACGGCCGGAGTGAAGCCGCGCGGCATCCCGCAGTTTCGCAGGCGCATCGGCGTGGTATTCCAGGACCACAAGTTGCTGCATGACCGGCCGGTGGCAGACAACGTCGCGCTGCCGCTCATTATCGCCGGCGTCCCGAGGCGCGAAATCGACAAGCGCGTCCGGGCGGCCTTGGATCAAGTCGGCCTGCTCGGCAGGGAAAAATCCCGCCCACTGGAATTGTCGACCGGCGAGCAGCAGCGCGTGGGCATTGCAAGAGCCGTGGTCGCAAAGCCCGCGCTGCTCATCGCCGATGAACCCACGGGCAATCTGGATCCGGATCTCGCGCTCGAGATCATGAGGCTGTTCAAACGCTTCAGCGAAGTCGGCGTGACCGTGGTGGTCGCCAGCCACGATGTGCATCTCATTGATCAGGTCGGAGCACGGCGGATCGTGCTGAGCGAAGGGCGGGTCATTGGCGGGGACCCCGCTTGAGCATCAACGCCTACTTCGCGCGGCACGCGCAAGTGTTGGTGGGCTCGCTGGGCCGCATCGTGCATCAGCCGTTCGCCACGCTGATGACCATGGGCGTCATCGCCATTGCGCTCGCATTGCCCCTGTTCTTGAGCATGCTGCTGCAGAATGCGCGCATCGCCACCGGTAATTGGAACGAAGCCTACGACTTGTCGGTCTATATGGACAAGAAAGCGGGCACCAGCCGAGTCCAATCCCTCGCCAAGCAGCTCAAAGCGCGCGGCGATGTCGCCGCGGTACGCATCATCACCGCGGACCAGGCGCTGGCGGAGTTTCGCAACGACTCCGGGTTCGGTAAGGCATTGGACGCCTTGAGCGACAATCCGCTTCCCGATACCTTGGTCGTGACGCCGACTTTGACCGCGAGCACGCCGCAAGGCACCGAGACGCTCAAAGCTGCCATCGCCGCCATGAGCGATGTCCAGACGGTGCAGATCGACACCGAGTGGGTGAAGCGCCTGCACGCCATGCTCGATCTGTTGCGGCGCGTCGTATTGCTCACCGGCGGCTTGTTGGGAGTCGGAATCGTGCTCATCGTCAGCAACACGATCCGCCTGGATATTTTGAACCGGCGCGCGGAAATCGAGGTCATGAAACTGGTCGGCGCGTCGGATGGATTTGCCCGGCGGCCGTTCCTTTACAGCGGGATTTGGTACGGTCTGGGCGGGGGGCTGTTGGCGCTCATCCTCGTCGCCATCGCTTCCACGGTCCTGGCTCGGCCGGTCGCGCAGCTGGCCTTCTTGTATGGCAGCGACTTTCGGCTCGAAGGCCTGAAACTTCTGTTGGGGCTTGGTGTTCTAAGCCTGGCGGTCGC
>DATHFB010000197.1:0-14537 GCA_035318305.1 Steroidobacteraceae bacterium | reverse complement strand
TGATCCCGTCAGTCGCACCCTGCGCATCGAGGTCGATGTCGACAACCACGACTCGGCCGTTCTGCCGGGCGCCTACGCGCTGGTCGATCTGGACGTGACCGTGGCTCACCCACGCTTGTCGGTGCCTGTGAACACGCTGCTATTTCGGCCGAACGCGGTACAGGTCGCGGTCGTCGACGATGCGGGCAAGGTGTCGCTGCAAGCCATTACGTTGGGACGTGACTTTGGCACGACGGTGGAAGTGGCCTCGGGGCTCAGTGGTAAAGAGAAGGTGATTGCCAATCCGGGCGATGCCATCACTGCCGGTGATTCAGTGCGCGTGGTCGCGAACCCTGCGGGGCCGCCATCATGAACGTGCGCGCCGGGATCGCGCTCATCACCATGCTGCTCGCCGGCTGCGCGACGGGTCCTGCCTACGTCAGGCCTGACGTCAACGTGCCCGCGAAGTTCAAGGAACAAACCGCGGGCGCTGCGGCTGCGCCGGCCGCGGGGTGGAAGCCCGCTTCGCCGCAGGATGCGCAGGATCGCGGTGCTTGGTGGGAAGTTTACGATGACGCGTCGTTGAATCAGCTCGAAGCACGCGTCAGCGTGTCCAATCAAACCATCGTCAAGGCGGTGGCCATGCTTAAGGAGGCACGCGCCGCCGTGGGTGCCGCGCGCTCGGCCTACTTCCCGCTAATCCAAGCGGGAATCGAGCCCAACCGCAGCCTCACCTCACAGACAGTGCTCGGGCGCTCGCTCGCCGGCAAGACGGTGTGGGACAACACCGCTGGCGTCACGGCCACCTGGGAGCCAGATCTATTCGGCAAGGTCGGCCATGCTGTCGAGGGCGCCAAGGATCGAGCCGAAGCCGGCGCAGCCGATCTGGCAGCGGTAGAACTGAGTATGCATGCCGAACTCGCGGTGGATTATTTCGATCTGCGCGGACTGGATACGGACACTGACTTGCTGCAACAGACCGTCGTTGCCTTTCAGGCGGCGCTCGACATTGCGACACAGCGATTCGCCGCCGGCGTCGCCTCGGATTCGGATGTCGCACTGGCCCAGACGCAGTTGCAGACGACGCGCTCCCAACTCATTGATGTCGGCGTGATGCGCGCTCAACTGGAGCACGCGATTGCCACGTTGAGCGGTGAGCCCGCCTCGACGTTTTCCCTGCCGCCGAGCGCCACTCAGCTAGCGCCGCCGGATGTTCCCGCGGGCGTACCCTCGCAACTGCTGGAACGGCGTCCGGATGTGGCGGCGGCGGAACGCCTGGTGGCGGCCTCCAATGCAGATGTCGGCGCGGCCACCGCCGCATTCTTTCCCGATCTGCTGCTCTCCTTGAGCGGCGGTCTCGAGTCGGGGGGATTTGCGCAATGGGCGAGCGCGCCCAGCCGCTTCTGGGCAGTCGGCGTCCCGCTGATTGGCACGCTGTTCGACGGCGGCCTGCGCAGGCAGCGGCTAAACGGCGCCAAGGCAAGCTTCGAGGGCACGGTCGCGGATTATCGCCAGACCGTGTTGACCTCATTTCAAGACGTCGAGGATAACCTCGCTGCGCTGCGTATTCTCGCGGACGAATCGGCCGCACAGCAGCTGGCGGTGAGCGCGGCCGAGCATGAACTGCAGTTGGCGATGCAACGCTATCAGGCCGGTGCGATTGGATACCTGGAGGTCGTTACGGCGCAGAGCATGGCCCTGAGCAACGAACGCACCGCCATTGAGATTGCGCGGCGCCGGCTTGACGCCAGCGTGCTGTTGGTGAAAGCGCTGGGCGGACTCTGGGACAGTCCCAGTAGCACAGCGAACAGTAGCGCAGCGAACAGCTCGCAAAGAGCCGCGCGCGGTTTCTAAGTGGACGGCAACGGTACGGTCAATGAAGAACTTCAACCGGCGCGCTGAACGAGTAGCCGACGCCGCGTTCCGTGAGGATGAATTGCGGTTGTGAGGGGTCGGTCTCGATCTTGCGGCGCAGCCGCAGCACCTGAACGTCGATGGAGCGGTCGTAAACCTCATTGTCGTACACGCGGCTGGCTTCCAGCAGCTGATCCCGGGTGAGGATCCGTTGCGGCGCGGCCAGTAGCGCGGCGAGCAAATTGAATTCCCCATTGGTCAGCTCGAGGCGCTTTCCCGGGTGTTTGGTGAGTCGCCGCGTGCGCAGGTTGAGTTCGAACTCGGCAAAGCGGTAGGCGCGAACGTCGCCCTGTCTCGCCTCCGTCAACGCCGCCCCTTTGGTTCGCCGCAACACCGTCCGAATACGCGCCAACAGCTCCCGCGGGCTGAACGGCTTGGTCAGGTAGTCGTCGGCGCCGAGTTCCAGACCCATGATGCGATCGGCCTCATCGCGCACACCGGTGAGAATGATGACGGGAATAGCGGACTCCTCGCGCAGTTTGCGGGCCAGCGTCATCCCGTCCTCACCGGCCAAACGCAAGTCGAGAACCACCAGATCGATAGCCTGCTCGGCGAGGATCGCCGACATTTCCTTGCCGGTCGATGTCACGCTGACACGCAGCTCGTTCTGGGCGAGATACTCATTCAGTAGGTCGCGAATCTGCGGGTCGTCATCAACGACCAAGATGTGCGGCTGGATAGTCTCAGGCATGTGATTCTCCGGTTGCATGATCATCGTCGATTCCTGTGTGGAATTCCATGCTCAATCACCCCAGCGCGCGCGCCAGCGACTCGGCGAGATCGACGCGCTGCAGCGGTTTGTGCAACACCTCTTTCACGCCGATGGCTTGTGCACGGAGCGCCAGGGATGCGCCCCCGTGGCCGCTCATCAGGATGATCGGAACATCGGACCTGAGGAGCCGGATCTCGCCGGCCAGTTCCGTGCCCACGAGATCGGGCATTGCCTCGTCGGTCAGCACTACATCGAAGCGTTCGGGCTTGGCCCGAAATGCCTGCAGCGCCATGACGCTTGACTCAAAGCCCACCGGCTCGTATCCGAGCCCGGCAAGCATTTCTTCCGCCAGCGCAACCAGCGTCGGTTCATCATCGACGATCATCACCGTTTCACCCCTGCCGCGAGGCAGCTCGCGAGCTGCCTCGACGGCGGGCTTTCCGACGTCATTGGTGACGGGTAGCCAGATCTCAAAGGTCGTGCCCCTACCAATCACGGAATGGACGTCGATGGCGCCCCCGAGATCGGTCACGATTCCATGCACCAGCGACAAACCGAGGCCCGTACCTTTGCCGACACCTCGTGTAGTGAAGAACGGATCGAATATGCGCTCGAGGACATCGAGTTCTATTCCGACGCCGGTGTCCTTGATCACGAGGCGGATGTAGGGTCCGGGGGAGAGACTGCCGCGCGACACCAATTGCGCCTCGGTCAAGTCCACGCGCTCCAAGGACACGCTGAGGATCCCGCCTTGTTCCATCGCATGCACGGCGTTGGTACAAAGATTCATGGCGACCTGATGCAATTGGGTCGAATCGCCGATGAGCGCGGCATCGCCGACGAGAAGACTTTTTTCCAGACGAATGTTGGCGGGCAAGGAGGCCGCAATGAGTTCCAGAGTTTCTTCAATGACTGACTGGATATGTACGTAAGCGCGTTCACCGAGGCCGCTGCGGCTGAACCCGAGTATCCGATCGACCAGCGCCTTGGCGCGCTCAGCCGCGTGCATCACATTGTCAACGTAACGTCGCAGGGGGCTGCCTGGCTTGGACTCTTGCTGCGCGAGCTCACCGTAACCCAAGATCGCGCCGAGTATATTGTTGAAATCGTGAGCGATCCCGCCGGCCAAGGTACCCATCGCCTCCATCTTCTGCGACTGCCGTAGTTGGGCCTCCAAGTGATCTCTGTCCGACTGCGCCTGCTTTTCGGCCGTCACGTCGATGGCCGATCCGACGAAACGATACGGCTTGCCCTCGGCATCCCGTAGACATCGGCCTCTCGCAAGCAGCCAGCGCCAGTTGCCGTCGCGGACCCGGTATTCACATTCAAAACCCGGCGTGCGGCCTTGGAAATGTTCCCGGAGAGCCGCCTCGAGGCGCGGTGCGTCGTCGGGATGGATCTCGATTCGCGTCAGCCACGCAGTGCGGGTCGTCGTCACATGGTCTTTACCCTGCCCTTCGAGCATCGCCATGGTTGACGACAGGTAGATGCGATCGGTCGCGAGATCCCAGTCCCAATGTCCCTCGTTCGCTCCTTCCATCGCCAGCGCATAGCGCTCCTCACTGTCCCCCAAAGCACGCTCACCCGCTTCGATGCGGCGGAGTTGGCGCCATAGCATCCAAATTCCGATCAATCCTAAAAGCGCGACCACCGCGCTGCGCACCGCGAGGCGCATCGCTTCATCGCGCCATGGGTGCAGCGCGACTGCCTTCTCACGGGTGACCGCGACGACAAGAGGCGTATCTCTAACGCCTGCCACGGCAATGAACTCCTGCTTGCCGTCGATCGGATCGGTGAATCCCTTTGACGGCTCTTTGAGTGCGAAAGCGAGCCGCGGAAGTGTCTTGCCGATCGAACCGGGCTGCGGCGGATCGCGCGCCAGCAATTGGCCGTTGTCGCGCAGCAGATGCACGGCACTGCCGTTGCCGAGGTTGACCGCGGCGTAGAATTTCTCGAGATCCTCGAGGTTGACGATGGCCGCCACGACGCCGGCGAACGCGCCGCTCTCGTCCTCCAACCGCCGCGAAAGGACGATTCCAGGGCGTCTTTCGGAGCGGGTGATCAGCGCCTCGCTCATGAACAGGCCCACCGAACGGTCTCGCTGTGCATTGAAATAGGAACGGTCGGACACGTCGAGGTCGGGAGGTGAGGATCCGACAGAGCGGTGCCGCTGAATTCCTTGCGCGTCGGTGATCGTGATCAAGTGTATTTGTCTGGCCCCCATGGTGCGATTGGCGAGGATTTCATCGAGACGCTCGGGCGCTATTTTTTTACTGTCGGTTTGATACCAACGTGCCGTATCGCGCAGCAATAAATCGATGCCTTGAAACGTCCAGGCGCTTTGCTCGGCAAGCGCTGTCGCCACATTCGTGATTTCGCGGTTGGTGGCCGCGAGGGTATTGTTATACGCACGCCACCCGTCATAAGCCGATGAGCCGGCGAAAGCCAGTACGATCAGCACGCCCAGTATCACGATCCGCAGCCGAAAACGCTTGAACCGTAGCGGCGCGGAACGCTGGTTGATGGGGCCGGTATTCTCGGACATTCCTCGCGTGCCTAGTTCAGCGTGCCGGGATCAATGATAGCGCGTACCGACGCGAGCAGCGTATCGCGGCTTAGCGGCTTGGCGATGACCTGGGCGACGCCGAGGCTCTGAGCGGTGGTACCGGCGCTCGAGAGATCGGCGCGAAATTGGGCGGAGATCGCGATGATCGGCGTTCCCGGGTGCGCGGCGCGAATTTCCTCGGCCACGCGCGGACCCGCCTGTTTGGGCATGCCAATATTGACGATCACAAGGTCTGCTTTAAGAGGCTGCCGGCCGCAGAGTGTGTCGGCACACACGCGATAGCCGGCACCCGTCAGCCATTCCTGGAGCAGGCCGCGCATCAGATCATCGGCCTCGTATATGGCAATCGTGGACATCGAGTGCAGTGTCTCAGCAATAGAACGCGCGTCGATGTCGAGATGCGCCGCAAGTCTTTCATTTGAAATCTGCGCCCAGGGCCGCGAAAGGGAAGCGTAATGCTCTCACCCCACGATCGGTCCCTGAAATCGACCATCCCGGCGCTGCACACAGCGTGATCTGTGTTTCAACGGTAACGGTCGTGAAATTCAATCGCCGGCCGCGGTTGTTACCTTGCTGGCTCGGATTTTCTTGGCGCGATTGTCGCTCGGCGAAATAACAGAGGCTCGCTAATGGGTTTTTTCCGGCGTTACCAAAATCTCTGGTTTGTCATTGCCTTAGGCGCCTGGAGCGTGGGCGCCTCGGCAGCAACGCCGAAAGGCACTAGGGCCGCGGCGCGGGCCGAAACCGCGTGTCCGAAAAATGACAGCGGCCTTAAGTTGCCGCCCGGCTTTTGCGCGACCATTTTTGCCGATGGTATCGGTCATGCGCGCCATCTGGTGGTTGCTGCGAACGGAACCGTCTACGTCAACACCTGGTCCGGCCGCTACTATGGCGACGACACGCCGCACTCGGGCGGTTTTCTGGTGGCGCTCAAGGACACCACGGGCGCCGGAAGAGCCGACGTAAACCAGCGTTTCGGCGACACTGTCCAGCGCGGCGGTGCGGGCGGCACCGGCATTGGCCTGTATAAGGGCAGACTGTTCGCCGAGCTCAACGACAAAATCGTGCGCTACACGCTGCCGGCCGGCTCGCTCGTCCCGCAAGGTCCAGCAGTGACCGTCGTGAGCGGACTGCCGCTGGGCGGCGACCATCCCATGCATCCCTTTACGATCGACGAGGACGGTTCCCTGTACGTCGACGTCGCCACCGCGACCAATGCCTGCCAGCTGCAAAATCGCATGCTGCAATCGCCGGGCATCGATCCATGCATGGAACTCACGACGCGTGGCGGCATCTGGCGCTATGACGCGAATAAAACGAACCAGGCATTCTCGCCCGCCGAACGATTCGCCACCGGAATCCGCAATGCCGAGGGATTCGCGATCGATGGCGCCGGCAACATGTTCGTGACTCAGCACGGCCGTGACCAGCTGCATGCAAATTGGCCGAGCCTGTACAAACCTGAGGAGGAGGCCACGCTTCCCGCCGAGGAGTTGCTGGTCTTGAGACAGGGTGGCGACTACGGGTGGCCGGAGTGCTATTACGACGGCTTGCAGGCCAAATTGGTCCTTGCCCCCGAGTACGGCGGCGACGGCAAGAAAGTGGGTCCCTGCGCAGACAAGCGCGCGCCGATCGCCGCGTTTCCGGCGCATTGGGCACCGAACGCGATGGCGCTGTACGACAAGCGACAGTTCCCGGCTCATTACCGTCGCGGCGTATTCATCGCCTTCCACGGATCGTGGGACCGCGCGCCCTACCCCCAAGGCGGCTATAACGTCGTGTTCCAGGCCCTGGAGGGCGATCGCGCGTCGGGTCAGTGCGAAATATTTGCCGATGGATTTGCAGGGGCCGCGAGATCGCCCGGCCAAGCCGAACATCGTCCATCCGGCCTCGCCGTAGGGCCCGACGGCTCGCTCTTCGTCTCCGATGATGTGCGCGGCCGGATTTACCGCATCGTCTATCGGGGCGGATCCGCAGCTCAGGGGGGCGCTGCTCAGGGGGACGCTGCCCAATACACGTCCTGCCCGGCCGCATCGGCTCCCGCCGGCAACTTGAGCGCCGATGATGCCAACCCCCCGGAAGGCACTCATCCCGATGCCGGTGCCGCCGCCGAGACCGCAAGTCTGCCGGTTCCGGCCGGTGCCACGCAGGAGATGGTTGCACTGGGCGAACGCGTCTTCCGCGGCGAAGTGGGCGGAGCGCCTTGCACGGGTTGCCATGGTACGAACGCGACAGGCACCACACTGGGTCCCAATCTCACCGACACGCAGTGGCTGTGGGGCGACGGCAGTTACGCGGCCATCGCAAAAACCATCGCCGCCGGCGTGCCGCGGCCGAAACAATATCGCTCCCCCATGCCACCCAAGGGCGGCGCTGAGTTGACCCCCGATCAGGTGTCGGCCGCCGCCGCCTACATCTGGGGCTTGAGCCACCGCATCGCGGCGCCGCTTCAACCCGCCAAGTGAATTTCGTCCAACAGGAGAAATCTTTCATGTCATCAACACAGCTTCAGATCCCTGCCGTCGAGAGCGAATACGTGGATATTCCCAAGACGCATCTGAGAATTTCCCGAGTGGCGCTCGGCACGTGGGCCATGGGCGGCTGGATGTGGGGAGGCACCGATCAACGCGAATCGGTTGCCACCATTCGGGCCGCCGTGCATCAGGGCATCAATCTCATCGATACGGCGCCGGCGTATGGCTTCGGCGTGTCCGAGGAGATCGTCGGCACCGCTCTCGAGGGCATGCGCAACGAAGTTGTGATCGCCACCAAGGTGGGATTGGAGTGGCGCGACGGTAAGGTCTTTCGGAATGCGAGCCGCGCTCGAATCATGAAAGAGGTCGATGATTCGCTGTGGCGGCTGCGCACTGATTACATCGACATCTATCAGGTGCATTGGCCCGACCCTCTGGTGCCTATCGAGGAGACCGCGGAGGCGATGCGCTCGCTGTATGAGCAAGGGAAAATACGCGCCATCGGGGTCAGCAACTTCTCGGTTGAACAGATGGAGCGCTTTCGTCAAGTGTCCCCATTGCACGTGGTGCAGCCGCCCTACAACCTGTTCGAGCGCGCGATTGAGAAAGACATTCTGCCTTATTGTCGCGACAATCAGATCGTCACGCTCGGCTATGGCGCGCTGTGCCGAGGATTGCTGAGCGGGCGCATGCGCCCGGACACTGTATTCGACGGTGATGATCTGCGGCGCATCGACCCGAAATTTCAGCCGCCCCGCTTTGCCCAGTATCTCGACGCCGTCCGGCAGCTCGATGAGGTGGCACAGCGCCGCTTCAAGCGGCGTGTGATTCATCTGGCGGTGCGTTGGATGCTCGACCAGGGCATCAGCGTTGCGCTCTGGGGCGGCCGTCACCCCGATCAAGTGCAAGCCGCGCTCGGTGTTGCGGGCTGGTCGCTCAACCAGGTCAATCGCGAACTCATTGAACGCATCGTGAACACAGCCGTCACTGATCCCGTCGGTCCCGAGTTCATGGCGCCGCCGCAGCGCTCCTAAATGACGATCCAGAAGGAAATGACCATATGAAAGTAGGATTTATCGGACTTGGACACATGGGCGCGGCGATGGCCGCCAATCTCATCAAAGCCGGACATGACGTCAGCGTGTTCAATCGCAGTCCCGGGAAGAGCGGTGCACTCCTGAAGCTCGGTGCGCACGAGGCTATCAATCTTGCAGGCGTGTGCGGCGGCGACGTGGTGATCACGATGCTGGCGGACGATGACGCGGCATCCGACGTCGCCTTCGCGGTTGCCGGCCTCATCGCGCATCTGCCAAAAGGCGCGATCCATCTTTCCATGAGTACGATCAGTGTCGCTCTCTCCAAGCGCTTGACCCAGGCGCACGCGCAAGCCGGACAGCGCTATGTGGCCGCACCGGTGTTTGGGCGACCGGACATGGCGGCGGCCGCCAAGCTATTCATCGTCGCCGCGGGCGAGCCCGCGACGATTGAGGCGTGCCAGCCGCTGTTCAGCGCGATCGGCCAGAAAACGATTCCCATCGGTACGGAGCCGGCTGCTGCGAATCTCGTCAAACTGAGCGGCAATTTTTTGCTGGCTTCCGCCATCGAGGCGCTGGGCGAGGCCATTGCACTCATCGGCAAAGCCGGCATCGACCGGCGTGCGTACGTCGATTTGCTCACCTCCACCGTGTTCAACGTGCCGGCGTACAAGACCTACGGCAATCTCATCGCGCAAAACCAGTTCGAGCCGGCGGCCTTCGCCGCGCCGCTCGGATTCAAAGACATTCGTCTGGCGTTGGCCGCAGCCGAGAGTCTGCGCGTGCCGATGCCGCTTGCCAGCCTGCTGCATGATCGATTCTTGCGACTCTTGGCCCAGGGCGGCGAGAAGCTTGATTGGTCCGCCATTGGCGGTTTGGCAACCCAGGACGCCGGCGATCATCAAACGGCCACGGCATCGTTGATGCCGTCTACCGTCTAAGCCGCCTGCTCCTGCTCCAGGTACCCAGATGCTCGCTCTAGTCCGCATTGCGCTTCACCGGCCCTATACGTTTATCGTGGCGGGCTTGCTCATTTTCATCATAGGGTCGCTCGCCGCGTTGCGCACGCCGGTCGACATTTTTCCGAGCATCAACATTCCGATCATCGGCGTCGCCTTTCAATATCAGGGGTTGCCGCCGGACCAGATGGCAGGACGCGTCATCACCCCGTTCGAGCGGGCGCTGACGACCACGGTCAATGACATCGAGCACATCGAAGCGAATTCCTATACCACCTTCGGCATCGTCAAGATTTTCTTCCACCCATCCGTCAACATTGCCACCGCCAACGCGCAGGTCACCGCGATTGCGCAGACCCTGCTCAAGCAACTGCCGCCGGGCACGACGCCGCCGCTGATCCTCAATTACAGCGCCTCGTCGGTGCCGGTCATTCAGCTGGCGCTGTCGGGCAAGGGCTTGAGCGAGCAGAATCTCGCCGATCTGGGCATCAACTTCGTGCGTACCCGCCTGGTCACGGTGCAAGGCGCGGGCATCCCCTATCCGTTCGGCGGCAAATCGCCGCAGGTGATGTTCGATCTCGACACTGCTGCGTTGCAGTCGCGCGGCCTGACGGGCCTCGATGTCGCCAATGCACTCGCCGCACAGAACCTCCTCACCCCGATAGGCTCGGAGAAGATTGGCGACTATGAGTACACCGTCAATCTCAACAGCGCGCCATCCAAAATTTCGGATCTCGGCGACCTACCGATCAAGAACGTCGGGGGCGCGATCGTGTACATGCACGACGTCGCCCACGTGCACAACGGCAATGCGGTGCAGACCAACGTCGTGCACGTGGACGGCAATCGCTCCGTACTGCTCAGCGTGTTCAAGAATGGCGCGACCTCGACGCTCGACATCGTCAGCGGCATCAAGAAGATGCTGCAAGTCATGCAGCCTTCGTTGCCGGGCGAGCTTGCCATCAAGCCAATCGGTGATCAGTCGGTATTCGTGCGAGCCTCGATCCAGGGCGTGATCCGCGAGGGCGTGATCGCCGCTGCACTCACGAGCTTGATGATCCTGCTGTTCCTCGGCAGCTGGCGCTCGACGCTGATCGTCACGACGTCGATTCCGCTGTCGGTTTTGGGCGCGATCGGGGCGCTGTCGGCGATCGGCGAAACGCTCAACATCATGACCTTGGGCGGCCTCGCGCTCGCCGTGGGCATACTCGTCGACGAGGCGACCGTGACGATCGAGAGCATCAATTATCATTTAGAGCAAGGCAAGGAGGTCGAGCACGCGATTCTCGACGGCGCCTCGCAGATCGTCATCCCGGCTTTTGTGTCATTGCTGTGCATCTGCATCGTGTTCATTCCGATGTTTTTCTTGAGCGGCGTGGCGCGCTTTCTGTTCGTGCCGATGGCGGAGAGCGTGATATTCGCCATGGTCTTTTCGTTCTTGCTGTCGCGCACTCTGGTGCCGACGATGGCGAAGTATCTGCTGCGAATGCACGTGGCGCGCGTCGGCGGCGCGGATGTCGAGCCGTCGCAACCTAAGAATCCGCTGGTGCGCTTGCAACACGGCTTCGAGGCGCGCTTTGAGCGGATGCGCGCCGGGTATCACGATCTACTGGCCCTCGCCATCCAGCATCGGAGGCTGTTCGTCGGTGGGTTTGTCGGCTTCATCGCGGTCTCGTTCCTGCTTGCGCCATTTCTCGGCCGCAATTTCTTCCCACAAGTCGACGGCGGCCAAATACTGTTGCATGTACGGGCGCCGGTCGGCATGCGAATCGAGGAAACCGCCACGCGTTTCGCCGAGGTGGAGAAAGCGATCCGCGAAGCGATCCCGCCGGCCGAAGTGGCGGCGATCACGGACAATATCGGCACTTATCTTTCGGCGATCAATACGATCTACAACAACACCGGCACGATCGGCGAGTCGGACGGAGACATCCAGGTCTCGCTCAACGAGGGGCATGCGCCGACCGCCGACTACGTCAGTCGCCTGCGCCGGGTTCTGCCAAGCCGTTTTCCCGGCATGAGCTTTTCCTTTCTGCCCGCCGATATCGTCAGCCAGATTCTGAATTTTGGCGCGCCGGCCCCGATTGATCTGCAGATCCGCGGCAACGATCTTGGCGCGGACTATGCCTACGCCAACAAGCTCCTGGCGCAGATCCGCCATGTCCCCGGCGTCGCCGATGTTCGCATCCAGCAGTCGCCCAGCGTGCCGACGATCGATGTCAATATGGACCGCACGCGGGCCCAATACACCGGCGTGACCGCGGCCGACGTGACCAACAGTCTGGTCGTCAACCTGGCCAGTTCCAGCCAGGTGGCGCCCACCTACTGGCTCAATGAGAAGAACGGCGTCACGTATCCGATCGCGCTGCAAACGCCGCAATACCAGATCGATTCGCTCGCGGCGCTGCAGAATCTGCCGATCAATGCCAAGGGCGCGCCAACCACGGTGCTCGGCGGCATCGCCGATATCCGCCGCACTCGGAGCTCCGCGGTGGTGTCCCAATATGACATTTCCTCGATGGTTCAGATCTATGCGACGACTCAAGGGCGGGATCTCGGCGCGGTCTCGGCCGATATCCAGAAAATCATTGCTCAGAATGACAAGGACAAGCCGAAGGGCTCGATCATCGCCCTGGTCGGCCAGAACGCAACCATGAACAGCGCCTACGCGGGCTTGCTGTTCGGCCTGCTTGGCGCCATCGTGCTGGTCTATTTCGTGGTCGTCATCAACTTCCAGTCGTGGACCGACCCCTTCGTCATCATTACCGCACTGCCGGCGGCGCTCGCCGGTATTGTCTGGATGCTGTTTGCAACGCATACCACGCTGTCGGTGCCGGCGCTCACGGGCGCGATCATGTGCATGGGCGTGGCGACCGCGAACAGCGTTCTGGTGATCAGTTTCGCACGCGAAAAGCTCAACGAGATCGGCGATGCGACGCAGGCCGCGCTCGAGGCCGGATTCGTGCGCCTACGCCCGGTTTTGATGACGGCACTTGCGATGGTGATCGGCATGCTGCCCATGGCGCTCGGTCTGGGCGAGGGTGGAGAGCAGAATGCGCCGCTCGGCCGCGCCGTGATCGGCGGCCTGATTTTCGCCACCGTCTCAACGCTGTTCTTCGTCCCCGTGATGTTCAGCATCGTTCACCGGCACCGCGGCCCACAGCCGGCGCCGAAACCCAACCTCGGAGCAGCCCATGTCCCAGCCTGATCGAAATCCCAGCGGCGCCGTCCCGCGCCGGCTTACCGTGGTCGGCAGCGCATTCGCGCTCCTCGCCATCGCCGTCGTCGCTTACGGCCTCGGCACCCGCCAGGCGCAGAACGCGAGCCTGCACGATGTAACCGAAGCGCAGGCCGTGCCGGTGGTGGCCCTCGTTACGCCCGCGAGCGTCAGCAACAATGCGACATTGGACTTGCCCGGGCGCCTGCAAGCCTTCATCGAGGCACCCATCTATGCTCGCGTCCCAGGCTATTTGAAAAGCTGGAAGTACGACATCGGCGCCAAGGTGAAAGCCGGTGACATGCTCGCCGAGATTGCCACGCCGGATCTCGACCAGCAGCTCATGCAGGCACGCGCCGACCTGAGCGTCGCCCAGGCCAATGCCAAGCTGGCTCAGATCGGCGCCGAGCGCTGGCAGTCGCTGGCAAGCACCGACGCTGTCGCCAAGCAAGACGTCGACCAGCGCACGTTCACCTGGAACGCCAACATCGCCCAGGTCAAGGCGGCGCAGGCGAACGTCGACCGTCTTGTCGCCGAGGAAGGCTTCAAGCGCCTGGTCGCGCCGTTCGACGGCATCGTCACGGCGCGCGAAACCGACATCGGCGCGCTGATCAATGTCGGAGCCGCCGGTGGCGCACAGCTGTTCGTGGTCTCTGAAACCGGCAAACTGCGCGTCTATGTCAACGTGCCGCAGAACTATGTTCCCAGCGTACCGCCGGGCACCAAGGCCACGATCAGCGTACCGGAACATCCGGGCAAGACTTATAGCGGAACGGTCGAGGCTTCGTCCCAGGCGGTAAACCCGAGCAGCGGCACGACCCTGATGCAGCTCATCGTCGACAATGCCGCCGGTGAGATGATGCCGGGCGACTACGCCGGCATCCATCTGCAAATGGCTGCTGTCGCCCATGTGCTCAGCGTGCCCTCGAGCGCGCTGATTTTTGATGCCAAGGGCCTTTCCATCGCCACCGTGGGAGCCGACAACCGCGTGCTCCTCAAGCCGGTATCGATAGAACGCGACTTAGGTACCATCATCGAGCTCGCCTCCGGCCTCTCACCGAGCGACCGCGTGATCGAAATTCCGCCCGATGGAATCGGCAATGGCGCTCTGGTGCGCCTCGCCGCCGCGGCGCCAGGCGACAAGATCACCGGCAAAGCGAAGAGTAAAAATGAAACCGGCTAAGGGCATCCTGTGCTCCGGCGCGGCGCTGATTCTGCTGCTCAGCGCCTGCTCGCTCGCGCCGCCGCTGAAGATCCCGGTCGTTCCAGCGGGAGATGCTTACAAGGAAATCGGTCCGTGGACTCAGGCCCAGCCGGCAGACCGTCTGCCGCGCGACAGCTGGTGGGCGCTCTATGGCAACGCGGAGCTCGACGGGCTCGAGAAAAGGTTGATCGACGGGAACCCGACCCTCGCCGCCGCGCTGGCGAACTACGCGCAGGCCCGGGCGCTCGCCGATCAGGCGCGCGCGGGGCTCTTTCCGACGCTGGGTCTCAATGCCAGCGCGGCGCGCAATCGTGAATCGATCAACGCGCCGCTCAGAGGACCCACGACGCCGACCTACTTCAATACCAACACGCTGGGCGGCAGCGTCAGCTACGAACTCGACTTGTGGGGGCAGATTCGCAACGAGGTCGCTGCGGGCGAGGCCAACGCCGCGGCATCGGCCGCCGATCTCGAGAAC
>DATHFB010000196.1:0-5711 GCA_035318305.1 Steroidobacteraceae bacterium | reverse complement strand
CTGCATTTGGCGCAACGCCTTGGTCCACGGCAATCCGGCGATTCCTGCCCGCTTCAGTCCCGCGAGCACGGCGGCTTGCATGGCGTTCGGATCAGGGTCGCGTATGTCGACGGACTCCAGCAGCAGCGCGCCAAGACGGCGCTCGCGTTTGGCGCTGATAGCCCCGGCGCGATCGTCCCAGTGGATCTCCGCGCTTTCTGTCACCAGGGCGGCGAAATGCTCCTCGAGGTCGGCAAGACTTATGGGGGCGGCCAGGAAAATTCGCGCCTCGCGATCTGCTCCGTCGAGTTCGGCGGCCACGATGAATTCTGACTTGGCCAATGCCTGCGGTTCCCCGAATCGAGCTCCCCGGCCGTTTGCCAGCAAGTATCGCGAGCCATCGCCGCGCGCTCGCGCGATGCGGTCGGGATAGGCCCAGCCCAGCAGAATGCCGGTGGTTTCGTGCGGGTCAGCCGTGTCGCGCGGGGTGCCCAGGTCGCGCTGCCATTGGCTGGAACTGCGCTGAGCCTGGATCTTGGCGCGATTATCGACCGTGACTCCCGCAGGTATCTCGCGGCTGTCGCCGCGCAATACTGCCACGCGCAGCCGCAGGTCCGCGTCGCGCGCGCCGGCGCCCGCGCGCAGAATGTCGCGTTCGCTCAAGATGGCGGCGAGATCGCAGGCCAGCCGGGCCGCACCCAACCCCAGCGCCATGACCCGCATGTGAGCAAGCCGCGGGTGCATGCCGAGCTTCTCCAGCGCGCGTCCGTGCTTGGTCACGCGTGCGCCGGCATCGATCGCCTCGAGCTGAAGCAGCAAGTCCCGCGCCTGCGCGAGCGGTGCAGCAGGCGGGGGATCGAGCCAGGCCAGGCTCACCGCATCCACTGCTCCCCAACAGGCAAGCTCCAGCGCGAGCGGCGCGAGGTCGGCATGCAGGATTTCCGGCGGGGTCTGCGGGCTGAGCGAGGTGTGGGTTCCCTCAGACCAAAGCCGATAACAATCGCCCTCGCTCAAGCGGCCGGCCCGGCCGCGACGCTGATCGGCCGCGGCTTGCGAGACTTTGCCGGTTACCAAGCGGCTCATGCCCGTCGCGGGGTCGAACTCCGCGTAGCGCCGCAATCCGGAGTCGACGACCACGCGGACGCCCTCGATGGTAAGACTGGTTTCCGCAATGCTGGTCGCCAGCACCACCTTGCGTTGACCCGCAGCAGCCGGCGCGAGCGCCGCGTCCTGCTCCGCACCCTCGAGTTCGCCATACAGCGGCAGCACCCGGACGCGGCGATCAAGCTCCGCTTCTTCCAGGTTGCGCTGTACGCGGCGAATCTCCGCGGCGCCCGGAAGGAAACACAAGACATCGCCGTCATGTTCCTTCAAGGCGGTGCGCACGAGCTGCGACACCTGAAGTTCCAAATGGATTTCGTTGCGCCGGGGCACGTAGTGCGTGCGCACCTCGAAGCTGCGTCCCTTCGCGGACACGACCGGCGCATCCCCCAGGAGCCGCACCAACGGCTTTAGGTCCAGGGTGGCCGACATCACCAGCAGCCGCAGATCATCTCGCAGGTTCTGTTGGCTCTCGATGCACAGCGCAAGCCCAAGATCCGCATTCAAACTGCGCTCGTGGAACTCATCGAAGATGACGCACCCTACGCCGCCGAGAGCGGAGTCTTCCTGCAACATGCGCGTGAGAATCCCCTCCGTGACCACCTCGATGCGCGTTTCTCTGCTGACTCGCGTTTCCAAGCGCGTGCGAAATCCGACGCTGCGGCCGACGGGTTCCCCTAAGAGCGCGGACATGCGGTTTGCCACCGCGCGCGCAGCGATGCGGCGCGGCTCGAGCATCAAAATCTTCAGGCCATCGAGCCAGGGGCTCTGCAGCAACGCGATGGGCACGATGGTGCTTTTGCCGGCGCCCGGCGGCGCCTCGAGCAGCGCGCTGCGGCGCCCAATCAACGCTTCTTTGAGCGCCGGCAGCGCCTCATTGATGGGCAAATCAGGTAACAACGGCGTTTTCACAGCGCGCTACGATAACCCAAGGGCATGACCGGGAAGGTCACGTGTTAAGATGCGCGCCGTCGGGCCTGTAGCTCAGTTGGTTAGAGCAGGGGACTCATCAATTAATGGTGCCTTCGCATCGCAAGGTGCGAAGTGGACGGGATGAATTCAGGGAAACCTGACCAGCTGCAAGGCTGATGGCAACCCTGAGCCAAGCCGGCGGTGCACCGCCGGAAGGTGCAGAGACTACCTGAGCGCGTTCAAGTCGCGCTTAATGACAGGCTAGAGCGTCCCGCACCCCACGTGGGTGAAGAGATAGTCCACTCCCTCCGGAAACGGCGGGGCAGAAGTGAATCCCTTGGTCCTCGGTTCGAGTCCGAGCGGGCCCACCAACCATTCATCTCCGCGCGCCTGAAGCGCATGCCACCTGGTAGATGCAGCCACAGCAGTTCAGTCCCTGTAGGTGGTCAGAGCGTTCCCGAGGCCATCCTTAAGCGGGCCCAGCCAGGGTTCGTAATTCCTCCACTGGTCGACGCCTTCGCGGCTGATGGGCCGTCGCACCTGCTCGGAACTGGCCGTGCGCACGTTCCGCTCGGTCTTGTGAAACTCCAGGCAGGCCGGCTCGAAGCGCAGACCACAGAAGTCCAGGATGCGGCGCACATTGCCCTCCAGATCCTCCACCACGTCCTCGTGGTGTACCGTCAGGATCCGCCCCGGCAACGCCTCGTTCCAGTGCCGCATGAGCTCGAGATAGTTGCGGTAGTAGTGCGCCATGTCAGCGATGCTGTAACTGAACTCCTGACCGCCCGAGAACAGCTGCTTGAGATTGCCGAAGCAGCAGGCCATGGGTTCGCGCCGGGCGTCGATGATTTTCGCATTCGGCAGCATCAAGCGGATGAGGCCGATGTCCCGGAAGTTGTCCGGCAGCTTGTCGATGAAGTACGGGCGCCGCGTGCGGCGGTAGATCCGGGTGTCGGCCATGAAGCCTTCACCGAAGCTGCGGAAGTCTTGCGGCCCCAACTCGGCCAGCACCTTCGGATAGCGCGGGTTCTCAAGGTCCGTGTCACGGCCGCGTAACGCCCTCACGATGCGTTGGATGTCCGCGAGTTCCTGGGTGCCCTCGACCTCCGAATGCGAAGCCAGGATCTGTTCGATGAGTGTCGAGCCGGAGCGCGTCAGCCCCAGGATGAAGATGGGATCCGAGTCCGCGACGCCCCAGCCCCTTCGCGTCTCGAAGAACTCTCGTGTGCACACTTGCTTCGAGAGCCGCACGCGGCTCTCGGCGAGCCTCTGCGGGTAACGAACTTCCGCGTGTTTGAGCGCATTGCCGCGCTCGTAGTAGACCCAAGAGTCGGCGTAGTCCTTCTGGTCTTCGAGGGCCTTGCCCAGCGCGAAGCACAGGTGATAGCGGTCCACAAGGGATGTGCCGGGTGCCGCTTCGGCCGAGCGCATGCGAGCGATGTCGTCGAGCGAAAAGTGATAGGTCTTGAGGTCTGCCAGGCTCCACCAGGCCTCGCCCGATTCCGGCCAGACGGCGATGGCGGCACGGTAGCCCTGGATCGCCTCCGTCTGGTGCCCCTGGGCTCTCAGGGAGAACGCGATCCATAAGTGCAGCTCTGCGGATTCCCGTCCCGATTGGGCATCGCCCAGGAGCCGACGGTACAGGCTGATCCCGGGCTCATAGTCCCCCAACCGTATGCAGGCCTCTCCGTACTGCCGGAGGTATGCTCGGTTGCCCGGATCGAGCTCGAGCAACTGCTGGATCTCCTCGCGAGACCGCACGTACCTGTGTTGATCGAGCAGTGCGCGGGCGTAGTCGGCACGCGCGGCGCGGTAGCCGGGGGCCCGTTGTACGACTGCTTCCAGCAGTAGCTCGGCATCGTCCCGCAACCCGCGTGCGGTGCAGATGCGCCCCAGCAGGCGCATGGCCTCGATGTGCTCGCCGTGCCGCGCCAGGTATACCCGCAGGACGCGCTCGGCGTGGACAAGCTCCCCGTCGGCGAACAGGCTGGCGGCCTCGATGATCTCAGGGGGCAGGTTGCGGAGCGTGGCGAGGCGATCCGCGATCCTGGCGGCGTTCTCTTCATCCCCCGTCTCAAGATACAGGGTGTGCAGCATTTGCCAGCTGGCAGGCAGGGCGGCGTTGAGGTTCACGGCCTGCCAGAAGGCGTCGATGGCTTTCGGGGCATTGCGCAGAGCGGCGTAACAGTGGCCACGCTCCTCGTACAAGCGACTGCATCGGGGATGCAGCTGCTGTAGCCGCTCCAGCACACCCAGCGCCTCATCGAATTGGTTGAGCAAGCGCAAGTTCATGGCCTGCAGGTAAAGCTCGCCGCGGTTCTGCGGGAATTGCGACAGTTCCGCCGAGGAATTCATGACAACCGCAATCTAATGAGGGGGCAAAAAACGGGACGGTCAGCACTCTGTGCTGCATGATTGTACAGCAGCATCGAGGCGGAAACGTGTAGTCCAGCCGCAGGCGGCAGGCGCGTGCCGAAGAGGAGCCTCATAGGATGCCGTGATCGCGTCACAAACTCTTCACATCAATTTAACAATTCGGCCTCAGTGTAGTGACCGAGCCGCATGGCCGCATGGCCGCATGGCCGCATGGCCGCATGTAGCTACCACCTTGATACATACAACGCCTGGATTTCTATCCGGGTAGGAGAGATTTTGTGGCAAATGATCGAAAGCTGACCGATCGTCGTGAATTTTTGCAGTTGATGGGCCTGAGCTCGGCCGCTGCCATGCTGAACACGTCGATCGCCAAGGCGCTGTCCATTCCGGCAAACTTCAAGACCGGCACCATCAATGACGTCGAGCACATCGTCATCCTGATGCAGGAGAACAACTCGTTCGACGAGGTATTCGGTACGCTGCGCGGGGTGCGCGGCTTCTCCGACCCGCGCGCGGTCAAGCAGAAGAACGGTAACTCGGTGTTCCTGCAGCCGGCCGAGCAGACGTTCGGCGGTCCCGCCAACGGCTTTCCGAAAAACGGCGTGACCTATGGATGGCCCGCCAATCAGTTCGGCGGTGTGACCGCCGATCTGGTGGTGCCGCCATTCCAGATCAATGCGTCGGCCGCGACCGCAGCGAACGCGCCCACCGCCGTCATTCCGACCGACAGCTTGAATCTGGTGTACCGTCCGGGACTGGACCACGGCTGGCCTCTCGGCACCGAAGCTCGAGACGGCGGTGAGTGGGATAGCTGGGTCCCGGCCAAGAACCCCCTGACCATGGCGTACCGCATGCGCGTGGACGTTCCGTATCACAGCGCGTTGGCGGATGCCTTCACGGTCGGCGACAACTACTACTGCTCGTTGCGTGGTCCGACCAACGTGAACCGCTGCTACCTGTGGACGGGTTGCAACGGCAACATCGCGGGCAACATCCTGCCCGACGGTACCCCAACCGCCCAGGGCACTAACGGCCATGGCGGCGGCATCGTGCTCAACAACGGCTTTGTGCATGGCTTTCCGCTGGCGTGGCCGACCTACCCGGAGATGCTGCAGGCCGGCGGCATCAGCTGGCGCGTCTACCAGGATATCGTGGGCGACTCGGTGACGACCCCGACCGCCGTCGCCAACGACCAGGGCAGCGGGCCGATTCCGAAGAACTCCGCTGGTCAACCGGTCTGCAATGGCATGTTCGTCGGTACTTTCACCGACAACCCGGTGTTGTACTTCCAGCAGTACATCGACGCGCCCATGGCCTCGCCGCTGTTCCAGAAGGCCGCGACG
>DATHFB010000195.1:0-5508 GCA_035318305.1 Steroidobacteraceae bacterium | reverse complement strand
GCTGGGTCTCGATGACATCGCCAACATTGCCTTTACCCTGGCCTTGCAGGGCCGAATGCTGCACGTCGACGGCCAGCATCGCAAAGCGCGCCGGCTTTGGCGCCATTCGTTGGCGAGTGCACTGTGGTCACGCCAGCTCGCGCATCTCCTGCACCGCGAGACGGGGCTCTGCTACCTGTGCGGGTTGCTGCATAACATCGGCAGGGCGGTCACGTTGGGTGCTGTGCACGATGTCGCACAGCGTGCCGGCCTCGAGCTTGCCGGCAGCGACTATGACAAGCTCATTGAAATCTTTAGCCTCGACGTTGGGCATCGCGTCATGTCCGCCTGGGCGTTACCGCCGCCCGTGCTCACCGTCGTGGCTCGATGGGAAGACTACGCCGCTGCGGGCGCGCTGCGGTGGGAAAGCAACGTGGTCAACGTCGCGCACAAGCTGGCGGATTTCACGCTGAACGAACCCTGCATGCTGACGCGGGATTTGCTGCTCACGGATGAAGGTTACCGGGACCTGGGTTTGTTGGTACAACATGCAGAACCGCTGTTCGACTCAACCGTTGCGATCAACGCAGAACTGGATCGCTATCTTTCTCCTTGAAAACTAGCGCAATCCGGTCTCCTGGCGCGCAATCACGATGCGTTGAATTTCGCTGGTGCCCTCGTAAATCTCGGTGATTTTGGCGTCGCGAAAATATCGCTCCAGGGGCATTTCCTTGCTGTAGCCCATGCCGCCATGGATCTGCAAGGCCGCGTGCGCGTTGAACATGGCAGTCTCCGAGGCATAGAGCTTCGCCATGCTGCCCTCGGTCGTGGTTCTGGCGCCGCTGCTCTTCGCAGCTTGCTTGGCCCAGGCAGCCTGCAGCATCAGCAATCGCGATGCCGACAGCCGGGTCTTCATATCGGCAATCTTCGCCTGAGTCATTTGAAAGGATCCGATCGGTGCGCCGAACGCGCGGCGCTCCTTTACATAGCTCAAGGCCGCATCGTAGGCGGCGCGTGCAATACCATTCGCCTGCGCGGCGATCCCGACGCGCCCTTGATCGAGAATGGTCATTGCGATGGCGAATCCATTTCCCTCCTCGCCCAGACGATTTGCGATCGGGATCCTATACTCGACGAATTCGATCTCGCAGGTTGCGGAGGCGCGGATGCCGAGTTTGGGCTCGATCTTGCCGCGAATGAAGCCGGGTTGATTGCAGTCGAGAATGAACGCGGTGATGCCTCTGGCCTTGGCTTCCGGATTGGTGACGGCAAACATCACCATGTAGTCGGCCACGGGCCCGGAGGTGATCCATGATTTTTTGCCATTGAGCAGGTAGTGGGAGCGGTCCGCCGATAAAACCGCGCGGGTGCGCATATTGGCCGCATCCGATCCGGATTGCGGTTCGGTCAGTCCATAACAGCCGAGAGCCTTGCCGGAGGCGACCGGCGTGACGAAGCGGCGTTTCTGCTCCTCGGTCCCGAATTGCAATATTCCATTGTTGTACAGCGTGTTGTTGACCGACACGATGGTCGAATGGGCGGCATCGGCGTACGCGATCTCCTCCATCATCAGCACGTAGCAAATCGAATCGAGCCCGGCGCCGCCGTATTCCTCCGGGACCTCGACGCCCATGAAGCCGAGTTCGCCGGCTTTGCGGATGGTGTCCTTGGGGAAGTCCCCCGAAGCGTCGAATTGTGCGGCCACCGGCGCAATCTCGCTCTGCGCGAATTCCCGCGCCGCCGCTTGAATCATCAATTGATTTTCTGTGAGCGTGAAGTCCATGTTTCGATTATCGTTATATCCATGAAAAATACCACCCTGGTCAATCATCCGCCCGCCGTCGAGGTACCTGAGGACAATCGGCCGCTGGTGGCGCCCATCTATCAGTCGGTGAAGTTCTCGTTCGACGATACGAATGAAACGCTGCGCTACCAACGCGGCGAGCGCGACGGCTTTTTCTATTCGCGCACGTCCAATCCCACTCTGACCCAATTGCAGGCCTTGCTCAGCCAGCTGCAGGGCAGGGACGACTGCCTGCTGACCGGCTCGGGCGTCGCGACCATAGCGGCAAGCCTACTCGCTCTGTGCAAAGCGGGCGATCACGTGCTGCTGTTCATCGAATCCTACGGACCCACGCGCTACATCGTGCAGCACCTGCTGGCCAAATTCGGCGTCACGCACACCATGCTATCGATCGAAGATTTGGCGGGCATCGAGAAATTGCTCAAGGAGACGCCGACTCGATTGGTGATCTTCGAAAGCCCCACCAATCCCATCACTAAAATCGCGGACATCGAGCACTTGACCGCGAATGCGCGGGCAGCCGGGTGTCTGACCGTGATGGACAACACCTTTGCCGGCTTTCACAACCACGGTAGCTACGACATCGACGTGTACCTTCACAGCCTGACCAAGTACGCCTCCGGGCATGGCGATGTGATGGGCGGAGCCATCATTGCGCGGCACGAACTCATCTCTGCCATGCGCAAAGACATCGGGCCGATGGGTCCGGCGCTCGATCCGCATGCGGCCTTCCTGATTCAGCGCGGCATGCGCACTTATTTCCTGCGCTACGAGCGCCAGTGCGCCAACGCCCTTAGCATAAGCGAGTTTTTGCTCAAAGATCCGCGGGTGAAGCGGGTGCACTATCCGGGTCTTCCGAGTCATCCGCAGCACGCGCTGGCGCGGCGGCAAATGAAAGACTTCGGCACCGTGGTCAGCCTTGAATTGGACGGCGGCTTTCAGCAGGGCGGCCGCTTCGCAGAGTCCTTGAAACTGTTTTCCATTGCCGCCAGTGTCGGCTCCACCGAGTCGTTGGTCATGCCGCCGCAGCTATTGCACGGCGGCACTTACACGGCAGAGCAGCGCGCAACCTCGCTGGTGGGCAAGGGGACGGTGCGCCTCTCGATAGGCTTGGAGGACGAGGAGGATCTGAAAGACGATCTGGCCCAGGCGCTGGCCCAAGCATTTGTTTAAGCCTTTGATTTAACGTAATGTTTTTAACATAATCCGAATATCGCTCAAGCATCTCGCGGCGGTGCCGATCTGAAAGGAGGTCGACAAGAACGTCGTGAAAGGTGCCAGAAGTGAGTCTTCAATCCGCAGTCGTCGTTTCTGCGTTGCACGCCCAGGCTGCCCACGCGTTCATGGGCGAATCTTTGGCCAGCCCGCAAAGCATCGCTCCCATGCCCCGCGTCTGCGTGCAACTTGCGGAACTGACTGCGCAGCACGCGGCCGATGCAACCCAGCTTGCACGGCTGATCCAATCGGACCCGGCTCTTGCCGGCGAAATCATGCGAGTGGCGAATTCTCCGGCTCTGCGCCCGCGCGCGCCGATCGTGTCCTTGCAGCAGGCCGTGTCATGGCTCGGGGTTGCCGAGGTGCGCAACATCGCGATGGCGGTGATATTGCGCGGCGAGGTTTTCACCGCTCCGGGGCACGAACCGGAATCCGAAGAACTTTGGCGCGAGGCGTGGTTGGCGGGACTGTGGGCCAAGGAGATTGCCCGTGAGCGCCGCAAGCATGTGGAGAGCGCGTTCCTGGCCGCGCTGATGCATCGCACCGGCGCAGCACTCGCGCTGAAAATTCTGTCGTGCTTCGAGGCGCAGCAACGCACCGTGATGGACGCGCAGACACTTGCCGGCCTGGTGAGCGAATTCGAGCCTCGCTTCGGCCGATTGTTGATGAGCAATTGGCGCCTGCCCGATGATGTCCAGGACGCGGCGAGCGATTGGCGCGACTATCGAAATTCAAGTCATAGCGATCTGGCGGGCACCGTGCACGCGGCGCACCTCTTCGCGGCCCACACCCTGCATCCATTGCTTTTGAATGAAGCGCTGGTGATTGAGAACCCGGTGTTTGAGCAGCTCGGCGTGTTTCCCGACGATCGACGCTTGCTGCTGACAAAACTGGATCACGTGCGCAGCCTGGCAGGCATGTGATGCAACCGGCCGAATTCGACCTCATTTGTCTAGGGTCGGGTCCGGCCGGTCAGAAGGCGGCGATTCAAGCAGCGAAAGCCGGCTTTCGCGCCTGCGTGGTCGAGCGCGAGCCGCAGGTGGGCGGCTCCTGCCTGCTCTCCGGCACCATTCCCAGCAAGGCCTTGCGCGAGCAGGCACTTCGATACCGGCGCATGCAAGGCAGCGCGACATCACTGGCCGTCGAACTGCGCGGCGATGCGCCGCTGTCCGCTCTCTTGCACGGCGTCGACAGGGTGATCGGCGCGCAAGACCGGTATCTTTTGGCGCAGCTGGTGCGCAACAAAGTCGAACTGATCCGGGGCAAGGGCGTTTTCTTGGATGCGCATCGAATCGAGGTTCAACACTTGGACGGCTCACGCCGCGTGCTGCGCTCGCCGCGCGTGGTACTCGCCACCGGATCTCGGCCGCGCCATGTGCCCGCAATTGAAGTGGACCACGAACACGTCGTCGACAGCGATTCCATTTTAAGCCTGGGCTACATTCCCCGTTCCATGCTGGTGTTGGGCAGCGGCGTCATCGCCTGCGAATACGCATCCATATTTGCCGCGCTGGGCTGCACGGTGACGATGCTGGATAAGGCGGCGGAGCCTCTGGGATTTCTCGATCCCGCCCTGCGCTCAGGATTCCTGGCGGCGTTCCGGGCCATGGGCGGCGAATACTGCGGTGGTTCGGAGGTCAGCGGCGCGCGCTTCGATGGGTTCTCCCAGGTCGAAGTTCAGTTGCGCGGCGCCGAACCGCTGGCATCGGACATCGTGTTCGCAGCTTTCGGCCGAGTCGCCAATCTCGAGGGCATTGGACTCGATCGGCTGGGCTTGAGCATCAGCGCGCGCGGCACAGTGCAGGTCAACGATTTCTTTGAGACGAATATTCCGGGCATATTTGCCGCCGGCGATGCCATCGGGCCGCCGGCGCTGGCTTGTGCCGCCGCCGATCAGGGCCGGCGCGCCGCCCTGGTGGCGCTGGGATTGCCGCCGCCCGCCCTCACCAGTCTGGTACCGACGGGTGTATACACCATTCCCGAGATTGCCTGCGTCGGCGTGTCGCAGACCGAGGCCGCAGCCAAGAATATGGACGTCATCGTCGGTCGCGCTGATTTCAGCGAAGTGGCGCGCGCGCACATCGCCGGCGAGCCCTCGGGGTTCCTGGCGCTATTGTGCGATCGGAGCAGTGCGCGGGTGCTGGGCGTTCAGGTGCTCGGCGAAGGCGCGACCGAACTCGTGCACTTGGGCCAAGCGGCCATTGCGATGGGCGCCACTGCCGATTTCTTCATCGAACAGATCTTCAATTTTCCCACCATGAGCGAAGCGTATCGAATCGCTGCATTCGATGTGTTGAAGCAGCGCTCGCTGCCGCAACCTGCGCAACTCAACACCGCCGCCGCAGCCCGCGCGGCGCGCCTGTAACGCCTACAAGTTTCGAATCAATATATCGCCGAATTCGCTGCACTTGACTTCGGTCGCGCCGGGCATGAGGCGAGCGAAATCGTAGGTGACCGTCTTCTGCGCGATTGATTTGTCCATGGCGCCGATGATGGCATCCGCCGCCTCC
>DATHFB010000194.1:0-6367 GCA_035318305.1 Steroidobacteraceae bacterium | reverse complement strand
GCCATGATTCAGCCGCTGCTGGACGGCGGCTACATCGACCAAACCGGCGCCGAGAAACGCTTCGGCAAAGAGGCGGCACGGCTGGCGCGGGCATTGAGTCAACTCGGGCAGTTCGGATTGCCGGCCGACTGGACTCCGGATCGAGGGCTCGAAGCGGCCCAGGCCGAGGCGCTGCGCAAGATGCTGCTGGCGATGATCGGCGACGTGCGCCTGGTCGTGGTCCGGCTCGCCGAGCAGCTGCAAAAAATGCGCTCCGCCAAGGACGTGGGGACAACTCGCCAGCGCAAGCTCGCGATCGAGACTCGCGAAGTGTATGCGCCCCTCGCCAATCGCCTCGGGGTATGGCAGGTCAAATGGGAACTGGAAGACCTCGCATTTCGCTATCTCGAACCGCTGCAGTACAAGCACATTGCCTCGGCATTGAAAACGCGCCGCTCGGAGCGCGAACGTTATATCGAGGACTTGAAGTCGCTGCTGCAGTCCGAGATGCGCAGCGCCGGCATCGAGGCCGTCATCGATGCCCGGCCGAAACATATTTTCAGCATCTGGCGCAAGATGCAGGTGAAGCAACTGGCTTTCGAGCAGCTCATGGACATTCGCGCGGCGCGCGTGCTCGTGGGCAGCATCGCTGAGTGCTATGCGGCGCTGGGCGTCGTGCACTCCCTCTGGCAGTTCATTCCCGGCGAGTTCGACGATTACATCGCGACGCCGAAGGACAATCTGTACCGTTCGATACACACGGCAGTGATCGGCCCCGGCGGCGAGCCGGTCGAAATCCAAATTCGCACCCACGAGATGCATGCCAACTCTGAGCGCGGCGTCGCCGCACACTGGCGTTACAAGGAGGGCGGCCGCAGCAATCAGGCCTATGAGCGGAAAATCAATGAGCTGCGCTCGCTGTTGGCGCCGGCCGAGGGCACGGAAGGGAGCCGCGATTTCCTCGACCGGGTGCGCGTCGATCTGTTTCAGGACCGCGTCTACGTACTCTCGCCCAAGGGCGAAATCGTCGATGTGCCCGTCGGCGGCACGCCGCTCGACTTTGCCTATCAAGTCCACACCGATCTCGGCCATCGCACGCGCGGCGCCAAGGTCAACGGCCGCATGGTGCCGCTCGACTACCGCCTTAAGAACAGCGAAACAGTGGAAATCATTACGGCCAAGACGCCGCAACCCTCCCGCGATTGGCTCTCGACGCAAAGCGGATTTCTCGCCAGCCCGCGCCATCGCAACAAAGTGCGCGCCTGGTTTCGCAAACAGGATACGTCGCAGAATAAGACCGAGGGCCGCGCCATGCTGGAGCGCGAACTGCAACGGCTCGGCGAGAAGAGTCCGCCCATCGCTGATTTACTTCGAGAGCTGGCCCTCGACAGCACCGACTCCCTGCATGAGGCGCTGGGCTTGGGCGAAGTCAGCGCAGCTCAAGTCGCCGGGGCGATGCAGCGCCTGCTGCATGCGCGCCAGGCGCCGCCCGAGCACCCGCCGGCGCGCGAAGCAAGCTTGCGCGCGCCGGACATCGAGGTACAGGGCATCGGCGACCTGCTGTCGACCTACGCGCGTTGCTGCAAACCCGTTCCGCCGGAGCCCATCGTCGGCTATATCACGGTCGGCCGCGGCGTCAGCATCCACAGTCAGGCATGCGCCAATTTGGCGCGGCTCAAGATCAAGTCGCCGGCGCGCGTGCTGGCTGTGGACTGGGACGAAATGGGACGCAGCGACTTCCCGGTCGACATCGAGGTGCACGCCTTCGATCGGCGCGGCCTGGTGCGTGACGTCAGTGCTGCACTGGCCGACGAGAAAATCAGCATCCAAGGAATGACGACGGTCACCGACAAGCGCGACAACATCGTGCGCATGCGCATCGGCATTTCGATTGCGGGGCTTCCGCAGCTGTCCAACGTGCTGACGCGCATCGTCCAGTTGCCGAACGTCATCAGCGCGAGACGCAAAAAATGAGGGATAGGCAGCCGGCAGGCAACGATAAGAGAAGGCGCAGTTGCCTGCCGGCTGCCCATTCCCCCGGGCCGTGCGCATGCGGCCGCTCGACGCCAGGCGCCGAAGATCGAATCCCGTATCAAGGCGCGGCGGTATAGGGAATCGATACGGTCCCGGTCTTCGTGGCGCCCATGCTGTTCACGTAGCTATAGCCAAAGCTCAAGGTGCCGGCGGCGGCCACGGTCGGCGAGTAGTTGACAGACACCTGGCAACTCGTAGTCACCGTGGCGCAGGTGAAGGTACTCGACGCACTGCTCCAGTCAGCCGGCAGCACAGTGAGGTCCGCCGACAATGAACTCGCGACATTGCCGTCATCAGTCGTGAACGTGACCATCACAGGATTGCTGCCGCTGCCCGTCACCACGCTGAGCGAGGTCGGGTTGACGGCCGCTACCACGTTATTGTTGGTGGTCGTGCGGTAGTCGATGGCCACCGATCCTGTCCTGGCCTCATCCGCATTGTTCACATAGGCGTAGTTCAACGTCAGCGTGCCGTTGTCCACGCCCGTCGGTGCGTAGTTCAACATGAGCCGGCAGGTGCTGCCGCTGCCAAGAACGCTGCAGGCGAAGGATCCGGCGGTATTGGTCCAGCCCGGCGGAAGTGCCGCAAGGTTGCTGGTCACCTGCAGCGCTGTCGCCAGACGGCTGTCGTCGGTGGTAAAGGCAACTGACACGTCTTGGGCGGGAGACCCGAGCATGGCAACGATCTGGCCGGTGGGCGAAGCGGTGCCGACCACATTGTCGTTGGTGGTCGCGGCGTAGGGAATGGTCAACAATCCGAAGTTGGGCATGCCGCCCGCATCGTTGTACGAATAGCGCAAGGTCAAGGTGCCGCCGCCGAGCACGGCCGGTGCAAATTTGAGCTGCAGCTGACAGCCATTGCCGGTACTCACGCTGTCGCAGCCAAAAGCGGTCGATGTACTGCTCCAGCCCGCCTGCAATTTGGTCAGGTCCGAGATCAATCGCAGGCCGCTCGCGGCGTTGCCGTCGTTGGTGGTAAACGTGAGCGCGACAGACTGCTGCCCGCCCATCGTCGCCGCATCGATCTGGCCATTCGGCGAAACGCTCGCGACGACGGTTTGCCGCGGAGTCGCGGCGTAGGGAACATTGAGGGCGCCGCTCATTGCCGCGCCGGAGGCGTCGATGTAGCTGTAATTCAGTGTTAGGGTGCCGGCAGCAGCAGCCGCCGGTGCGAACGCCAGCGGCAGCTGGCAGCCGTTGCCGGTGCTGACCACGGCGCAGTTCAGCCCTGTCGCCTTGCTGCTCCAACCCGAGGGCAGCGCACCGAGATTCGTGTTCAAGGTCAAGGCCGTGACCGCGTTGCCATCGTCAGTGGTGAAATTGACGCTGACGGTCTGCTTGCCGCCCACGTTGGCATCGATTTCACCGCTCGGCGAGACCGACGCGACGACATGGTTGGATGCGGTTGCCGCATACACGAGAGTCATGCAGGGACCCGGCGTCCTCGGCAATCCGGAGTTGTCGACATACACACAGTCCAGGGTCAGTGTGCCGGTTTCGATGGCAGCAGGCGCGTAGGTCAGGGAGAGAACACAGCCGCTGCCGGGGGCCACCACGGCGCAGGTGAGATTGGTCGGCGCGCTCCACCCGGCCGGAAGCGTGCCCAAGCTTCCATAAACCGAGAAGCCGGAGATCGGCAATCCGTCGTCCGAGGTGAAGGTGACGGTGATGGTTTGGCTGGTGCCGACTGCAACGGCCAGAGTGTCGACCGAAGCGGTCGCGGACACCTTGTTGTGCGTGCCGCTGACGCCGCCTGCGACGGGGCCGGCTTTCGGCGGCGTGACGGGTGCCGTAGGCATGGAGCCGCCGGTGGTCTGCGCGATGGTCCCGCTTTCACTGCCATGCGACATTGAGCCGCAACCGCTGACAGCCGGGAGCGCCAGTATCCCGAGCAGAAGCAATCGATGGCTTGGCAGCATGTTCCCTCACCTAGCGCCCAGTGTCGTGCGAATCGACGTCGCGGACAGGCGACGAGCGCGAAGGGCTGGGAAGGTATTCCGGGGGGTGCTATCGAGGAGTGAACTGCGTCACGCCGGGGAGTGCGCTCCGGTTATAGTCAAATGAGATTTTGCTCACATCCGACACAATCGCTGTTTCGCCGGGCGAATGTCGGGCGAAACGCTACACCGTCAGCGATTCAAGCCGTCGATGGCTTTTTTGTCCACCGCCAGTGCGGCTTCATGTATGGCCTCGGCCAACGTCGGGTGCGCATGGATGGTGCGTTGAATGTCTTCAGTGCTGGCGGAATATTCCATCGCCAGTACCCCTTCGCTGATCAATTCGCCGGCCATCGGCCCGATCACGTGGATCCCGAGAACTTCATCATCGTCCTTTGCCGACACAATCTTCGTCATGCCGGCCGCCGCCTCCATCGCGCGCGCGCGGCCGCTGGCGGCGAAGGGAAATGTGCCGACTTTGTAGGGACGGCCGCCGGCCTTGACCTGCTCTTCGGTCTGTCCCACCCAGGCAATCTCGGGCGCCGTGTAGATCACAGAAGGAATCACTTTGTAATTCACTTCGCCGTAATGACCGGCGATCAGATCGGCAACCATCACGCCCTCTTCCTTGCCCTTGTGCGCGAGCATGGGACCGCGCACCACATCGCCGACCGCCCATACGTTGGGCGCATTGGTCCGGCAGTGCTCGTCAACCTTGATGAATCCGCGTTCGTCCAATTCGACGCCGGTACCCTCCGCCAGCAACTCCTGGGTAAACGGCCGGCGGCCAACGGCGACGACGAGCTTGTCGACTTGCAAGGTATGCTCGCCTTGCGCATCCGTGTAGCTGACATCCACGGCGTTGCCGGAGACCGCAGCGCTCGACACTTTCGCGCCCAGTTTGATGTCCAGGCCTTGCTTCTTGAAGTGCCGCTGAGCTTCCTTTGCAATGGTCTGGTCCACCATCGGCAGGAACTGCTCCAGGGCTTCGAGCACCACCACTTCGCTGCCCAGCCGCCGCCAAACGCTGCCGAGCTCCAGGCCAATGACGCCGGCGCCGATCACGCCGAAGCGTGCAGGCACGGCATCGAATTCCAAAGCGTTCCAAGAATCGACGATGTACTTGCCATCGTGCGGCACCGACCTCAATCGAATCGGCGTCGATCCGGAAGCGAGTATCACGTTCTTCGCCTCCAGCGTTTTTTCCGTGCCGTCAGCTCCCGTTACCAGCACCTTGTTTCCGGGCAGCAATCGCCCATGGCCCTGTATGCCGACGACACCATTGGCTTTGAACAGGGTGTTGATGCCATTGGTCATGGTCTTGACCACCGAGGCACGCCGTTTCTGCATCGCGCCAAGATCGAGGGCGAGGCTGCCCACTTTGATGCCGTGTACGGCGAATTCATCCTTCGCCCGCTGAAACAGCTCCGAGGATTCCAACAGCGCCTTGGACGGAATGCACCCGGCATTCAAGCAGGTACCGCCGAAGGCATACGTGCCATCGGTGTTCTGCCACTCATCGACGCAGGCAACTTTCAGCTTGTTCTGTCCGGCACGAATCGCCGCCGGATATCCGGCCGGCCCTGCGCCAATGACAATTACATCGTAAACATCACTCATATGTGCAGTACCATGCGTGCGGGATCCTCGAGACATTGTTTCACCGTGACCAAGAACTGCACCGCCTCGCGGCCGTCAATGATGCGGTGATCGTAAGTCAGCGCGATGTACATCATCGGGCGCACCACCACCTGTCCGTCAATGACCACCGGGCGATCCTGAATCTTGTGCATACCCAAGATGGCGCTTTGCGGCGAATTTACAATGGGCGTCGACAACAGCGAGCCGAACACGCCGCCATTGGTGATCGTGAACGTGCCGCCCGTGAGTTCTTCGATGGTGATGGTACCGGCGCGCGCGCGCGCCGCAAAATTGCCGATTGACTTCTCGATATCGGCGAAACTCAATTGATCCGCGTCACGCAGCACCGGAACGATCAACCCGCGATCGGTCGAGACGGCAACGCCGATGTCGAAATATTCGTGATACACGATGTCGTTGCCATCCACCGAGGCATTCACGGCGGGGAATTTTTTCAACGCCTCGACGCAGGCCTTGGCGAAGAAGGACATGAAACCCAACTTCACGCCGTACTGCTTTTCGAACGGGTCCTTGTAGCGCGCCCGCAGTTCATTGACGGCTTGTAAATCAACCTCGTTGAAAGAGGTGAGAAGCGCCTGGGTGGCTTGCGCCTGCACCATGCGTTCGGCAATGCGCGCACGCAGCCGCGTCATCGGCACGCGCTGCTCCGCGCGCGCCGTGCGCGCGCTCGGTGCGGGTACGAACTGCGCGGGCGCCTTGGCCGCGACGCCCGCCGCCGCAGCCCCGGCCGCGCCTGGGGCTGGGGAAGCCGCATCC
>DATHFB010000193.1:0-2600 GCA_035318305.1 Steroidobacteraceae bacterium | reverse complement strand
CGGACATGTTACGCATTCACCTTAATTGGATTCAGTGCCGGCGCTGTCCTCGGCGGTCAGCGTGGTGCGAAAATCGGGCATGTTGAACGGTATGAACCCGAACAGGATGAGCGGGCTGTATTGCAAACCCGTCAGCTTTACAGTCACCAGCGGGTTGATATCCATTCCGTTAGGGTTGCCGGCATAACCGAGTCCTGATCCGGAATATTGGACCTCGACGTTGGTGGCCGCGATGTCGGGCTTCATAAATTGCATGCGTTCCACAATGCGGTCGAATGCCGCACTGTCCACGGTGCCCGTCGCCGGGGTGCAGGTGGTTCGAGTGCAGGTGACCGTGGGAAGCGCGGCGGCGGGAATCAGGTCGCCCTGGGTCAGCGTCACGCCGCCGACGACCGTGCCGACATAGTTGGTTGACGAGAGCCCGCCTGCGACGACATCGGTTACGATCGCTACCCGCGCACCCGCCGCGGTTGCTTTCTCGGCGCGATTATATTCCCAAATGAATCTGCCTGCATCGAGCACGCCTAATAGCAGCAGGATCAGGAGTGGCAGAACCATCCCGAATTCGGCTGCGCTGCTGCCCGAGCGATCGGCGACAAGGTGACGCGCGCTCATATGCCCATCACCGCGGCTTGCTCGCTGGCGTTAAGCGAAAGGCCGACGCCTCTGAATCCGAATGCCGCGAGAACCGGCGTATAAGGCACACTCGCCGCGACCGTCACAAGCGGCGCACCGCCCGCTCGATTGAGGTAGATTCCGGTCATATTCTGGGTCGACGCGCTCAGGTCGGTTGCTGTGGTCGCGCAGTTCATCGTGACGCTAATCGTCGTCGCGTTCCAATTAACCAGCCGGTCGGTTCCACCGGACAGCACGCCTGTCTTCACTAGGGTTCGCGTATTGGTGAGGACCGGATCTCCGACCGCGGCGCCCTGAGTGCACGGGGCGGGATAATAGGTGAAGCTTTGCCGGGCGGCGTAGCGCGCGCCGTCGCGCACCGCCTTCATCAGGATATGCTCGCTGTAGAAATAATTGCCGAGTTCCGCCGAGCCCATCATCAGCACGGCGAGCAAAGGCGCGACCAGCGCCATTTCTGCGGCGGCGCTGGCGCGAACATTGCGATAGAGGCGGCGCAGCAGGCTCATTTGATAAGATACGGCACGTCACGCCGCACCACTTGTCCGGCAGTTTGTCCGGCGCCGCCTTCGGTCGTTTCGCCGATGACTTCGACATAGACATCATTCGCGTCGGTATTCGGCCGGTTAATCGAGGGCTCGACCAGGAAATACTCAACCCACTTCAGCACCGGATAGACGGTGCCGCCGCCGCCGTTGACGCCCCAGGCTTTGCAATTGAGCACAGCCCCTGAGATTCGGCGGCGGTCGACGGTTGTACCGCCCGGAACCATCCCATCTCCATAGCCGGGCGGGGCAGGCGAGCCCTGCAGCTGGGAACATCTCGGCCGGTCGAAGTCAGTCCTGGCATTCCCGCCCGAGCCGTAAGTTCGGCCGGCCGTGGGAAGAATGGCCTTGCCGCCGATTGTCGTGCCGCGATTTGCGATCTCCCACAAATAGACCTGATACCGTGACGGCGTGCTGACCGATATCGGCGAAAAGCCGCTATTGATGAAGCCTGGCCACTGCGCACTGGTCCAGCCGTAATTGACCCTGAAATAGGCATTGCGGTCCCACGCACCGTCGCCGATCTTGGACGGCGTGACACTGTGATAGGTGCACGACCCATTGATGCTGACCGCATGGCACTTGTCACGCGGAAGCCCCATCGCATCCACGACAGTAGCGACTGGCAGATCAGCCGTAGGCGAAGTCGGCAGGTATTGATTTGTAGGCAGCTCCCACTCGTTGCTTTTTGGGGCGTCGCATTTCTTGTCGTCGGTCGGCGCGCCGCCCTTGCGCACGACATCCTTGACCGTGTTGATCGAAGGTGGGCAGTTCTGGCCGGACGGGCAGGAGTCAGCGGTTCCCGAGCCGGTGATTTTCTCATAAATATCAAAGCGCGTGTTGAGCGCTGGCGTGACCGACGTGCCGGCACCGGTGCGAGTCTTTACGCCCTCAAGTCCGGAGCAGTCGCCGGGCGGAGTTATCCAGCCGAGAGCTTGGCGAAGTTCAACGTTCGGGTTAGTGGTCGATGAGCCCGTGTCCAGATAACCGAAATTGCCCGGAGCCCATGCAGAGTTGCCGTTGCCGACAGAGATAAGTTTGAGGCCGTGCCCGGCCAGACCAGCCGCATCAAAATCAAGATTCTTGTTCGTGTTGCCTGTAGGCTCGTCGGGGTTGCAGATCATTACCGGCGGAACTTTGCAGATCGCCGAACCCAAACCGGCAACTGCTTCGGCGCCGACATCGCCCGATCGAAGGGCGCTGACGACCGGCGTCAGCGCGTAAACCGCTCTGCGGAATTCAACTGCGACGCGAACAAACTTTGCTGTGGCGTCATCGGTCGTTCGGTTGGTATCAGCTTCGGCATCGACCTTGGTTGTATAGAAAAACACATCGGGGACCGTGACCGCCATGCCATCGCCGTGCGAATCATTGGCCATTAGCGTCTGGTTGGCGATTAGGCCCTGCGCCGCGGCGGTTGCC
>DATHFB010000192.1:0-2222 GCA_035318305.1 Steroidobacteraceae bacterium | reverse complement strand
CGCCTCGGCGATCGCCGCCTCATCGACATTTTCGCGCACGATGAGTACCGGCATGCCCGGCGCGTTCTGCTGCTTCACCTTCATAATCGAAGGGAGATCCCTCAGTTCATCGATGAATGCGATCAGCATTTCCGGATTGAGCTGCGTCAGGGCATCGCCCAGATCGCTGGCGTCGGGAAGCCAGGTGCAATGCACCGGATGACCGGCATTGCGCAGAGTGCTGTTAATCGCCTCGACGTGGTCCTGGGACCTCGTCATGACGATCATCGGAACGGCCCCCTGTTCACTCACCTGGCAAAATCCTCGTAAATTGGGTGCGAAGTGTAACACCTTAAATTTTCGCTATTCTGGGGCCGGCGTCAACACTGGGCCATGTATTAGCGACTAACTGGCCACACTCTTAAGTTGCGGCTATGATACGCGCCCTTCAACTCGAGGCCTTCGATGGCTAACTACATCACGAACGAATTCAAAGCCGGCCTGAAGATTCTCATCGACGGCGACCCATACGCCATCGTCGAGAATGAGATGGTCAAGCCCGGCAAGGGACAGGCATTCAACCGGGTGCGGGTGCGCAACCTGAAGACCGGGCGCACGATTGAGCGGACCTGGAAATCCGGCGATACGGTGGAGGCGGCCGACGTCGTCGATACGGACATGCAGTACCTGTACAGCGACGGGGATTTCTTCCACTTCATGGTGCCCGACACCTTCGAGCAGCTCACCGCATCGAAGCAGGCGGTGGGCGACGGCGCTCAGTGGCTGAAGGATGGCACCATTTGCGTCGTCACGCTGTGGAACGGAGTGCCCCTGCAAGTCACGCCGCCGGCGCACATGGAACTCAAGGTGGTCGAGACCGATCCGGGTGTGCGCGGGGATACCGCGACCGGCGGCTCGAAGCCCGCCAAGCTGGAAACGGGCGCAATGGTGCGCGTCCCGCTGTTCATCAACGAAGGCGAAATCCTGCGCATCGATACGCGCACCGGCGAGTACTTGTCGCGCGGCAAGGGCTGATCGGCGGCAAGGGCTGATCGGCGGAGCAGCGCTCCGGGCGCAATGCCGCCTAAGCGTTGTCGATGCTGAACGACACCGCGTCGGCCAGCCGATTCGTCCCCAACGCGATCGCGACGAGGCGGTCAAAACCCAGGGCGACGCCCGCGCAATCGGGCATACCATGCTCGAGTGCGGCGAGCAGGTTCTCATCCAGCGGCGGTTCAACCTGGCCGCGCGCGCGGCGCAGCGCCAAATCTTGGACAAATCGAGCCCGTTGTTCCTTGGGCTGCACCAGCTCGTGGAATCCATTCGCCAGCTCCAAGCCGTCCAAGTAAAGCTCGAAGCGCGCGGCGACAGACGGATGTCCTGGTTTCAAGCGCGCGAGCGCCGCCTGCGACGCGGGGTAGTCGCAGATGAAGCAAGGGCCGTCGCGTCCCAGCCGAGGCCCGACGATCAGCCCCATCAGAAGATCCAGCTTGGCATCGCGGTCCAGTTCAGCCTCGCAGCTGATGCCCTGACGCAGGCCTGCGTCCAGAAGCTCAGCGTCGCTTGCGTTGAACGGATCGACGCCGGCGTGGCGCTGCAATGCGGCCGAGTAGCTCAAGCGCTCCGCGGCCTTGAGGGTGCGCATGGGCGCGAACAGTCGCCCGATCAGCATTTCGACCTCGTCCATCAGGGCTGCATCGTCGAACCCAAGGCGGTACCACTCGATCATGGTGAACTCAGGGTTGTGCCACCGGCCCCGCTCGGCATCGCGAAACACCTTGCAGATCTGGTAAATGTCGCCGCTGCCGGCTGCCAATAGCCGCTTCATCGCATATTCGGGCGAAGGGCAGAGGTACGCGCTGCCCGGCATGCCGGCGACTTTCGTCGCCAATGACTCGATTTGCACATCGCTTACCGCAGCAGCGCTCAATATCGGCGTCTCCACTTCCAAAACGCCGCGAGATTTGAAGAATTCGCGGGCAGCAGCCAGCATTTCCGCACGCCGCCGCAAAGCCGCGTTCGTGGCCGTCGGGCGCCAAGTCACTTGAGCGAACCTAACGATTGGCCCAGTCTGACGATTGCGCCGGCGCGCACTTCGCCAAGCCAACGCGCTCGATCCCGCTGGAACAACAAAATGACGGTGGAGCCCATGTTGAAGCGGCCCAGCTCCTCGCCCTTCTCGAGCGACACGTGCGGCGCAGGCAGCCTGGTCATCACACGGCGCGCAGCGGGCGTGATGTCAC
>DATHFB010000191.1:0-2739 GCA_035318305.1 Steroidobacteraceae bacterium | reverse complement strand
CCACGCAGCGGACATTCGCTCCGAAGTTCAGCACTATCGCCTGGCGCATGAGGCCGCCATCGTGGGTGAGCTTGACGCGCTGACGCGCTTGAAGAGCGTGGCGGCCGATCCCGCCGGCATCGCCGCGACCGCCCATGCACTGGAGAGTGCGCTGAAACAGCGCGGTTTCGAGGTGTCGGAACTCTCGACCGGCGTGGGCTCGCCGCCGGCCGTTTTCGGTTCGCTGAAGAGTCCTGATGCCAAACGCACGGTGGTGTTCTACGCCCATTACGACGGTCAGCCGGTGACGCCCTCGCAATGGAGTTCCGATCCCTTCCTGCCCGTGATGCGTGAGCATGCGCTGAGCGATGCCGCACGCGATGTCGACTGGAGAAAGGCCGCCCCGCCGTTCGATCCGGAATGGCGCCTGTTCGGCCGCGCCGTCAGCGACGACAAGGCCTCGATCGCCGCATTCCTGGCTGCCTATGATGCGCTCAAGGCCACGCACACCACGCCCTCGGTGAACATCAAGGTCCTGTGGGAGGGCGAGGAAGAAGCCGGCTCGCCGCATCTCGCACGAGCGCTGCGCGACAATCAAAAACTGCTCGCCGCGGATTTGTTTCTCATCGGCGACGGTCCGGTGCATCAAACGCGCCGGCCGATGGTGTACTTCGGCGCGCGCGGCGTCATGAGCCTCGAAGCCACCGTTTACGGACCGTTGCGCGCATTGCATGACGGCCACTACGGCAATTGGGTGCCCAATCCGGCCGCGATGGCGGCGACGCTGATCGCGCAAATGCGCGACGACAACGGCCGGATCACCATTCCCGGCTTCAGTGACAGCGTGCGCGCCATCACGCCCGCGGAGCAGGCCGCGCTCAACGACCTGCCGCCCGTCGGCGATGCCTTGAAGCGCGAGTTCGGCATCGGCCGCTCCGAGGGCAGCGAAGAGTTGCCCGCCAGCATCATGCGTCCTGCGCTCAACGTCCGCGGCATTCGTGCCGGCCAGGTGGGCGACGCGGCGGCCAACGCCATTCCCACCAACGCCGTCGTTTCGCTGGATTTTCGCCTGGTTCCCGATCAGACCCCCGCCGCGGTGCGCGCCGCGGTCGAGCACTTCTTCACCGCTCACGGCTACAGCATCGTCAGCGAGGAACCGGATCTTGCCGCCCGCCTCGAGCATCCACGCATCGTGCGTCTGGTGTGGGATGCCGGCTACCCCGCGCTGCGTTCCGACATGTCCTCACCGGCGGCGAAAGCCGTGATCGGCGCCGCCTCCAAGGCGGCCGGCGCGAAAGTGGTGGTGCTGCCCATGGCCGGCGGCAGCGTGCCGCTGTACATGTTCGCCGACGTGTTTGCCGCGCCCATCATTTGCCTGCCCATCGTCAATCACGACAACAACCAACATGCCGCCAATGAGAACTTGAGGCTGCAGAACTTGTGGGACGGCATCAATACTTACGCGGCCCTGATGGCCGAACTGAACTGGTAAATCATGAAAATACTGCAAAGAACTTTAAGCGCGCTGCTGCTGTTGCTCATTGCCGTGGTGCTGATCTTGTGGCTCAAGCCCCCGGCGCTGTTGCGCGTGGGCGCCAACTATTCCGCCAAGATCGTCTGCTCCAATGTGTTTCTCGCGGCCCGCAATCCCGACCAAGTCTTGAACCTCGACGTGCAGGCGCCGGGAATCGCACTGCTGCGCTTCATGCAGGTATCGGTGGACCGTGAACTCGGCGTGGTGCACGCCGGATTCCTAGGCTTCATCGGTGACGGCCTGGCGCAGTGGCGGCCCGGCAAGGGCTGCACCGTGATACCGGATGGCATGCTCGATCTCAAAGCCGCGGCGCCCCAGTCCGCGCCCGCGCCGGCACCGGCGCCGGCAACTGCGCCGGGCACCGCAACCGCCGACCTGTCATCCGCCGTGTCGTGGCCGGACGGAACCGCCGTCGCCACCGACAGGGCGCTCGATCGAGTTCTGCAGAATGACACACTCGCCGGGCCCGGCGCGCGGGCCATTGTCGTGGTCGACCACGGCCGCATCGTGGCCGAGCGCTACACGCCCGGCTTTGGCCCCGGCACTCCCTTGCTCGGCTGGTCGATGACCAAAACCGTGATGGCAGGGGTGATCGGCTTGCTGGTCAAGGACGGCAAACTTCGCCTCGATCAATCGGGATTCTGGTCCGGCACCGATGGGCGCGAACGCATTCGCCTCGCCGACTTGCTTGCCATGTCGAGCGGCTTGCAGTGGAACGAAGCCTATGGCGCCGTTTCCGATGTCACGAGCATGCTGTACCTGCAGCCGGACATGGCGGCATTCGCACAGGCGCAACCCCTGGCGCACCCGGTCGGCGAAAACTGGAGCTATTCCAGCGGCACCGCCGTCATTTTATCGCGCATCGCCGAGCAGGCCGCGGGCGAGGACATTTTCGGATTCATCAACACACGGCTGTTCGCGCCCTTGGGGATCACCAGCGCCACCATCGAACCGGATGAGCACGGCACGCCGGTCGGCTCTTCTTATATGTACGCCACCGCGCGCGACTGGGCCCGCTATGGACAGTTCCTGCTGCAAGATGGTGTTTGGCAGGGTCGCGCATTACTCCCCTCCGGCTACGTCGCCATGATGGCCACACCGGTGATCGCCTCCGCCGGACAGTACGGCCAGGGACAAACCTGGCTGTGGGGTTCGGACGCGGCCACGCCCGGCGTGAATCCGGACGCGGCATTCGGCATTCCCGCGGATACTTTTTGGATGTCCGG
>DATHFB010000190.1:0-4725 GCA_035318305.1 Steroidobacteraceae bacterium | reverse complement strand
TTCACCAGCGATGATTTGCTTGGCGAAATCTTCAGCAGCTTTTGCATCGGCAAGTAAGGCGTTGCCGCCGACGAATAATGGGGAGAAGCGAACTCCAACGCGCTCAAGCTGCGCGCCGGCCGGCGCCTGGCGGCAGTTCAGATCCGCTGTTCGGTATGATCCCGGTCGGTCAGATCCACATCGATCGATCGAGCCAGGCGCGCGAGTACACCCAGAACCGCCAGTACGCCCACCGTGCCGATGGCTGTCATGAGAGGAAAGCGCCAAAATAACCACAGCATTGTTGCCACAGAAACCGCCGCTATTGCTAAAAACGCAACAATGCCAACCCGAGAGGATGAAGAGTTTTGCATGCCAGATACCCCCGGAGACAAATGACGCAACCCGCGGAGTATACATACGGTGCACTTCAACTCCTAGACAGGTTTCCCCGAAACTTCGTCCCAACCAACGTTATTAAACGCTCATACAATTAATTTTTACCCGAGCATGGTTTCCCGGCGCCAGTGGCGCGCAGTCAGAACGAACAGCAGCAGCGCAACCCCGAGCGATGCCGCGGCGGATACCAGCACATCGCGCAATAAAATCGGGTCATCCTTGAGCACGCTGGTCATCAGCAAATGTTGGCTCAAGCTGGGAATGAACATCAGCGAACTCTTTGTTTTCAGCGAGTAAATGCTGGCAAACGCAATCGGCAACGTCGGAACCAGCAACACGCTGGTCAGGTAAGTCTGTGCCTCGCGGTAGGTGCGCGTGAACGAGGCGACCAAGGTCATGAGCGTGGCGCCCAGCGGCACGAAAGGCAGACAAATCGCAAAGAAAATCAACGCTGTGCGCAGACCTAGATTGGCGCTCATGCCGATGCGCTCGAGCGGCACGAAACGAAACACGCAGACGAACGCGGTCAAACTAAGGGCAAGCGAAATGCACATATAGGCGCAGGTCGCGAGAATTTTGCCGCCCACCAGTGCCGCCCGCGCCACCGGCAAGCTGAGCAACGCCTCGAGCGAGCCGCGTTCGCGCTCACCCGCCGTGGAATCGATGGCCAGGTACAGGCCGCCCATCAACAGCGCAAACAGCACGAAGTACGTCATGAAGCCCAACACCACCACGGCGCGGCCCGTGGGAGTCGCCACATCGACCTCATTGACGGCAACGGGTTGCGACAACAGCGGGCTCACGCCGCGCATCTGCAGCCGCAATTGCGCGATGGTGCTGCCGTAAGCCGCGAGGACGCGCCGCGTCCGATCCGCAATTTTGCGCGTTTGCGAATCAGCGCTGTCTGCAAAGAGCAGAATGGGCGCCGGCTGCGCTGCGGTAAACAGCCGTGAATACTCCTCGGGCACCAGCAGCACGATTTGGGAACCGCCGCCGCGGACGGCGGCTCGCGCCTCATTCTCCGCCAGTTGGCTCAAAGTGAGCTTGGCGCCGCGCGCTTTGAGATACTGCGTGAGCCCCGGCGCGTGTTTGCTTCCCGAAATCGTGAGCTTCAAGGGCACGTCCGACTCGACCACGCTTTGCTCCAGCATGCGCGAGACCATCAGGCCAAAAAGGATCGGTCCAAACAAAGGGCCAAACAACAACGCCGACAGCAGCGTGCGCCGGTCGCGCAGGTTTTCCAGAAACTCTTTGGCGAACACGATGAACAGGGTGCGCATCAGCTCACGACTTCCGTGTCCCAGAGCACCTGCAAAAACGCTTCTTCCAGGGTCGCAGCGCCGCTGCGCTCGCGAATTTCCCGCACCGTCGCGTCCGCCAACACCTTGCCGCCGCCGATGATGACCACTCGGTCGCACAGCGCCGCCACTTCCTGCATGACGTGCGAGGAGAACAGCACGCACCGGCCTTGGCCCTTCAACGCCAACAGCATTTCACGCAAATTGCGTATCGCCATCACATCGAGTCCGTTGGTGGGCTCGTCGAGCACGACGTTGCCGGGGTCATGCACCAGGGCCCGGGCCAAGGCCACCTTGATGCGCTGACCCTGCGAGAAGCCCTTCGCGCGCCGTTCGATGAAACCATCCATTCCCAAGGCGAGCGATAGCTCCGCCGTGCGCGACCTCAAGCGTTCCGCGGTCATCCCATGCAGCGAACCGAAATACTGAATGTTCTCGCGCGCGGTGAGATTGTTGTACAGCCCCGCCGCATGCGGCAGCACACCTAAGTGGGCGCGGGCCTTGGACGTCTCGCCGCGGATGTCGATGCCGTCGATGCACGCCTTGCCGCCGTCCGGAGTCAGAACGCCGTACAACATGCGCAGACAGGTGGATTTGCCGGCGCCATTGGCGCCCAGCAAGCCGGTGATCTCGCCGTCGCGTGCGACAAAGGACACATCTTTCGCCGCCTCGATGCTGCCGAAGCGCTTCGATAAAGCCATCGCCTCGATCATGGCGCCGAGCCCGTCATGCTTAGAAAAAATGGTTCCGGCGTGTGCTGCTCCAGGCAGGCCGCATCGAGCCTGTCGGGCGCAGTGCCGTCGAGAAAATCCGCCATCAGCCGCGGCACGCAGCCGGTGGTCAGTTGACCGTGGCCCTCGCCTTTCAATACCAGGTGTCGATGTTGAGTCAGTCCAACCGCCGCGCGTTCGGCATCGGCAGGCGGCGTCACGGGGTCTGCCTCGCCGGACAACAACAGCGCCGGGATTCCGCTGCGCAGGGGAGCATGCAGATCCGCGTCCACCGGGCCGCGCGGCCATAGTTTGCAAATCTCATGCAAGGCATCCACCAGTTCCGTGCCTTGGTAGGTCCTCGCCATGGCGGCGCGGTCGATATTCGCGGCCGCGAAAAACGGTTCGTCCTCACTGCAAATCACGCTGTACTGCATGCCATTCGCCAACTGATCGCCGATCTGCCGCGCGTTCATGATGGATTGGGATGCCAGCGGCCGCAGCCTGCCATGCACGGCTTCATGAATCAGGGTGGGCAGCAGCGAGGCCTGCGTGGCGCTGTACGATAAAAACCGCAGCGCCGCGCCTAGAATTCTGCGGTTGAACTCGATCTCCAGCGGCAGCCCGCTGTTCGGATCGTCGATGGTCACCATGACTTTTTGCGGACCGAATTGCCGCAGCAACGTTTCCAAATCCCGCTGCAGATCGGGGTACGTCGCGGCGCAGTCGGGTGCTTGCCCGCAGCGCGCCACGATGAGATTCAAGGCATTCTCGCCATCCTGCGGCGTCTCCACGCCGATGATCTGTTCCGGGTACGTCACACCGTCCAAGATGACCGCGTGAACGCGTGCCGGATAGCGGCGCATATAGAGCTCCGCGACCCGCGTGCCGTACGACGCGCCGTACAAGTCGATCTGCTCGTAGCCCAAGGCCGCGCGCATCTCGTCAAGATCTCGAACCGCGATGCTGGTGGTGTAGAAGCGCACCCGCGGCCCCAACTTGGCGAGGCATTCCGTGGTTGCCTTGCGCAGCGCGGGCATCGGATCCACCGGCTGCTGCCATGTCTCGGGATATTCGCAGGTCTGGGGACTGGAGGTTCCGGTGCCGCGCTGGTCCAAGAGCACGATGGCGTGATTGCGGTTGATCCGCGCGAACGCGCTGCTCAAGGCCGTGTACACCTGCATGGCGCTTTGCCCGGGACCACCCGCCAACAAGAACATCGGCGATGCCGTGCTGCGCCGGTTGAGCGCTGGCACCACGGCCACCTTCAGCTCGATCGATGCTTCCTTCGAGTGCTCGCGGTCTTCCGGCACGCGCAATGTGCCGCAGCGCGCGGGAATGGAGGTCAGATGCAACGGATGCTCGAGGCGGCATTCAGTCAGAGGCAGCGTCGCCGCACCCTCGGCTTGGACGAGGCGAGACCACCCTGCGCACACGCACAAGCCTACCCACACGAGCGTCGCCAACCCCTGCCGCATGCCACCTCCGATTTAGAGCGATTGTATGGGATTCGCTACCCACGCCTGGCCACATCTTGATAGATTTGCGGCACAGTTCGACTAATCGTTTGGAGCCTGGCTCCCAAGGTGCGACATGGCCGTGATTCGCGAAGCCGATGTGATTGCGAGCGTTGCCGACGCCCTGCAGTACATCTCCTACTACCACACGCCGGATTTCATCCGCGCCATGGGGCGTGCGTACGCCGTCGAACAGAGCCCATCGGCGCGCGATGCGATCGCGCAGATTCTCACCAATTCGCGCATGTGCGCGGAAGGTCACCGGCCGATTTGCCAGGACACCGGCATCGTCGTGGTGTTCGTCAAAGTGGGCATGGGCGTCTCCTGGGACGCGAAGCTCGATCTTGAATCCATGATCAACGAAGGCGTGCGCCGGGCTTATTTGAACCCCGACAACAAGCTGCGCGCCTCCATCGTTTCCGATCCCGCATTCAAGCGCGCCAACACGCGCGACAACACCCCGGCGGTGATCCACACCGAGTTGGCGCCGGGAGACAAGCTCGAAATCACGGTTGCCGCGAAAGGCGGCGGCTCGGAAAACAAATCCCTGTTTGCGATGTTGAACCCTGCGGATTCCGTCGCCGACTGGGTGCTGGAAATGGTGCCCGAGATGGGCGCGGGTTGGTGTCCGCCGGGAATGCTGGGCGTGGGCATCGGCGGCAGCGCCGAGAAAGCCATGCTGCTCGCCAAGAAAGCGCTCATGGATCCCATCGACATCGGCGATCTGATCGCGCGTGGACCGAAGACCGCGCTCGAAGAGCTGCGCCTGGAAATCTACCAGCGGGTCAATGCTCTCGGCATCGGCGCGCAAGGCCTGGGCGG
>DATHFB010000189.1:0-3735 GCA_035318305.1 Steroidobacteraceae bacterium | reverse complement strand
TTTCAAGACGAACTGGTGGATGGCAAGCTCAAATTCGATTTCAAATTGCGGGCCGGCGTGGTCACCAAGAGCAATGGCATCGAGCTCATGCGCTCCATCGGACTGGACGTCTAATGAAAATTCCGCGACGCCACCACCAGGTCGCCGAGCAGCGATGAGAGATTCGTCAGCCGCTGCGCGATGACATGCTGCACATCGCCTTCGCGCTGCAGCTTGCCGTGCACCTCGAGCAGGCGCGACTCCAACAGCGCCGCGCGCTGCTCGACCGCAACGCGATTCCATACGATCAAATTCACATAGCCGGTTTCATCTTCCATGGTGACGAAAGTCACGCCGCCCGCACTGCCCGGCCGCTGGCGCGTAATGACCAGACCTGCCGTTCGCACCAGTTTTCCGTTGGGCTGTTCCCATAATTCCCGCGTGGGCACCACGCCCCGCCGTTGCAATTTATCGCGCAGCAGCGCCAGCGGATGGCGGCGCAGCGTCAAGCCCACGCTGCCATAGTCGGCAACGATGTCCTGGCCCTCCCGCGGCGCGCGCAGCAGCGGAATACCCTCATCGACTGCCGTTGCCGCGGGCAGCAAAGGCAGCGCACGCTCCACGCCCGTGACCTGCCATACCGCGCGATGCCGATGCCCGGTCAGTTTCGTCAGTGCGTCCGCAGCGGCAAGAGCTTCGAGATCACGCCGATCGAGTGCGCCGCGCTCGGCCAAATCCGCAATGCCGTCAAAATTGCGCGCTGCCCGCGCGGCCAGCAGCCGCGCAGCGCCCTCTTGCGATAAATGCTTGACGAGACGCAGGCCCAAGCGCAAGGCGGGACGGCCATCCTCGCGCCGCTCGAGCGTGCAATCCCAGCCGCTGATCGTCACGTCCACGGCACGCACTTCAACGCCATGCGCGCGCGCATCGCGCACCAATTGCGCCGGCGCATAAAAGCCCATCGGCTGGCTGTTGATCAGCGCGGCGCAAAACGCCGCCGGCTCGTAGTGCTTCAGCCATGCGGAGGTGTAGACCAGGAGGGCGAAGCTTGCTGAATGGGAGTTGTGGACAACGAAATTATTTGCCACGAAATTATGATCGCCTTCGATCTTCAAGTCGTACGTTTCTCGGTTTCCGGCGGCTTTGATTTCGACCACTTTGTCCCAGTAGACATCGGAAGACTCCAAGTCCGGCACCGCACGCGCCGTGGCCACATGATCCCCAACCTTGAGCTTTCCCAGCTGGCGCCAACCCGCCATCGTCATGAAGGGGTGTTCCGCCGTTGCGGTAATCTCATAGCCCAGAGCCGTGCGTAGACGCCATACCGGCTTCACACCACTGCGGATTACGCGCAGCACTTTGCGTTTTCTCAAATGCAGTTCAGCGTCGCAGGCAAGGGTGTAATCGAGGCGCGCCTGTCCACTGATGACTTCGTCAATGCTCACCCATCTTCCCGTATCGGCGTCTACCACACGCGTCTCGCCAACGACGCATTCCGGAAATCCATATTCGCCGAATCCCAGAATCTGCTTGAAGATCTGCTCTGCAAAACTTTCCGAGTAGCCCTTCGCGCGCATGCCGTCGATCAATTGTTTTTGGAAAGGCTCCAACCCTCCCTTGCGCTTCCACGCGGCCATGGCACGGCGCAGCCGATCCGCTTCACCCGGAGAAAATCCGGCAGCGACGATCGCCAACTGCATGACTTGCTCCTGAAAAATCGGCACGCCAAGCGTGCGCTTGAGCACCGCCTCCACTTCTTTGCTGGGGTAGGTCACCTCTTCTTCGCCGCTGCGGCGGCGTAAATACGGGTGCACCATCTCGCCTTGAATGGGGCCGGGACGCACGATGGCCACTTCGATCACGAGATCGTAAAAATTCCGCGGCCGCAGGCGCGGCAGCATGGACATTTGGGCCCGCGATTCGATTTGAAACACGCCGACGGTGTCGGCGCGGCAAATCATGTCGTACACGGCCTGATCTTCACTCGGTACGCTGGCCAGCTCGAGTTCCCCCGCGCCGGCGGCGGAGCCGCCGAATTCATTGACCAGGCGGAAGGTCCGCCGTATCGCGGTCAGCATCCCTAAAGCCAGCACATCCACCTTCAGCAGCCCCAGCGCATCAAGATCATCCTTATCCCACTCGATCACCGTGCGCTCGGGCATCGCTGCATTCTCGATGGGTACGAGTTCATCCAACCGGCCGCGGGCGATGACGAAGCCGCCCACGTGCTGCGACAGATGGCGGGGAAATCCTAAAATTTCCGCCGTGAGCGCGATGAGGCGTGCGATCAGCGGATCGTCAGGATCGAACCCTGAGGCACGAATGCGGTCCGGATCGATGCGCTGGCCGTCCCACCATTGCATGCCGCGCGCGAGCTTGTCGACCTGCGCAAGATCAAGCCCCAAGGCCTTGCCCACGTCGCGCAAGGCGCTGCGCGGACGGTAGCAAATCACGGTGGCAGCCAGTGCCGCGCGTTCGCGTCCGTATTTTCCATAGATATATTGAATGACCTCTTCACGCCGCTCGTGCTCGAAGTCCACATCGATATCGGGCGGCTCGTTGCGCTCCTTGGAAATAAAACGCTCGAACAGCATGGACATGCGCGACGGATCCACCTCCGTGATGCGCAAGCAGTAGCAGACCGTCGAGTTGGCCGCGGAGCCCCGTCCTTGACAGAGGATTTTTTGCGAACGCGCATATTCGACGACATCGTGCACGGTCAGGAAAAACGGCTCGAATTTGAGCTCTTCGATCAATCGCAATTCATGCTCGATGTTCTCGCGCACGGCGGCGGGCGCGCCCGCCGGCCATCGATAGGCGCAGCCTCGCATCGTCAGCGCCCGCAAATGACTCGTGGGAGTTTCTCCCGGGGGCACGATTTCTTCCGGGTACTCGTAACGCAACTCATCGAGCTTGAAAGTGCAACGTTCGGCAATTTGCAGTGTTTGCGCCAGCAGCGGCGCGGGATACAGCTCACTCAAGCGCTGCAAGGAGCGCAGCGAGCGCTCGCCGTTCGGGTACAAGGCGTAACCGGCGGCTTGCAGCGGCTGCCCCAAGCGAATCGCCGTCAACACATCCTGCAAGGCACGGCGGCTGCGCCGATGCATATGCACATCGCCCGCGGCCACGCACGGCAGCTCAAGCTTCTTGCCCAGCGCTTCGAGCAGTTCCAAACGCCGCATATCATGGCCGCTGGTCGTGAGTTCCACGCCTATCCATAAGCGTCCCGCGAAGCGCTCTCGCAGCCAGCGGCCCTCCTCCTCCTGACCTTGCCAGGCCGCTTTGTCCGCGCGCGGCAGCCAGATGATCAAACATCCGGCGAGTGCATCCTCCAGATCGGCGCGCGCGAGCGCATAACATCCCTTGCGGGTAGCACGGCGTGCTTTGCTGATCACGCGGCTCATGGCGCCATAGCTTGCCCGGTCGGTTGCCAGCACCACGAGCTTGAGTTGACTCGGGCCATCCTGGCCCTCGCCCTGCGGGCGCCCTGCGGCTAGGCATTTCAATTCGGTGCCGATGATCAGCGGCAATCCATGTTCTTTTGCGGCGACGTGGGCGCGTACCACGCCCGCCAGCGAGCATTCATCGGTGAGCGCCAGTGCGCTGTAATTCAAAGCCTTGGCCTGCGCGACCAGTTCTTCGGGCTGCGAAGCGCCGCGCAAAAAAGAAAAATTACTCAAGGTGTGCAGTTCGGCGTACACGAAGGGCCCTTAAGCGAAGATGCCGTGCACATACCAGCGTTTCGACTGACGCTCC
>DATHFB010000188.1:0-6570 GCA_035318305.1 Steroidobacteraceae bacterium | reverse complement strand
GTCACGTTGCGCCTGATGGGAGCGGCGGACGCCACGTGACTGAGCATTTTGCGCAAGCCCGGTATCCCTGCGGCGGAGAGGGTTTTAATCGGCCCTGCCGAAATGGCATTGACCCGGATGCCCTGAGGCCCCAAATCGGCGGCCAGAAAGCGCACATTGGCTTCGAGACTGGCTTTGGCCAGCCCCATGACGTTGTAGCCCGGGATGGAGCGCACCGCACCCAGGTAACTCAATGCGACGATGGACCCGGCCCGGCCCTGCATGAAGGGCTGCGAGGCGCGGGCCAAGGCCGTGAGGCTGTAGCTGGAGATGTCGTGCGCGACGCGAAAATTGTCGCGTGTAGTGGCGCTGATGAAATCCCCGGTGAGCGCCTCGCGGGTGGCAAACGCAACGGCGTGCACCAGAATATCGAAATGCGGCCAGCAAGTTTTCAAGAAACCGAAGCCTTTTTCAATCTCCGTATCGGCGGCGACGTCCATCACAAAGGTGATGTCCGATCCTAGTTGTTTGGCGAGCGGCACGACCCGATCCGTCATGCGTTCGATATGCGCGAAGGCCAGCTCCGCTCCTTCGCGATGCATCGCCTGCGCGATGCCCCAAGCAATCGAGCGATCGGTGGCGAGGCCCACGATCAGTGCGCGTTTGCCCTTCAGAAATCCCATAATTTGTTCTACCCCTGCTGCCGGTTCGAATCGACGTACATCACCAGTCGCTTTCCGGCTTTGATCTGATGGTGCTCGTTCAGGCCATTCCAGCTCTTCAGCTGCGATACCGAGACCTGGAACTGGCGCGAAATGCTGTAGACAGTGTCGCCTCTTCGCACCGTATAGAGCAAGCGGCGTCCGGAGACGACGCCCTCGTCGCGAAGGCGCCGGGCACTCGCCTTGATCACCAATCGCTGCCCCTTCACCAGCGTGTCCTGCGCACCCAAGTTGTTCAACCGCGCGAGCGTGCTCACCGGCATGCCGTGGCGGCGTGCAATGGAACTCAAGGTCTCACCGGCCCGCACGCGATAGACGATTTGCCGCTGCCTGCGGCCGCCCAGGTCCGTTTCCGGCCGGTCGACTCGCGAGGCCGCCAGCAGGACCTTGTCGGGCAGCTGCCCGCTGATCTCCGGGATTTTCAAAGTCTGGCCGGCAGTGATTTTGCCGTCCTTCAAATCATTGATCTTCGAGATCACGACAGGCGTGGTGCCGAATTGCTTGGCAATCATCAGCAGCGTCTCTTTGCGGCCGACTTCGTGGCTGGCAAAGCGCACGCGATCATCGGGTCCCAAGGTTTTCAGCGCCGCATCGAACGCATCGGCGTTATCGATGGGCACCAATATGCGGTGCGGACCATCCGGATCCGTGGCCCAGCGGTTATAGCCCGGGTTCAGCGCCACCAGTTCGTCGTAGCTGGTGCCGGCGAGCTGCGCGGCGATTTTCATGTCGATTTGCGAGTCTGTGTCGATGAGCGCGAAGTAGGGCTCATTGGGAATAACTGCGAACTCCAAGCCGTAGCGCTCCGGTTCCGCCATCAGGCGCTTCAAGGCGAGCAACTTCGGCACGTAGGCGCGAGTTTCGGCGGGGAGCCGCAAATGCCAAAAATCCGCCGGTTTGCCGTTGGCCCGGTTGAAATCCATTTCGCGCTGCACGCTGTTCTCACCGACGTTGTACGCGGCGATCGCCAGCAGCCAATCGCCGTTGAATTGGTCATGCAGTGCCTGCAGATAATCGAGCGCCGCGCGCGTCGATTCGATCACGTCGCGCCGGCCGTCGTACCACCAATCGCGTTTCAGGCCGAAGCGCGAGCCGGTGTCGGGAATGAATTGCCACAGCCCGGCGGCACGGCTTCTGGAGTAGGCAAAGGGCTCGAACGCGCTCTCCACGACGGGGAGCAATGCAAACTCCAACGGCATACCGCGCGCTTCCACTTCCGTGATGATGTGGTACAGGTAGCGCTGACCACGTTGAAATACCCGCTCCAGATAATCCGGATTGTGCTCAAACCAAGCCAGTTGCACGTCGATCGCGGGCTCCTGGACTTCATCGAAAGCGAAGCCGGCGCGCATGCGGTCGAACAAATCGTCGTAGTCCTCGCCGTTGTGATGCTGCCATTCCCGCGGCATGGTGAGTGTCGGCGTTGCGCCGAGAACCGGTCCGGTATCGGACGGCGCGATGGGAGTCTCTGCGGCGGGCGCCGGCATCACGATGGGCTCGCGCTTCGGGGGCGCCACCGGCTGGTGCGCACAGGCAGCCAGCAACAGGGCGGTGCAGCCGAGAAAGAATTGTCGTTTGTTCGGTGTCATGAGTATTCCGCTAGCGGAACTGATCCTTCCAGGCGCGCAACACGCCGAATACGTCGGAGGGCTCCGCGAGCATCTTTCCCGCATGCGTCTCGGCGGCCGCGCGCACGCTGGCTTTGTCGCAACGCAAAAACGGATTCACTCGGATCTCCAAACTCAAGGTTGACGGCAGACTCGGATCGCCGGCCGCGCGCATGCGATTCACGCTCTGCTGGTATTCGAGCGCCGCGCCATTGTCCGGCTCCACCGTCAAGGCGAAGCGCAAATTGGCCGCGGTGTATTCGTGGCCGCAAAATACTCGAGTTTCGGGCGGCAGGTCCCGCAAGCGGTTCAACGAAGCATTCATCTGCCTTGGCGTACCCTCGAACATCCGGCCACAGCCCGCGCTGAAAAGCGTATCTCCGCAAAATAGCGCGTCATGCCCCCAAAATGCGATGTGACTTAAGGTATGCCCAGGTATCTGTAAAATCTCGAAGCTAAGTCCCAAGTCCGGCAACTCGCAGTGATCCCGATCGCGGACGGTGCGGGTCCGTTGTGTGATGCGCTCGTCATCGGGGCCGATCACGGGCACTGAGCCTAAGCGCAGCAATTCCGGCACGCCCCCGATATGATCCTGATGATGGTGAGTCAGTAATATGGCCGCCAGCCGCAAGTTGCGGCGCTCGAGCTCGGCGATCACGGGCTTGGCTTCGCCCGGGTCCACGGCAATCACCTGGGCCGGCAGCTTCGGCGATTCGATCAGCCAGATATAATTGTCGGAAAATGCGCGTACCGGGCGTACGTTAAGATGCATTGCATGGATTGACATTTTGCGGCGTATTTAACCTGTAACATTAGAACTTCGCTAGTGTTTTTGTGGAGGAGTCTCAAGTTGGAATCGACGCCTGAGCCTACGGTACGCGACTGGTTCGAGGGCCCTTTGGGGGCACGCGTACTGCGCGAGGAAGCGGCGTTGGCGACGTTGGCTCTCGACAACGTTTTTGGCTTCGAGCTGTTGCAAGTCGGCGCGTGGGGACCGAAGCGCCATATGCTGGATGGCGCGCGCACGCAACATGCGACCCTGTTGGCGCCCGAGCTCACCCCTGGGGTCACGCTGTGCGCGCCCCTCGATACGCTGCCTTTCAGATCCGATTCCATTGATGCCATCGTGTTGCCGCACACGCTCGAACTGGTCGAGGACCCCTATGCCGTGCTGCGGGAGGCGGAGCGCGTGCTCACCGCGGAAGGCTGCCTGCTGATTTGCGGTTTCAATCCATTCAGCGGTTGGGGCGCGCGCCGCCGATTTGCTCAGTACTGGGAAAGGCCGGCATTTCCTCCGGGCACGCAGCGCATGCTGTCGGAGCGACGATTGCGGGATTGGGTCGCGCTGCTGGGTTTTGATGTCGACAGTGTTCTCGGCTATCTGGGCTTTCTGCCCTTGAAAGGCGGCGCGATCGACGTGCGGCCGCGGCGTCCTTTGACCGCCGGCGGCTATTTGCTGAAAGCACGCAAACGTGTACCCACCTTGACCCTGATACGGCCGCGTCGGCGCGTGCGACAGCGGGTGCTGGTCGGGGCCCCCGAGCCGACCCACAAAGTTGGGCCATGACCGAAGTCGAGATCTTCACGGATGGCGCGTGTCGCGGTAACCCAGGCCCAGGAGGCTGGGCCGCACTGCTGGTTTCGGGCAAGGAGCGCAAAGAGGTCTCGGGATCGGAAGCGGCGACCACCAACAACCGCATGGAGCTCAGCGCAGCCATCGGAGGCTTGAATGCCTTGAAGCGGCGCTGCGCGGTCAAGTTGTATACCGATTCCAAGTACGTGCTTCAAGGCATCACCGAATGGCTGCCGAATTGGAAGGCGCGCGGCTGGCGCACCGCGGCGCGCGAACCGGTGAAAAATCAAGATCTATGGCAGTTGCTGGACGCGGCCGCCGGGAACCACGATGTTCAGTGGATCTGGGTGAAGGGACACTCGGGGCATGAAGGCAATGAATACGTCGATCAGCTCGCCAATGATGCGATCGATCGCATGTTGGCAGTGCGGTAAGATTCAGAATGCGCCAAGTCGTTCTCGATACTGAAACCACCGGTCTTGAAGTTGAACAGCAGCACCGTGTCATCGAAATCGGTTGCGTGGAGTTGTTCAATCGGCGCCTGACCGGCAGACGCTTCCACCAATACTTGAATCCCGAGCGCGACATCGAAGAAGGCGCGGTTCAGGTGCACGGTCTGACGCGCGAGCGGCTGGCCAAGGAACCGACGTTCTCGCAGGTGCACCTCGAGTTCCTGGAATTCATTCGCGACGCGGAATTGATCATCCACAATGCGCCCTTCGACGTCGCCTTCTTGAACGCCGAACTGATGCGCATCGACGCCGCGCACCGCGTGGCGGATCTATGCCGGGTGCTCGACACGCTGGCGCTCGCGCGGCAAATGCATCCCGGACAGCGCAACAGCTTGGATGCGCTCTGCAAGCGGTACTCGGTGGACAATTCGCATCGCGAATATCATGGTGCGCTGCTGGACGCGCGCATCCTCGCCGAAGTGTACCTGGCGATGACGGGCGGGCAGGGCAGCCTCACTTTGAGCGCCGAGTCCGACACAGTGCGCAGCCGCGCACGCCACGCCGCGCCGATGCGCTTGCCGACCGACATCCGCATCGTGGTGATCAATGCCAATGAGGAAGAGGCGGCTGCCCATGAGCACATCCTCGCGTTGCTCGACAAGGCTTCCTCCGGCAAAACGGTGTGGCGACAATTGTGAAGCTGCTCGTGACCGGCGCTGCCGGTTTCATCGGCTTTCACACGGCGCGGCTGCTGCTCGAGCGAGGCGATGAGGTTGTCGGGCTCGACAATCTCAATGCCTACTACGATCCCGCGCTGAAGCAGGCCCGCCTCGACATATTGAACGATTATCCGCAGTTTCGATTCGTGAAGTCGGATGTTGCGGATCGTGAAGCCATGGAGACGCTGTTCCGAGCGGAGCAGTTTCAGCGCGTGGTGCACTTGGCCGCGCAGGCCGGCGTGCGCTATTCCATCGAGAATCCGCATGCCTATGTGCACAGCAACATCACCGGATTCTTGCAAGTCATCGAAGGTTGCCGCCGTACCCAAGTCGAGCACTTGGTCTATGCCTCCACCAGCTCGGTGTATGGCGCGAACACGCATATGCCCTTCTCCGAGCGGCAAGGTGTCGATCACCCCTTGACGCTATACGCCGCCACCAAGCGAGCGAACGAATTGATGGCACACAGTTATTCGTCGCTATACCGGTTGCCGACCACGGGCTTGCGATTCTTTACGGTCTACGGTCCTTGGGGGCGGCCGGATATGGCGCTGTTCCTGTTCACCAAGAATATCCTCGCCGGCCTTCCCATCGATGTGTTCAACGACGGCTACCATCAGCGCGATTTCACCTATGTGGACGACATCGTCAAGGGTGTGCTCGCTGCCGTCGACCACGTGGCGATGCCGGATCCGGCATGGGATTCCGATCATCCCAATCCCAGCACCAGTGACGTGCCGTATCGGATTTACAATATCGGCAATCAGACACCCGTCGCGCTGCTGCGCTATATCGAAGTGTTGGAACAATGCTTGGGGAAAAAAGCGCAGAAAAATCTCTTGCCGATGCAATTGGGCGATCTGCCGGATACCTGGGCCGATGTGGAAGCCCTGGCCCGGGACGTCGGATACCGGCCTTGCACCGACCTGGAAACGGGTGTGAAGCAGTTCGTCGAGTGGTATCTTGCCTATTATCACCCGCAATCTTCATGAGTCGGTACTAGTCATGAGCCAATTGAACTCCTCTCTGCCGGCATGGGGCGCGGTCGCGGCGCATGCCAAAGACATGTCCAAAGTTCACCTGCGAGACCTGTCGGCTGCGGATCCTAAACGTTGGCAAAATTTTCACTTTCAGCACGACACCTGGCTGCTGGATATTTCGCGCCAGCGCATCACGCAGCAGTCGTTGTCGCTGCTATTTGATTTGGCGCGTGCGGTTGATCTCCCGGAGCGCATTGCCGCCATGTTTCGCGGCGATTCAATCAACAGCACCGAGCATCGCGCGGTGCTGCATACCGCGCTGCGCTCGGATTTTGCGGGTTCACCCGCCATCCAGGCCGAGGTCAAGGATTCGCGCCGCAAGCTGGCGGCCTTTGCCGGCGCGGTGCGCAGCGGCAAAAAAGTCGGCGTCACCGGCAAAAAGTTCCGGCACGTCGTGAACATCGGCATCGGCGGCTCAGACCTAGGACCGCTGCTGGTATGCGAAGCGCTGCGAGCTCAATGGAGCGGCGATATCACG
>DATHFB010000187.1:0-3440 GCA_035318305.1 Steroidobacteraceae bacterium | reverse complement strand
GCGAATATGACGGCTGAAGAAAGAACAGCCTCAGCGAGGCGTGCGGCTGCCATGCGATGGGCCAAGCCGCCATCTGAATTGATGGCAGCTGTGTCTGCGCTGGAGCGGTGAGTGTCAAGCAAGTTGCCGCTCGCATTTCGTAACGACTGTCGTTTATCCAGCCCCTCCCGCTTGACCGGACGTCCGGCGATGGCCTGATCCACCGGCTGACCCGGATTGGGCCATGGTGCTCACTTCGGGGAAGGTCCGGTGCGCGCCGTCCTCGCCATGCTCGCGCCGAAGCGGGCGCTGTGCGTGGCTCCGGGCGGCTGTGCTCCTCTCTTCCCCGGCGTTGCGCGCCACGGCTGATGCATTATCAGGCCGGGACGGGAAAGCAGGCGCTTTGGCCGAACCGAAAAGCTGCTTTCGAGGCGAAGCCGTCTGGATACGGATGTCGCGCTCCGGATTAAGTGTGACCGCCGCGACCGGCGTCCAGTCGCGGGTTCCGCCACTCCAGCGCCGCGGATTGGCCTGGCGGGCACGTTGGTAAAGTTCGTGCCGGGCCGTGAGCACGGGGCGGTCGTGACCGGCATGGCGCTGTGCCGGGGTCACGTATTTGATGCCGCTGTGCCGATGGACATTGTTGTACCAGCCGACAAACCGCGCCGCCCATTCCCACGCCGTATCCAGTCCGGCGAAGCCTTTGACCGGAAATTCTGGCCGGTATTTGGCGGTGCGGAACACGGCTTCCGCGTACGGATTGTCGTCGCTGACGCGCGGCCGTGAGTAAGACGGTTCGATGCCGAGCCAGTGCAACATGGCCAGAACCGTGGTGCCTTTCAGGGTCGCGCCGTTGTCGCCATGCAAAACGGGCTTCACCGGCATGGCATGGGCGCCCTCGGCGAGCGCGGTGCGCCGGACCAGATGCGCGGCATGGTCGGCGCTGTCGGTTTCGTGCACTTCGAAGCCGACGATCTTCCGGCTGTAGAGATCGAGGATCAGGTACAAATAGAACCATCGTCCTTGCACGGTCGCGGGCAGGAACGTCACATCCCAGCACCAGACATCCCCCGGCCGGACGGCGACATGCGTGGTTGGCGGACGCGACCGGCGCGGTGGCCTGGCGCGGCCCCGGCGGCTCATCTGACCATGTGCGCGCAGCACCCGATGGAAGCTGGATTCGCTGGCGATATAGATGCCTTCGTCGGCCAGCATCGGAACGATCCGGGCGGGCGGGGTTTCGGCGAAGCGGGGTTCGTTCGCGACTTCAACAATCCTTGCCCGTTCGTCCTCGGTCAGGGTATGCGACGGCGCTGGCCGGATCGCGTCCGGGCGCCGGTCGCCGTGTGTCAGACCGTCGTTCTTCCGCCAGCGTTGGATGGTGCGCGGATCGACTCCCGCCAAAACACAGGCGGGCGCCTGCCGGGCACCGTTGGCGCGGGCCTCGGCGATCTGGTCAATCAGGATCTGGCGATCTTCCAGGCGGGTCATGCGTCCTCGCCTTCGTGGAAGATCGCATGCAGTTTTTTTGATAGCACGAGCAAGGCGGCCGTTTCGGCCAGGGCCTTGTCCTTGCGATGCAGTTCCCGTTCAAGCTCCTTGATCCGCCGACGATCTTGCTTCACCTCCGCGCTTTCAGACTCGCGGGGCGCGCCCAGGCCGCCAATCGCATCCTGCTTCCAGGTTTCCAGTTCGGTCGGATACACACCGTGTTCGCGACACCACGCGCTTCGGGCGGCCTCGTTCATCGCCGCCGTCACGATCACGGCTTCCAACCGCGCCGCCGGGGTCCAGTGCCGTGCCTCATCACCTGAAGGTTTGGCCAGGACCTCAGCACGCCAACGCTCAAGCGTCCCAGTGCTGATCCCAACCGTCTGTGAAACCGCTGCCACCGGTGAACTCTCCGGCGGCAACAATCGCGCGACCACGCGCTCTTTGAACTTCTGACCGTATCGTGCCACTTCCTGATATCCGCGCCCTCAAAGGTTCCAATCCTATGTAGGCGGCAACTGGTCTGACACAGAGGGGAAGCTTCTGGCGTCTTCGATGCAACCGAAGGATTTTGGGAATCGCGGCTGATATTTGAGCGTCTTGAAGTGGCTCTCCGAGAACGGGTTGTCGTTGGAGACGTGCGGGCGATTATGCGAGCGGGTGACACCAAGGTCGCTGAGCAGAAACGCGGTGGCCTTGGCTTTCATTGGTCCACCGCGATCGGCATGTAGCGTCAGCTGGCCTGGGATCACGTCATGTTTCGTAAGGGTCTCGTCGAACAAAGTTTTGAACAGAGCGGCGCTTTCCGAATCCACGACACACCAGCCAACCACACGGCGGCTGTAGATGTCGAGGATCACATAAAGATAGAAGTAGCTCCATTTGGCCGGGCCTTTCAGTTTGGTTATATCCCACGACCAGACCTGATTGGGGCTCTCCGCCAAAAGTTCCGGCTTTTGATAAGCCGGGTGGCGCAATTGGGCGCGGCGTTCCCGGACCTCATGGTTCTGGTTCAGAAGACGATACATGGTTCGGATGGAGCACCTGTAGTCACATCCAGTAGTGTGGCGTGGATTTCCGCCGGTGCCTGATCGGCGAAGCGCGGCGCGTGCAGCAGATTGAGTACCGCATCTTGTTGTGGCCCGGTCAGCGCTCTGGCCGATCTCGGCCGCGGCCGGGTGATCGCCGGCGGCGCGCTCAGCCGTGCCCGTCCGCGCATCACGCTGGCGCGTGAAACTCCGAGCGCGGCACAGGCCGCGACGATCGAAACGCCGTTGGCCGGTGCGAACGCGACGGCCGCCTCGGTCAAGGCTCGCTGTCGCTCTGGGCCAGCGGGATGCCCAGCAGGTCGGCAACTTTTTTTGAACTTCGATAATGGCTTCGGCGCGGGCGAGGCGCAGCGTGAGGCGGGCATTGTCCTTTCGCGAGAGCGCAAGTTCGGCCGCGAGGGGGTTGAGTTCGGCGATTTTCGGACCGCGCCTCGCGGGCGCCAGCGCGCCAATGGCTCCGGCCTCGCGTTGCCGGCGCCAGTCGCCGAGAATGGACGAGTAAAGGCCTTCGCGGCGCAGAATGGCGCCGATCTGCCCAGTGTCGGCGGCACCGTCAGTTTCGGCCAGGATGCGCAGCTTGTCCTGGACGGTGAAGGTCCGGCGGCGGGGGCGTGCGGAAATTGCTGGCGACACGGCAGCCGGTGCCGCCACGATCGTCGGCCGGCGGCCTCCGTTTGTGACGGCACCGGCCGCCGTGTCGAGTTGGGTCAATGGCATGGGCATGGCTGAGAGAGATCCCGCGCGTCCTCAAGGGTAAACTTCCAGGGGGTCGCTGTCTCATTGTCATTGGCACGGAGGGTTCGTCTTCGATCTGTGGGCGGACCAATGGCGGAAACGCCATGCCCATGGGAACGTCATCATCGTGCGCTACGCCGACGACATCGTCGTTGGTTTCGAGCACGAGGCCGATGCCAGGCGGTT
>DATHFB010000186.1:0-2436 GCA_035318305.1 Steroidobacteraceae bacterium | reverse complement strand
TCATCGCCAATGAACTAAAGGTGAATTTGCGTCAAACATCGGGGCCCGTGCTCGAGCGCGCCGGCGATCTGGCGGCGTTGCTCACCAATCTGGAGCCGCGGGACGTGCTCTTTGTGGATGAGATACATCGCTTGAGTCCCGTGGTGGAGGAGGTGCTATACCCCGCCATGGAGGACTCGCAACTAGATCTCATGATCGGCGAGGGCCCCGGCGCTCGCTCGATCAAACTGGATCTGCCGCCATTTACCCTGGTCGGCGCCACGACGCGCGCGGGCTTGCTCACCTCGCCGCTGCGCGATCGATTCGGCATCGTGCAGCGGCTGGAGTTCTACACCACCGAGGAATTGACCAAGATCGTCATTCGCAGCGCATCGATATTGAAACTGCACCTGCAGCCCGACGGCGCGGATCGAATCGCGGAAAGATCGCGCGGTACGCCGCGCATTGCCAATCGACTGTTGCGCCGCGTGCGCGATTTCGCCGAGGTCAAGGCGGCCGGCATCATCAGCGGCGAGGTTGCGCTGGCGGCGCTCACCATGCTGGAGGTCGACCCGGAAGGATTCGACATGCTCGACCGGAAGTTGCTGCTGACGGTGATCGAAAAATTTGAAGGCGGTCCGGTGGGCGTCGACAGCCTCGCGGCCGCCATGAGCGAGGAGCGCGGCACCATCGAAGATGTCATCGAGCCTTACCTCATTCAGCAAGGATTCTTGATGCGCACCGCGCGCGGGCGGGTCGCCACCCGCGCGGCCTATGCGCATTTCGGCTTGGCCGCTCCCGTCATCGAGCGCGATTTGAATCTGCCGTTGTTCCGGGATGGCCAGTAGTGTCTGCAGCGCCGCGCTACACCCATACATACACGGTGTATTACGAAGATACGGACATGGGCGGCGTGGTGTACTACGCGAACTATCTGAAGTTCATGGAGCGTTGCCGAACCGATTGGCTGTGGTCCATGGCTGTCGACCAGCAGAGGTTGCGCACAGACCGGCAGGTGCAGTTCGTCGTGGTCAACATCGGCGTCGATTTTCTGCGGCCCGCCGTGCTGCATGATGAAATTCTCGTCACGGCGGAACTGCAGCGTCTCGCCGGTGCCACAATACATTTCAAGCAAACCATTATGCGCGGCGATGAGCAGTTGATCGATGCTACGGTGCGTGTCGCCTGCCTCGATTCCGGCACGTTGAAACCACGTGCCATCCCCAAGGATCTTTTCACGGAGTGGCGGAATGCCCAATGATTTGTCGGTTTGGAGCCTGGTGCTCGAAGCGAGTCCCATCGTACAGGGTGTGGTGGCACTGCTGGTGGCAGCCTCGGTGGCTTCCTGGGCGGTCATCTTTCGCAAAAGCCAGGTGATCGGAAAATCGCGCCGCCAGGCCGAGAAATTTGAAACCGCATTTTGGTCGGGCGGCGATCTGGCCACTCTATACCGCGGCATCGAAACCAAGGGGCGTGCGGGCACGGGCCTGCAGAGCATTTTCGAGTCTGGATTCGGTGAGTTCAGCCGCTTGCGTCAACAGGGCACGCCGCCGGAACAGTTGTTGGACGGCGCTCGGCGCGCGATGCGCGTGGCGCAATTGCGCGAACTCGATCGCCTGGAGCAGCACCTGGCGATGTTGGCCACGGTCGGCTCCACGAGCCCGTATGTCGGTTTGTTCGGCACGGTGTGGGGCATCATGAGTGCGTTCCACAACCTGGGCAACGTGCAGCAGGCAACGCTGGCGGCCGTCGCACCCGGAATTGCCGAAGCATTGGTCACGACCGCGGTCGGACTATTCGCGGCAATCCCGGCCGTGGTGGCTTATAACCGCCTTGCCGATCAAGTCAGCCGCCTGGAACTTCGTTTCGATACTTTCACCGAAGAGTTTTCGACGATTTTGCAGCGCCACGGCTCGACCCGGGCGCAGGTGTAGCGCAGATGCCGGCGCCGCATCGCCGTCGACGACTAATGGCCGAGATCAATGTCGTGCCGTACATCGACGTCATGCTGGTGCTGCTGATCATATTCATGATCACCGCGCCCTTGCTCAAAGAGGGCGTCAAGGTTGACCTGCCGGAGGCGGGCGCCAAGCCCATCGATGCGGATTTCCTGGCAAAGCACGAGCCGCTGATTCTGACCATCGACTCGAAAGGCCGCTTGTTCATCAATTTTGGCCAAAACCAAGACCAGCCCGTTGCGGAATCGACGGTGAGCTCGCGCACGGCCGCGCTCCTGCGCCGCGATCCGCAAACGCCGGTGCTGGTCAAGGCGGATACCACGGTGCCCTACGGTACGGTGGTGCGCGCCATGGTCCTGCTGCAAAAAGCGGGTGCGTCCAAGGTTGGATTTCTCACGGACCCGATTCGCACGGGGCCTCCGGTGCGCGGGGCACCCACCGGAGGCGCCGGCGGCGCGCAATAAATGCCGGGATTTCTGCGCGAACATTCCTGGTCGAT
>DATHFB010000185.1:0-16020 GCA_035318305.1 Steroidobacteraceae bacterium | reverse complement strand
GAGGCTGAACTGGGCGCGTTTCATAGTTTGGAGGTGCCTTACGTTTTCGGTAGTCTGCGAGACCGAGAATGGCAGTGGCTTCCTTCAACTGCCGATGATGCGTCGCTGTCCGACCTGCTGCAAACCTATTGGACCAACTTCGCAAAGACAAGTAACCCAAACGCTTCGGGCTTGCCCAATTGGCCGGCCTGGAGTGAAGACAAGAAAGAGTTTCTGGTAGTCAATCAGGATGCCAGCGTCACAGCGCAGCGCAATTTTCCGCCACTTTTCTCTAGCCTCGGGGCAAATGAGCTGAAACAAAGCTTCAAAGCCAACTAGGGCGACTTCAAGCAATCCGCGAGAGTTTGGTAAATGCCCGCTGGTTAATTGCACACCCTATAACGTAGGGGTCACATGCGGAAATATTCAGCTGATGCGAAAGTTCCATTGCCTGACGCAACGTCGGGATGAGCGGGTTCCCATCTCGCTGATTGGCCCGCGCTGGTTTAGCGCGGCTGATTCCGAGAATTACGTTGCTCGGCATCTTGCACGATGCGGCAGGCAAGATCGATCACGCTTTTGAGGGTTTCGAGATTGCCAACGTAGTTTTCCATCGCCTGTTCGGAACGACGGCGCAGTGCTGCCGATTTGATCAAACCGTGCTTGGCGAGCGTGGTGATGTCGTCGCGGTCTTGGCTGGAGAAGCGACTGATTTTGCTAACCGCGAGATCGAGCGCGGAGAGTAGTCGGACGTCGAGCACGGAGGCATCGATGCGCTTAAGTGTTAGCGGGACCGAGTCGTCGTAAGCATCCTCATGCATGAGGGCGAAAGTGTCGTTGTATTGTCGGTCAAAATAGAGCAGTCGAGGGGCTCCATCGGGATCCTGGTAAGCGACTTCCAGGTCGCTGGGTAGCGCGATGAGCCTGGAAAATACTGCATCGACGTCGTTGGATATGCGCTCGCCGGTGTAAAAATGCATGGCCGCGCCGCCGGCCACGTACATCTTGATGGGCAAGGCGCGTTTTGGCAATTCGCGAAGCGGCGCGGCGATGCGCTGGACGAGTTCTGTGAAAGCGGCGAGATATTCCGGCCGCACCGCACGATTAGGCTGCATGCCTTTTCTCCATCGCCAGCATAGGAAGGAAGCGCGAGGGACGGAGCGGACTGCGCTTCAACCAACGGGCGAAGACGGCGACATCGGTGGCGCCGGGGTGCAGCAGCTCGGCGAGTTCGAGTAGGCCGCGGCGATCCGAATCGGCATTGCCGGCAAGCATGACGGCGAGGCCCGCCATAAAGAACGCGGGGCCAGCGACGGCCCACGCAGCCGGGTCGAGTTTCCGGGAAGCACAGAGCGCCAGCAGTTGGCGCTCGTAGTCGCGTGACAACTCGCGGGGGAAATGACCGTCGGTGGTGGCCGCCGGTTGGTCCGCGACCGTGACGGATAAGCTAGCGCCTATGGCACCGGCGAGTGCCGTCAGCGTGGATAAATCGCAGGAACTGCGCCGACGCAGCCGGGAGAGCGTTTCTTTACTGAAGCCCGCCGCCGATGCCCAGGCGGTATCGTTTAGTCCCTTCTTACGGGCGGCAACTGTTAGTGAATCCAAAAGAGCTTTGAGGGTAGTTGATTTAAACATCAATACGATTGTACAGAAGTTGACGCGAAAATCAACATTTATAGCGTACTCCTTTATCACGCGAAGGGTAGAGAAAAGCGGCGGAAAATTGCGCTGCGCGGTGACGCTAGCGTCCTGATCAAATGCCAGAAACTCTCAAGGGGCTTCATTCAGGCGCGCCTCAACGTCAGCTTGCCAGGCATCGGGCGCGAAACCGGCCAGGCTTTAGTCGACGCCACACACCAGACTTGCATCTATTCCAAAGCCACCCGCGGCAACATTGACGTCGCGATCAACCTCGTCTGAACCCGGAGTCGCTGCGATCACACTCGCGAATCGATTGAAATGGAATTTAGCCTCGAAGACACCGCCTCTCGGCCGACCCGCAAAGGTCTAGAATGCGCGGAAGGCAGAGGAGGGGCCGTCATGTTGAGACATATAAGAGTAGCTGCAGCATTTATCACGCTTGCCTGCATGTTCATGTTGGAAGGCACCCGAGATGCGAACGCAGGCTCCAAGCTACCTGATCCGCTCAGCGCCGGCGTTGCGGAAAAACTTTATAGGTTGGATTGTGGCCATTCGCTCGCAAACGACGAGTCGGTATGGACGCCGGGCGAAAACCTCGGACGCGATATCGAATTCTCCTCGACTTGTTGGCTGATAAAGCATGGCGGCGAGTGGCTGCTGTGGGATACCGGTGTTCCGGAAACTGCGCTCAACGATCCTAAAGGTTGGTCCACCTTACCGAAACTCATTGTCTATCACCTCGACAAGTCGATCACAGCTCAGCTTGCCGAAATCGGCTTAAAGCCCGGTGACATCGGCCGTGTAGCCATATCGCATACGCATGGAGACCACATCGGCAACATGGCGTTGTTCCCCAGCGCAACAGTTCTGATGCAACGAGCGGAGTACAGCTGGATACATTCCCCCAACGGACCGAACGACAACGTCAATCAATTGATGGCCCTGGCGCGCAAGCTACTGGGAACGCCGAAGAAGCTTCAGCTCATCGACGGGGATACCGATGTGTTCGGCGATGGGAGCGTCACTTTGCTCGCCACGCCGGGACACACGCCCGGCCACCAGTCGCTGCTGGTCCACCTAAAGAGCTCCGGCTTTATCATGCTGTCCGGCGATGTTGTTCATTTGCAAGGGAATTTCGTGAAGAACATCGTTCCGTCCCTCAATACCGACAAGGCAGCATCAATCGCTTCAATGGCAAGAATCCGGCAGCTGATCGAAACGTACAAGGCGACGTTCTTCATCAATCACGACAAAAGCCAAACAGACCAGCTTAGGCTACTCCCCGCATTCTACGATTGAGTTCGGGTCATCGAACGAGCGCGGTGTAACCCCCGGGGCCAATCTAGGCGCGAGCAGTTCCGCGCCGTGCCGCTTCAATCGCAGCAATGTCGATCTTTTTCATTTTCATCATCGCCTCGAACGCGCGCTTGGCGGCCGCACGGTCGGGATCGGTCGTTGCGTCCAGCAGCGCGCGCGGGGTGATCTGCCAGGATAAGCCCCATTTGTCTTTGCACCATCCGCACGCGCTCTCGGCGCCGCCGTTGTTGACGATTGAGTTCCAGTAGCGGTCCGTCTCGGCCTGGTTGTCGGTGACGATCTGAAATGAAAAGGCTTCAGAGTGCCTGAACGCCGGGCCGCCATTCAGGCCGAGGCAGGGCACTCCAAGCACCGTAAACTCGACCGTGAGCACCTGTCCCTGTTTGCCGTCCGGGTAGTCTCCCGGGGCGCGGTGAACCGCAGTCACGGCGCTGTCTGGAAAGGTCTGAGCGTAGAACCCGGCGGCATCCTCTGCCGTGCCGTCATACCAAAGGCAAATTACGTTTTTGGCCATCGTCTGTCTCCGTTCGTGGGTTTGAGAGCGACCCCTCTAGGCTACAACGAAACAGCGACCCTGGATTCGACAGTCGGCCGAGGTCATGCACTGCGGCAGGGACTGACACTGCCAACGCGTCGCCGCCGCAATGTCGAGCGGCACATGATTTACCTTCGTGTCACGGACTACGGCATCGCGATCATTCACCTCATCTGCATCAGTTCAATGGCAAGTCGCAGCAGGACGGACTGAGTCACCCGGCTCAATACCAAGTATCCTTGTCGACCTTGACTCGATAGGTCGAAAAAGCTGCGGGGTAATTTGGTGATTGAAATTGAACCAGGCGTGCGCGCCAAAATTTCTGTGCAGCTGCTCGGCCTGATGTTGGCTTCATCTTCAGTGGCAATCGCCGATAGCGGAAACCCTGCCGCGTCGCCCGATTCGGCGTCGACCCCAAAACCCGCGTCGAAGGAAAAGGCCAAGGGGGCAAACCAGGAAGACTCGATCGACTCGGTGTACGTCGAGGGTAAGCGCTGGCTTTTCAATAGGCGGACCCGATACGCGCACTCCTTACCCGAGGTTGATGGGCCAACGATTACGGTGACAAAGAAAACGAGCGTCGTGCAGCTTGACGACGTGCCGACCATCATTGACAACAACCAACGCGAACTGTTCGACCGACTGCCGGGCATTGTCTTAGCAGAACAACAGAATCCGACCGAGTTGAACTTGAGCTACCGCGGTCTCGGCAATCCGCAGGAAAGCGAATACGTCCTGTTAATGCAGGATGGAATTCCGTTGGAGATGGATTGGATCGGCTTCCCGACCATTTATTACATCCCGGTGCCGCAGACCATCGGCTCAGTGCAGATGATCCGTGCAGGGTCAGGTTTGCTATATGGCCCAGAACCCCAGCCGGTCATCAACTTTATCTCCCAGCTGCCCTCCACGCGCCCGCTTGCCGGGACCACTGAGCAGGTCGGCGGAAGCAACTCGCTCTTCTCCAGCTTCAACAAGATCTCCGGCACCAACGGCAATTGGAACTATCTGGCGGACTATTCGCGCCGTCAGTCGGACGGACAACGCCAGAACGGCGGGTACGTGCTGAATGCGGGCGATCTACATCTTGGGTATCAATTCGACTCGCAGAAGCTGAGCATCGATTTTCATGCCTACTCGCTCGACAGCGGTTTGGCAGGTCTCATGACCGGCGCGCAGTTTCTCGCCAATCGGAATCAGACCACCACGCCAGACGATCGTTTGTGGGCGGATCGCTACACGACTGTGCTGACCTACGAGAACAAATTCAGCGACAAGGACTCCTATACCCAAAAGATATGGTCGGGCTATCAGGATCTATGGACACGCTCGGACACTTACGCCGGTGTTCCTCCCGCCGGCACCGGCGCCACACTCAGCGGTCAGCGCTTCAACTACACCGGCCTCGACGGTCGCTGGCTGCATCGCTGGGGCGCCGGCGACGCATTGACGGTTGGGTACACGCTGTATTCTTCTCGCAGTCCGTACAACGAGTGGCATACCACGAACCCGGTCGTCAACAAGGACGATGAATCGGGAATCGCTTTCTACGACGATGAGCGTAAGACCACCTATGGCGCGCTGTTCGCGGAAAACGTGTTCCGCTTCAAGTACTTTCATCTGGTCACTTCCGCCCGCTTCGACCATGAAGAACTGAGCACGCAGGAATCCCTCGCTCCGCACCCATCGCTCGTCAATGCAACCTACACCAAGAACATTCCGCTATTCGGCGTCGGCATTGGCAATGATTTCGGTCATGGCAACGAGACTTACCTGAATATCTCCCAAGGGTTCCGACCGCTGCGCTATCTCGATATCGCGAGTCCGTTCAGCAATTTCTCCTCCACGAACAATCCGGATCCCACCAAATACCTGACCTATGAAGCGGGTGTGCATGGGTGGCCAAGCCTGGGGCTTTACTACGACGTGAGTGTGTTTCAGGTCAATGTCAAAGACCGCATTGAGTCCGAGCATCTCACGCAGACCGAGACAATCGATGTCAACACGGGTAATACCCGCAGTCGCGGGGTGGAACTGGAAGGTCGCTACGATCTGCTTCGCCTGTTCTCGACGATTGCGTCGAATCTACACCTTGATGCGTTTGCCAATGCGAGCCTGCTCGACGCTCGCTTTACGAGCAGCATCATCCCCGGCCAGACGGGCAAGATTCCGGCGTATGCGCCGCACGGGGTGTTTAAAGCCGGCATCACGGCGCGAGAGGACAATCACTACAAGGTCAGTCTGGTTGTAGACACCGTCGGATCTCAATATTTCCAGGATAGCGATCTGCCCATTGGCTCAACCCCCGCCCATATTCCCACGTACACTGTGGTGGATCTGGCGGGAGACTACGTCATAGCAGGGCATTTGAGAATCCTTGGCGGTATTTCGAATCTCACCAATCGTCACTACTATTCGCGGGTATTTCTTTTCGGTGGAATGCTGGAACCCGCCAGCGATCGAAGCATCTATGCCGGTGCTGCGTATGATTTCTAGGCGCCAAATTCAGGAATCGCAACTTGGGAGAGCTAGCAGCGTGATCGTAAAAATCGTCAAAGTTTTGTTGACCGGTCTCTCACTCGCCTGTTCCGCGCCCAACCTGTGGGCCGCAGATTCAGGATCGAGCGCCGCGCCGCAAGAAAGCGCTTACAGCGCCCTGCAATGGCGCGGCATCGGTCCCTTCCGCGGCGGCCGTGCGGTCGCCGTGGCCGGCGTCCCCGGTTCACCGAATGTTTTCTATTTTGGCGCGGCCGCGGGCGGGGTTTGGAAGACCGTTGATGCCGGCGCAACCTGGAAGCCCATATTCGACGCTGTGAGGTCCTCGTCCATCGGTGCCATCGCGGTGGCTCGCAGCAATCCCGACATCATCTATGTCGGCACGGGTGAGGCCAACATGCGCGGCGACGTGACCTGGGGCGGGGGCGTGTTCAAATCGACCGATGCCGGCAAGACTTGGAGCGATTTGGGTTTGACCGATGCGCGGCAGATCGGCGCGGTGATCGTGGATCCGGTCGATCCCAATGTCGTTTTGGTTGCCGCAGTGGGACATGCCTTCGGCCCCAATACGCAGCGCGGTGTTTTTCGCACCACCGACGGGGGCAAAACCTGGAATCGCGTGCTTTATAAAAATGAGCAGACCGGCGCCATCGACCTGGTCGCCGACCCTCACAACCCGAAGATCATTTATGCCGCGCTGTGGCAGGTGCGCCGCCAGCCTTGGAATTTTTCCAGCGGCGGACCCGGAAGCGGCCTATATCGATCGATGGATGGCGGGCTGACCTGGTCGCAACTCACCGGGCATGGACTGCCTGAGGGGATTCTGGGCCGGATCGACATCGCGATTTCCGCGGTCGACTCGCGGCGTATCTACGCCATGATCGAAGCGAAAGAAGGGGGATTATACCGCTCGGACGATGCCGGGGCAGGGTGGCACCGGGTCAGCGATGACGGGCGGGTGCGCCAGCGCGCGTGGTACTTCTCGAAGATTTACGCGGACCCGAATGCCATCGATACGGTGTACGCCCTGAATACCGGCATGCTGCGCTCCGTCGATGGCGGCAAGACTTTCAATTTGGTGAGCGCGACCCACGGCGATCATCATGCGCTATGGATCGATCCCAATAATTCCAACAGCTTGGTCAACGCCAACGATGGCGGCGCGAGCATTTCGCTCGACGGCGGCAATACCTGGTCGACCCAGGACAATCAACCCACCGGCCAGTTCTACCACGTCGCGACGGACAACCGCTTTCCGTACTATATTTACGGTGCCCAGCAGGACAATTCCAATCTTGCCGTCGCCAGTTTCGACGATGAGGGCGTGATTGGGCCGCGCGACTGGTATCCAGCCGGTGGCGGTGAGTCGGGTTTCGTGGTACCCGATCCGCGCGATCCGAACATCATTTACAGCGACGCTGAGAATCAATACGCGCGTTTCGATCTTCGTTCGCAACAATCTCAGAACATCAGTCCGGATCTGATCGACAATTCAGGGCATCCCGCGAGCGAGCTTGACCATCGCTTCAATTGGACCTCGCCGCTGATGCTCTCACCGCACGATCCCGATGCTCTCTACGCCGCCTCGGAAGTCCTGTGGAAATCCACCGATCACGGCATGAGCTGGAAAATCATCAGCCCTGATCTGACCCGCAATGACAAAACCAAACAAACCGCGTCGGGCGGACCGCTGACCAAGGACATCACCAGCGTCGAGTACTACGACACGATCTTTGCACTGGCCGAGTCGCCGCTTCGTAAAGGCAATCTGTGGATTGGAACGGATGATGGCCTGGTGCAAATGACGGAAGATGACGGCGCGCATTGGCGCAACGTGACGCCGACGGCAATGCCTGCGTGGAGCACCGTCAGCATGACCGAGCCGTCGCATTTCGACGCGGCGGTCGCCTATATTGCCGTGGACCGGCACCGGCTCGATGACATCGCGCCGTACGCGTGGAAGACCGTTGACGCCGGCAAATCGTGGGTCGCGATTGCCGCCGGCTTGCCCCCTGGTGCGGTCGTGCATGTGGTGCGCGAGGACCCGGTGCGGCGCGGCCTGCTATACGCCGGCACGGAGTTGGGCGTATTCGTATCCTTCGATGACGGCGCTCACTGGTCGCCGCTGCAACACGGTCTACCTGTGACGCCAATCCATGACCTGACTGTGCATGGCGCTGACCTCGTTGCAGCCACGCATGGGCGCGGATTTTGGATCTTGGATAACCTGACACCGCTGCGCCAAGCGCAAGCGACGGCCGATGAACTCGTACTGTATTCGCCGGCGGCGGCACGGCGCCTCTACTATCCGGACGCGGTGAATACGCGCCGCCCGGTGGGCGCGAACCCGCCCGCCGGCGCCGTCATCGACTATGTGCTGCCTGCCGATGCCTCGATGGAACTCACCGTCGATATCCTCAATACCCAGGGTGAGCTGATTCGACATCTCTCCAGCACGAAAACCAACAAAGAAGTGCAGCCGCCCGAGTGGCCGGATCAAATCGTGCCGAGCGATCTGATTCCTGCGCATGCCGGCATGAATCGTATGATTTGGGATCTGCGCTACGACGATCCTTCGCAAATTCCCGGCGCGTTCTATCAGGGCGAGGCGCCCCGCGGACCCATTGTCGCGCCCGGCCAGTATCAAATACGTCTCAAGTTGGGCGACAAAACTCGCACCGCAGCGCTAACCGTGGTCGCCGATCCCCGAGTTGCAAACAGCGACGCGGCAATCGCGGCGAAGACGGCCCTTGCGCTGGCAACGTACCATGACATCGACACCTTGCACCGCGCCGTCAATGACATCCGCGCCAGGCGCAAAGCGCTGAAAACCGCCGCCGGCGCCGGCGTCGATGCGAAGCTCGCACGCATAGAGGAAGCGCTCGTGCAGGTGAACATGAACGGATCCGAAGCCAACCTCGCATTTCCGGGCATGCTCAATGAGCAGCTTGCTGCATTCGCAGGGGCGCTCGAGGACGCCGATGCGCCGCCTACGGTTCAACAACAGGCGCTATATGCTTCGCTGCACGAGAAGCTGCAGGCACAACTCGCGCTGTGGCGGGGCCTAAATCAGAAGTAACCTCGCCTACTCTTCATCGTTTGACTCGCCTTCTTCCGGAGCGGCCGCGTCGCTGCGCAGAGGCGGCAATCGAGCGCGCGTCAGGGCTTGATTCAGAGGCGCGAGGTCGTCTCGCCAAATCTTCGCGGACGCGGCGGCGATCGACTGCCATTCTTGGAACAAGGAGTCGGCCGCTGATTGCTGCGCCCGAGTGGGCGCGGCATCAGCATCGACGACTTGAGTATATAAACTCAAGATGTCGGCGTTGACGCGCTCGAGCCCGCGGTGCGCACCGTTCTGCTGCGCATTGGCGCCTTGCTCCATGAGCGATTCGAACTGCTCACCCAGCTCTTTTGCGTGCGCCGCAATCGCCGCTTCCTGCGGGGTCAGAGCTTTTATTTGCGCGCGCAGGGACTTTACTTCCTGCGCCTTCGCGCTGCTGGCATCCAGTGCCTCGGCCAAGCCTTTGGCAAGCGCGAATTGCGCGGCGTAATCCTGCTGACCGATGCTGACGCGAGGATCAGGCATCACGGTGAGCGGCTGCTCCCATTTACGGCTGCCGATCTCGAGTCGCACACGGTACACCCCCGGAACCACCCGCGGACCTGAGGGCTCCTGCGGCGTGTCTTTCGGAACCGCGGAAATCGGAAAACTGCGCCTGGCTGCACGCGGAGTCGTCCCGTGCAGATCCCAGATGAAGCGATGCATTCCTGCCGTTGCGGCCAGCGCCTTGGGCTGGCGAATCCAATACTCGGGGATCAATTGCTTCTCGCGCTCGGCTGCGCTGAAGCCGACAGAGTCGGTGCTCGACGCGCGGCGCACGACAGCACCGGCCGAATCCAGCACTTCGATGGCTACCGCGCCTTTGGCCACCTGCGGCAGATAGTAGTCAATGACAGCCCCATCAGGCGGGTTGTGCCCCGCCGGTTCGTCCGGGGGAATCGGCGTGTCACTGCCGGTACTGCGGCGCACTCGTACCGCCGGTGAGGGCTTGAGCAGCGTCACCTGAGCCGCGGCGCCGATGACTTCGCGCAACGGACCGATATCATCGAGCACCCAAAACGAACGGCCGTGTGTGGCGACAATCAAGTCCTGATTGTGAATGACCAGGTCGCGCATCGAGGTGTGCGGCAGATTGAGCTGCAGCGATTGCCAGTGCTCGCCGTCGTCGAAGGACATCCAGACAGCTCTTTCGGTGGCGGCAAACAGCAGTCCGCGCCGCATGGGATCCTCGCGCACGGCATTGACGGGCGCATCCTGAGGCAGTCCTGCGGTGATCGACTGCCAATTCTTCCCGCCATCGCGCGTGCGGTATAGATATGGCTTGAGATCATCCAATCGAAACCGGCTCACCGATGCATAGGCGATATTGGCATCGAAGTGCGATGCCTCGATCTGGGTCACCTTACTCCAGGGCCCAAGCGCGGGTGGCGTGACGTTGCCCCACGCACCGCCTTCATTGCGGGTCACCCAAATCAAACCATCATCCGTTCCCGCCCACAGCATCCCTTTCGTCACCGGCGAAGCGGCGACGGAGTAAATCACGCCGCGCTGCAATTCGGCCTTGTCCGCATGCATAGCCCCGACTGATGGTGGCGATCCGCTGCTCGGTCGCGTCAGGTCATCGCTGATCGCCTGCCAGGACTCGCCGCCGTCGCCGCTCGCGTAAAGCCGATTGGCCGCGTAATACAACCGGTGGGGATCTTGCGGCGAGAAAAGAATCGGTTCGGTGCGATCGGTGCGAATGTCGGGCGACGGCAGCGGAATCGGCGAGATGTTTTGCACCTGGCCCGTCGATAAATGTGTTTTCGTCACCACATTTCGGCCGGCGCCATAAATCACGTCGGCATCGAGTGGATCGGGCGCCACGTAGCCGTACTCAATCACACCCACTGGATGCCACTCGCGAAACGTGACAATGCCGTCGTTGCCGCGATTCGAGATGCACACTGAACCGCTTTCCTGTTGCCCGGAGCAGAGCCGATACGGATAGGTCGGCGTGACACTGACGTGATACAGCTGCGCAGTCGGCTGGTTATACCAAGTGCTCCAAGTTCTGCCGCCGTTGACCGTGACCAGAATGCCCTGATCGCCGGCCAAAGCGATGTGCTGCGAATCGTCCGGGCTGATCCACATCTGCTGATAGTCATCGCCCCCGGGGGCTCCCTTAAAGGAAGTCCAGTGCGAACCGCCGTCGGTTGATTTCATCATCACGATCGATGCGCTGTACAGAATCTCAGCACTTTTCGGGTCGACCATCAGGATGGGCAAATCACCGCCGCCGATGCGCAGCGCAGGACGCGTATCAGTGGTGGCCACGCGCCAATGCTCGCCGCCGTCGTCGGACCGGTAAATGCCCACGCTGGGAGCCGCGCCGCCTTGCGCTGCAGGATTCGAGCTGGTTGCCACGGTGGCATACAATCGTCCGCGCGCGCTCGGCGCGACTGCGACATCGAGTTGCGACAGGCCCTGCGGCAACCCGTCTGTCAGGGGCCGCCAATGATCACCACCGTCGGTCGATTTGAAAAGGCCGCCGTGCGGGCCGTTGTACATGGTCTTGTCTTCCCACGGCCCCGAACGCGCATTCCAGAAACCCGCGTACAGGATATTGGCATCGAAGGGATCGATTCTGATGAAGGAACTGCCGGTATTCTCGCCTTGATCCAGCACTTTGGACCACGTAGCACCGCCGTCCAATGATCGGTATACGCCACGCTGGGTGCTCGGCCCGTAAGGATGGCCTAGCACCGCGGCGTAGACTCGGTTGGCGTCGCGCGGATCGACCGCGATGCTCGGAATCTGTTGCGAATCCTCGAGCGAGAGATGAACCCAGGAATTACCGCCGTCGGACGAGCGGTAGACGCCGTTGCCCACCGATAGGTCCGGACGATGCAGACCTTCGCCCGATGCGACGTAAATGATGTTTGGATCAGAAGGCGACACGGCGATCGCGCCGATCGACTGCGTGGGTTGCGAATCAAAAATCGGTATCCAAGTGCGCCCGTCATCATCGGTTTTCCACACACCGCCATTGACCGCGCCGGTCAGAAACGTATGAGGCTTTCCCGGCACGCCCGTGATCGCACGGGTGCGGCCGCCGCGAAATGGACCGACCAAGCGCCACTGCATATCTTGGGTGATCGCCGAAATAGTGGTCTGCGCCGGAGACACCCCGGAGCCGGCGATCGTCAACAGGACGGCGCTAAGCATTTGATATAAACGAATATTGGCTAACATTGATTCATTCTCGTCTTCCCCTTTGAACCCGCATGTGCCTACATGATACTTCTGATCGGTGTGCTCGCCGTGAGTGTAGACGTTCTAACGTGTTGCGGAAGGCGGCCCCATGCGCGGTCAATAGTGGAAGAGGCGACATGCCGATAGTCCTATTCGAATTTGCCAGGAATTTGAAGATCACCCGTTTCACGATCGATGTACTCACGCAGCGGCTCGAGCAGCTAGAGTCGCCGCATGATGGTACCAGCGAAGAGTGCGAGCGGTTCGTCGGCTTGACGCACGGGAGCGTCGCGGCTTGCGATCGGCTGCACGATGCGCTGCGCGCGAAGTTTTCCAGTGTACAGTCGCTCGATTCCGGTGCGATCGCGTTTCTAGACGCCGGATTTGCAGAGCTGAATCGCAAGATTGCCGAATCAATAGCACGCTTGAACTCGTTCGAATACGGGACCGCGGGATAGCAGAGCGCAGGCAGCTGATCCGGCGGCATGGACAGCGACCCCGATGCACTCAACGGCGTAAGAATTCACGCCCGAGATGGCGCCGCGATCAAGGATGTCGACATTGTCGCCATCACGGCAGTCGAAGATGCCATGTAGTCATGGTCGATGTTCATTAAGAGGAGAAAATCATGTCGAAAGTTTTAGTGCTCTACTATTCGTCATACGGACATATCGAAGCCATGGCGGCAGCCGTCGCCGAGGGTGCCCGGGAAGCGGGCGCGCGGGTCGACATCAAACGCGTTCCCGAACTCGTATCCGACAAGGTGGCGCGCGACTCGCACTACAAGCTTGATCAGGCCGCGCCAGTCGCGAAGATCGACGACCTTGCTTCCTACGACGCCATCATCATTGGCGCCGGCACGCGGTTCGGACGACTGTCGTCGCAGATGGCCAATTTCCTGGACCAGGCCGGCGGCCTTTGGATGCGCGGAGCGTTGCACGGCAAGGTCGGCGGGGCATTCACCTCCAGCGCCACGCAACATGGCGGGCAGGAAACGACGCTGTTCTCGATCATCACCAATCTCTTGCACTTCGGCATGGTGGTCGTCGGACTCGACTACGGCCATGTGGGTCAGATGACCCTGGACGAGATTACCGGCGGGTCGCCGTATGGCGCCACGACCATTACCGGCGGCGATGGCTCGCGTATGCCTAGCGCGAACGAGCTGGTCGGAGCGCGCTACCAGGGCCGCAAGATCGCGGAGGTCGCGAACAAGCTGCACGGCTGATGCCGAGCGAGGAACCAGCTATGCAAGGATGACGAAAGCGGGTCTGCCGGTGGGGGCCGTCAACACCGTCATCAGTATCCAGGCGAGCTTCGCGGCAGGTAAGTTCGACATTCTGACCGGCGACGTCGAGCGCCTTGGGGGGCGGCCGCCCAAGCCGCTCCGGGACGTGCTTGCCGGGGCGCTGAAATCCCTTTCATCTATCCCAAAGTGAGATGGATAGCATCGAATAATATAGTCTTCAAAGATGTATGGCGGGGGCGTAACGTGCTTTACACGGGAAAACCACTCATTGGAGAAATGCCATGCCAAACACCAAAAAGCTCATCGCCGTCGTCGGCGCAACCGGTCTTCAGGGCGGCGCCGTCGTGCGCGCGCTGCAGGCGAGCGGTCAATTCAAGGTACGCGCGTTGACGCGCAATCCGGCCAAGCATCCGAAGTTGGCTGACGAAGTCGTACTGGCGGATCTGAATCGTCCGGAAACTCTGAAAGCCGCGTTTGCCGGAGCACACGGGGTTTTCCTGGTAACCAATGCCTGGGAAGCGGGCACGGACGAGCGCAAGCAGGTACTCGCGGCCGTTCGCGCGGCGAAAGATGGCGGCGTTCAGCACTTCATCTGGTCGACGCTGCCGGACGTGGAGACGATCAGCGGCGGCAAGCTCGATGTCCCGCATTTCACGGACAAAGCAAAGAGCGACCGCATCGTGAAGGAGGCTCGATTCGCGCACCACACATTCGTGATCGCGCCATTCTTTTATCAAAATCTGCTCGGCGTGATGGCGCCGCAGAAGCAAACGGATGGGGCCATGGGTTGGGCGCTGCCGCTCGATCCTGAGAAGCGAGTCATTCACATGGGCGACATCACCGAACTCGGCCACATCGTGGTCGGTGCATTCACGCAGCCGCAACTCGCAGAGCACGGCGAACATTTGCCGCTGGTCGGCGACTTCCTGAGCTTCAACGAGGTCATCGCCACGCTGAATCGACAGGGACACAAGTTCTCGTTCAAGCAAGTTCCGAAAGAACTTTTTGCCGGCTGGTTCCCAGGCGCCAAGGAAGTCGCGGAGATGCTCGCCTACTTCGAAGCCCACACCTACCTCGGTGCGGACTCGCGCGATGCAATTGCGCTGGCCAACAGAGTCGCCGGCCGACAGCCGACGAAGTTTGACGCGTGGGCTCGGGCGAACTTCGCGGTCTCCGCAGCAGCCTGAAAACACGACTCTCCGAAGCAGGACCCGCCAAGCAATCCGTCGTCCGCAGACCTTGGCGAGCCTTGCGCCGCGCGGGATCTTGCCATTGCCCTGTTTGAGAAGGGCGATCTAGGCAGTGCACAGGAGGTTTCGCGAAACTGATATTTGGACCGCTCGTCGATAGACTTATAGGTCGTGCGAGTTGCTGACAGAACCCGAAAATCCTCTGTCCTCTGCAACCTCGACGGCGTGATCTTCCTTTGACAGGGAAGGTGCGTCAAAAATGCTTCTCAACAATAAGTCTTGTGCTACGCGCAAGAATCCAATCATCAGAAAAGCTGCGAGCCCCGTGACCAATACGCAAGTGCCGAGTAGGTGCATCAGCTGCTCCAAAATAGCTTTCCCGACCTGCGGATCATAAGTTACCTCTGGGACGGGTGCTTGTACGTGCCTGCCGCGTCTTGATCAGTAATGCGGCGACAGGTTCATGTGAACGAGTCGCGTGGCCCGCTCAGCTCACGTGAAATGCGGCATTTAGCGCCTCCAACAGCGCCGTGTCGCTGAACGGCTTGAACAGGCACTCCACGGCACCCTGCACCGGGTCGCGATCTCGGCACAGCGGAGACGCGCGCTTTGCTCGAGCGTTGGGCGAAGCTTCATGGCGTGAGAACCGCGCTCAGTCTTGCCGCGACAATCCTGTATCTGTGTCTCGCGCTTGGACCCTGGTAGTCGGCCCATGACGAACGATTTATTGATATCCACTTTGCGGTCGCTGGAGCGAGAGCTCCGTGAGCCCTCCGTGCGCTGCAGTCGCAACCGTCTCGAAACGCTTTTGCGCCCTGAGTTCCGGGAGTTCGGCCGTTCGGGAGCGGAATATACCCGGGCGCAAGTCATCGAACACTTGCTGTCAGAAACAAATGTGGCCAAGGTGCACGCTCAGGGATTCGCAATCCTCGACCTTGCGCCGTCAGTGGTGCTACTCACTTATAAGTCAGCGTATATTTCTTCTTCTGGACAACTTGAGGGTCATGCAAATCGTTCATCCATTTGGTGACGGGAGGTTGGTGGTTGGCAGATGGTGTTTCATCAGGGAACGCCCAGAGAGTTCGGTCCCGTGTGCTAGAAGATTCTTATGAGCCTGGATGGAGTGTGAGTGGATCCCGTAAGACTGAGATATGTACTTGTGATTGCCGGGCTGGTTGCGGGATTTTATTGTCTCGCGTCCATCGTGATCGGGCGTATGCCGTTCACATGGACGCCGGCTTGGTGGATGGGGATCTGGCCATCGCGAAAGGTCGCCGTGTACTTGTGGTTCGGTGTCTTGAATGCCGTGGGTGCAGTT
>DATHFB010000184.1:0-10539 GCA_035318305.1 Steroidobacteraceae bacterium | reverse complement strand
CGATCCTGCCGTTTTCGTGCGGCGCGTAAACCGGCTCATCGTGGAAGGGTTGTCCGCGCAGCCGAAAATTATCCTGAGCTGATGCGACCGCAGTGGGCTGCCAATGACGGGGATTTGGCGGCGGGCGCCCCTACCGGCTCTGCTGCCGGCGACGCGCTCGATGACGGGCCCTTGCTCGACGCCTATTCCGGCGCAGTCATCGGCGCTTTGGAGCGGGTTGCCCCGGCTGTCACTTTCATCGAAGTGACCGGCCGCGCGCGCGGAGCTGCGCGCAACCGGCGCGCCGAGCAGGGCAGTGGTTCGGGTTTTCTTTTTACTCCCGACGGCTACTTGCTCACCAACAGTCATGTCGTCGATGGGTCGGAAGAGATTACCGTTCGCCTCCATGACGACACGCGCTTTCACGCGGATCTCGTGGGCAACGATCCGGATTCGGACTTGGCGGTGCTGCGCATCGGATCTCCGGGCGCGCTGCCGTACGTGCAGTTCGGCGATTCATCGCGCCTCAAGGTGGGGCAGGTGGCCATCGCCATCGGCAATCCGCTCGGCTACTCGAAGAGCGTGACCACCGGTGTGGTATCGGCGCTCGGCCGGACTCTGCGGGCCAAATCAGGCAGGCTCATGCACGATGTCATTCAGACCGACGCCGCGCTCAATCCTGGAAATTCCGGCGGACCGCTGGTCGACTCCAGGGGACGCGTCATCGGCGTCAATACCGCGATGATCCCGCAAGCCCAGGCGATTTGTTTTGCCACGGGAATCAATACGGCAAAATGGGTCATCGGCCAGATGTTCGCGCATGGTAGGGTACGCCGTGCCTACATCGGAGTTTCCGGCGCCACGGTGCCGATTGCCACGCGCGTCGTGCGGCATTTCAGTTTATCCGGCAACACGGCGGTGCACGTCGCGGATATCGTGCCGGGCAGCCCGGCCGCGCAGGCCGGCGTGCAGACCGGCGACCGCATGGTCGCGCTGGATGGTGTGCGCATCAACGGCATCGATGAGTTGCAGCGCAAGCTCGATGCCGGCTTGATCGGCCGCGAATGTGAATTGCAGCTGCTACGCCGGTCGAGCGTGATGAAAGTGACCATACGGCCGATTGAAATGCCGGCGCATCGCGCCGGCAGCAAGTGACCTGATTTCGAAGGAAGCGCTTCAATGAGTCCAACGTCGCACTCGATTACCTTGGCGGTCCCGCCGGAACCGACCGATCACTCGCAAGGGTCGGATCACGCGAGGGTCGTCGTGATCGAGTACGGGGACTTCGAGTGCCCGAGCTGCAAGGTGGCGGCCACCACGCCCTCACTGCTGATGGAGCGCTTTCCCAACCAAGTGCGCTTCGTGTTCCGGCACTTTCCGTTGGAAGAGGCGCACCCCCACGCGCTGTTGGCGGCGGAGGCTGCGGAAGCGGTTGGCGCACAGGGAAAGTTCTGGCCGATGTACGATGTTTTGTTCCGCAATCAAGCGCATCTCAAGAGCGCTGATTTGCAGCACTACGCGAGCGAATTGGGGATCGACATGGCGCGCTACGTGGCGGAAATGGACGATCATATTTACCTGCAAAAAGTCCGCGAGCACATCGCCAGCGGCCGCTTGAGCCACATCCGCGCGACACCGGCCTTTTTCATCAACGGCGCGGTGCAGGACATTTCGTACGGCATGAAAGCGTTGCACGATGCCGTGGCAGCGGCGGTAACGCGGCACCGCTAGGGCACGGCGGAGCCGCGATGTCCCGCAGATCAGGGCAGAACGGCGAGATTCAACTTGGCTACGTCAGGCTCTTTCTTGGCATTGGATTTGTCCAATTGTGCAAGTACTCTACCGGGCGGCGCCGTGTAGTCGAGCAGCGCGCTGAACTTGGCGGCTGTCGTGAGCATTCGCACGTAGGGTTCGGCATGTCCTTCGTTGGTGAGGGCTTTGAGTGCCAAGACGTAGTCCTCACGAAATACCGTGGGTATCACTATCCGGGTGAGCCCGGACTGCGAGAGGATCAGGTTCATGAGTAAACGCGAGGTGCGACCGTTGCCGTCCCGGAAGGGATGAATTTCCGCGACAACGAACTTCGCGAGTGCCGCGCGCGCTTCGGGAAGGGGACTGGCCGCAATGAGTTCGAAACCTTTCATCAAGGTGCCGCGCACGAGGTCCGGCCGAACAAATAAGGTGGCGCCCGCTTGATTCGCGCGGACCTTCCATTCGCCAGGTTGTTTGCTCGCGCGCGAAAATAGCACCTGGCGGTTCCAGCCCGTAAGCAGTGCTTCGAATCCCTCCGTCGTATCCGGCATGACCGGATTGGCTTTCGAGGTCTCGATCGCATCGAACGTGCCGATGACATCGTGCGAATCATCTTCACGAAACTCTTGCGGCGACCTTGAATTGACAATCTCGAGCGCCTCCTCGATGGCGAACTCGGTGCCCTCGATGTAGTTGGAAAAATAACTCTCCACAAACGACTGCATTCGATCGCGCTGGTTCTCCCGGCCTTGAGGGATGAGGGGTGGATTCGAGTTCAAGTACTGTGCGACATGCTGGAACAAATCGACACGCTCGGCATCGACCGGAAACCCCCGCGCGCGGGCGGCGGCGTGCGGATGGGTCACCTGGCCATCCCTAGTGCCCATGAGTGCGCCCACAATGGAATCCAGGATCGCGAATTCGCGCGCCAGCTTCAACTCGACGCTGATCTCACGTGCTTGGTCCCGCAGGCGATTGAGCGCCGCCTCGTCGTGCCGGGCGAGAAAGGTATCAAGCCAGGCTTCCACCTTCTCGCGGCCGGCGGCCGGCGCCTCGCGCCCAGCACGACTGCGCGTGAGCTCGAGATTCTCCAAGAGAGCACGCGCGTTCGAGGATCGGTAGGTAACCGCGCCGGGCACCATGGTGGGGATGCGTGCGTCGCTTGCGAGCACCGCAGGGCCTTTGTGCACCCGCAAGGTGAGCCCTTCCAGTTTATAGTCGTATCGCGAGGATCCGGTCAGATGCATAACGCCACTGTCGGATATGCCCGAATCGAGCGCCGAGCGATGACTAATAACCGCGCCGGGCGCGAGTACCGCAGCTAGACTGAAGGCATCCCGCCTCGCGACACTTGCGAGCGGCGACTTCAAATCGTCGGTGAAAACCCCGGAGTAGAGCTGACGCAACTTCCCGGCCTTGGCTAGCCTTCGCAGTTGACGGTGCCGTGGGTCCGAGGAGGGTGGGGAAACGATAAGTGCCATGTCCAAGTCTTCTACGAGAGGAGCCAGGAATTGGCTCTTGGTGTCCATATTATAGCTGATAGAGTGTAATTCTGTCCATTTTGTAGATGATAAATTCAAAATGTGTCCAAATCGTCATCTTAACGTTAGTTTTGTCCAATTTATTGTCGATAGCTGGAATATTGGTCCTCGAGAGATCGGAACAGCAGCCCTGCTGGAGCAGTTGGATCGGCGGACGCTCGGAAAATAAAAAGGGCGCCCTTGAGGGGCGCCCGAACGGGGAAATCGTTTTGAGCCGCAGACGTTTTGAGCGGATTAGCTCCAGTCGTCGCCGCCGCCACCGCCTCCGCCGCCATCGTCCCAGGAACCGGGATCGTTCGCGCCGAAGTCGGCACCGCCCATGTCGCTATTGCTGGAGCCGTGCTCGGAGGCCTCGGCCGACGGTATGACGCCGCCTTCTTGTCGGCCGCCGTCCAGGAAGTGATGCGCCAATTGCTCGCCGGCCACGACGCCGGCACCCACGGCCAGGCCGGACGCGAGGCCGCCGGCGATGCCGGAGCCGATACCGCCCCCGCCCATGGGCGGCTGGCCATAGCCAGGGCCATAACCAGGGCCATAACCGCCGGGCGCGCCGCCCATGCCGGGTCCGGGGCCAGGGCCCGCGGCAGGGTATTGGTTATAGGAGGGAGTTCGCCGGCGGAACAGCATCACGAGAACACCCACGACCACCGCCAGAATGAGTACGGTGCCCCAGGGGAAGCGAGCCTCAGATCGCGGCGAGCCTATGGCGATGGGGCTGCCCACGGATCGCGAGCCTGAACTGACGCCCAGCTGTGATTTCAGCTCCTGAACCGATCGCGCATTGAAATCGGTCAAACCGGGGTTGAGACGCTCGGCCGTGCCCAGTTCTGCGCGCGCCAGCGAGGTCTTGCCTTCTCTGGCGTACAGCTCAGCTTGCACGTAGTGCGCCTTGCCGCTGTTCGGATGAGCGGCGAGGACCTGAGTAATCATTTGCTGTGCCTGATCCAGATGCCCAGCGGCGGCCGCTTCGTGGATCTGAGCCATGGTCGGTTCAGAAGATTGCGCAAAGCTCGGCGAGGCAAACGCCAAGGCGCACCCTAAGCCAAGTACCGCGCTAAGAATTAATTTCCGCATAGCAGACCCCCAATAGGTCGAATTGACCACACATGAGTTAGATATGGGCGTTCAGGCGAAGTTCAACGACTGGTAGCGTCTCGGGCAGTTCTTAGATAACGCCGCGGCGCTTCTGATCCAGCTCGATCGACTCGAACAGCGCCTGGAAATTCCCCTCACCGAAGCCTTCGTTGCCTTTGCGCTCGATGATTTCGAAGAAGATCGGGCCGATGGCGTTCTTGGTGAATATCTGCAAGAGAATGCCGCTCTTGGCGCTGCCGTCGATGAGAATGCCGCGCCGCTCGAGCTCTGCCACCGATTCGCTGTGGCCGGCGACGCGGCCATCGATGCCTTCATAGTACGTCGCAGGGGTTTCTTGGAATTCCACGCCGCGGCTGCGCAAGGCGTCCACGGTGCTGTAAATGTCATCTGACCCCAGGGCGATGTGCTGGATGCCCTCGCCTTTGTACTCGTTCAAGTACTCCTCGATCTGGCTCTTGTCGTCCTGGCTCTCATTGATGGGAATGCGGATCTTGCCGCAGGGCGAGGTGAGCGCGCGCGAGAACAAGCCGGTCTCTTTTCCCTCAATGCTGAAGTAGCGTATTTCCCTGAAATTGAACAGCTTCTCGTAAAAGCCGGCCCACACATTCATATTGCCGCGCTTGACGTTGTGCGTGAGATGATCGATGCGAATGAGGCCCACCGGTGCGGCGGGACGCGTGGCGCTCACGGGCACGAAGTCGACATCGTAAATGGTGCGCTCGCCGTACCGGTCGACAAGATAAATGAGGCTGCCGCCGATGCCCACGATCGAAGGAATGTTGAGTTCCATGGGACCTGCGGTGACGGGCCCCGGTTTCGCACCCAGGTCAAGCGCGCGCGCATACGCCAACCGTGCATCGGCGACGCGAAATGCCATGGCGCAGGCGCAGGGCCCATGGGCGCGCGCGAACTGCTGAGCGAAACTGTCATGCTCCGCATTGATGATGAAATTGATATCGCCTTGATTGTGCAAGGTCACGTTTTTGGAGCGATGGCGCGCGATCGCGGGCAGCCCCATGCTTTCGAACAGCCGGCGTAGCAATTCCGGATCCGGTGCTGCGTACTCGACGAATTCGAATCCGTCGGTGCGCATCGGGTTGGTTATGCTGAGCTCGGCATTCACTGCGAGACGACGGCTTTGCTTTGCGCGGAAATGGTGGTGCCGAACACATGGTCCCACAGCGGTGTGGTGACCCCGAAGTTGCCGCGCTTCGGTGAATGATGGTGGCGCATGTGCCAGGCGCGAAGCCCGCTGAAATAAGCGGACGACCGCTTGCGCGTGTGATGATGGATGACATGATGCACGTAGCCGTACCACCAATAGCCGATCATCACGCCCACCGTCAGACCGTTGGCGACGTTGAATCCGACCCACCACCACAGCGGCAGCAAAATGACCCCGAGCCACACGGTGACGCTGACCCACGAGGGCGTTCCAATGAAATCGAGCGGTGCACCATGGTGCAGGCTGTGCATGGGCGAGAACACCGGCATGCGATGCAGCGCAATCCGGTGCAGCACATATTCCAGCAAAGTCCACAGGACCAGCCCCGCCACGCACGCGCCGAACCAATCCCGGCCGCCATGCCAGGTAAAATGGTTGAAATTCACCGCCGTCAGCGCGCTCACCACGATGGGATAAACCACGAAATCGGAGTAATAGCTGAATTTGCTGAGTTGCATCGTTGCCCCTCGCTCTTGTGGCAATGAGCTATTTGACCACGAACCGGGTCGAATGTTAGCGGAAGAATACGCTTCCCGCACGGCCTTCTAGCCTGCGGCGCTTGGTAGACTTTTCAACTATGCCAAAAACCCTGGTTATCGTAGGCGCGGGCTTCTCCGGCACGGTGCTCGCCGCCAATCTGCTGCGCTCAGCGCCCGCGGAGGGCGCCGACATCGTGCTGATCGAGCGCAACGGCGCCATGGGCCGCGGCGTGGCCTACGCCGAGCGCGACTTTCCCTATCTGCTGAACGTGCCGGCCGCGAGGCTGTCGGCCGATTCACGCGATCCGTTGCAGTTTCTGCACTACGCCCAAGCTCGATTGCCCAACGTCGACGGCGAGGATTTCCTGCCGCGCGCCCTGTACGGAGATTACCTGCAGGAAATACTTTGCACCGCAGAGCGCGAGGCGCCCGCCAATGTTCACCTGGTGCGGGTGTTCGGCGAGGTAACCTGCATTCTGCGAGCGGCCGGCGGGCGGCCGCTGGCGGCGCAGCTTGCGGACCGCGCGCCAATAGCGGCTGATATCGTGATTTTGGCGCTGGGCAATCCACCCGCGCCCTTACCGGCGTGGGCGGACGAGCTCCGCAGCCACCGCGCGTTTCGGCAAGATCCGCGGGATTTGCCGGAGACATTGAGCGCAGAGCATTCGGTTCTGATCGTCGGCAATGGATTGACCATGGCAGATGCCGTCTCGGCATTGAGCCGGCGCGCCGATCGCATTCCCACGCTGCACACCCTCTCGCGGCGCGGTTTGATCCCGAAACCGCAGACGGCGTTTCATGCGGACGCCATGCGAGGCAGCGGCGAGGTGCTGCTGGCGCACACTCACTCCTTGCGGAAACTGCTGCGGGCGTGCCGCGCCCTGGCGCGGGAGGTCGAGAAACTGGGGGGCGATTGGCGCGAGGCCGTGGCCTTCATTCGAAATCTGGCCCCCGCGCTATGGCGGCAGCTACCGGAAGTCGAGCGCCGGCGCTTCGTGCGGCACCTGCATGTGCACTGGGACATCTACCGGCACCGGCTGCCGCCGCAATTGATGGCGCGCATCGAGACTCTTCGCCGCAGCGGCAAATTGCGCATCATGGCGGGGCGTATTCAGCGCGTCATTGCCCGCGATCAGCAATTGCAGGTGTCGTGGCGCCCGCGGGGCGGCAACAGTACGGCATCCCTGACCGTGGATCTGGTCGTGAATGCAACCGGACCGAACTATGCCATCGAGCGATCGGTGGACCCGCTTTTCATTTCACTGCGGGAGGCGGGCTTGGTGTCAGCGGATGCGTTGAGTCTTGGGATTCGCACCGCCCGTTTTGGCGCCTGCGTCGATGCGCAGGGCCGCGCAAGCCAGCATCTGTATTATCTAGGGCCCATGTTGCGAGCCGATCATTTGGACGCGACCGCGGCCGCGGAGCTGCGCGATCACGCGGAGCGGCTCGCGAGCCATCTGGTCGGTGCGCGGCCTTCCTGACGAATGTTCGCACCGATCAACATCACGGTGCCGAAATCTAGATCAGCTTGGCGATGCCGGCGAGCAGGCGCTCGAGATCTTCGCGCGCGCTGTACATCGACACGCCGGTGCGCAACAGGCCGCCGCGATCGGCGAGTCCTAGCACCTCCACGGCGCGTGCCGCGTAAAAGTGTCCGTCCCAGACGCAGATGCCTTCCTTGCCAAGCGCCGCCGCGGCGTCGCCCGCGCTGGTTTTGTCCAGCGTGATCGACACCGTGGGCGCGCGCGCTCGTGTGCTGAAATCCGGTCCCCACACCCGCACGCCGGGAAGCTTGCGAACCGCGTCATGATAGAACTGCGCGAGCCCGTGCTCATAAGCGGCAATGCCGGACATGGCATCGACGACGCGCTCTCGAAGAGTCGTGCCGCTGCCCCAGCTTGCGAGGTATTCCACCGCGGCCCGCAAACCGTCGATTGCGGCATGATTCAGCGTGCCGGTCTCGATGCGATAGGGGGCTGCAGGGTCCTGAACGCTCAAGCGGTCCGTCGGCAGCCGATCCAGGGCTCCCGGCCGCGAATACAGCACGCCGACATGCGGTCCGTAAAATTTGTAGCCCGAACAGAGCAGGAAATCCATGCCGAGGGCTTTGACGTCGAGCGGAAAATGCGGTGCATAGTGCACGGCGTCCACCACCAACAGCGCGCCCACGGCATGCGTGAGCCGGCGCGCAAGTGCGATGTCATTGACCGTGCCGAGCGCATTGGACGAGGCCCCCACGGCAAACACTTTCGTGCGCGGCGTGATCTTGGCGGCCATATCATCCAAGTCCAGCTGCCCCGAAGGAGCCAGGCGCACTTCTTGGATGGCGATGCCGTGTTCCTGCAGGCGCAGCCAGGGACCGCGATTGGCCTCGTGATCGAGCTGCGTAATCAGGATTTCATCGCCCTGCTTCAAGGTACGGCGGATGGCGCCGCTCAAGAAGTAGTTGAGCGTGGTCATGTTTTGGCCGAAGGAGATGCAGGCCGGAGTTTCGGCGCCGAGAAATTCGGCCACGCGCGCGCGCGCGAGGTCCATTCGACGATCGACTTCCTGCGAGGGGAAAAACTGGCCGTGCGTGTTCACGTTGCAGGTGGCGTAGAAATCGCCCATGGTGTCGATCACGACACGCGGGACCTGGCTGCCGCCGGGTCCATCGAGATACGCCAGATTCAAACCTTGGGGCGTGCGCGCGAGTGCGGGGAAGTCCTTGCGGCAGCGAAGTGAGTGTTCAACCGTGAATGCCATTGTAAAGTATGCCAAGCGCGCGGCGTGCAAGGCAAGAGAAGAGAATCGATCTAATGAAATTTTCGCCGCTGGTGGACCGGGTCAAGGGCGAGAGCGTGGCGGCGTGGACCATCCACTACCAAGCTCGCGAAGCGCAGCTGCGCGGCGAGGACGTGATTGTGCTGAGCATCGGGGATCCGGATCTGGAGACGCCGGCCCCCGTGCTGGAGCGGGCGATCGAATCCCTGCGCGCCGGGGATGTACGCTACACGCCGGCTGCCGGACGTCGAAACCTGCGCGAGGCGATCGCGCGGGCGCATGCGCGGCGCACCGGCCAGGCGGTTGCAGCGGACAATGCGATTTTTCTCTCGGGTGCGCAGAACGCGCTGTTCGCGGCGTCGCTGTGCGTGGCCGAACCCGGCGATGAGGTGCTGGCGCTCGAGCCCTTGTATCCGAGTTATCCGGCCACGATTCGAGCTTCCGGTGCACGGCTGGTGCGCGTGCCGGCACCGGCATCGGGCGGATTTCGCCCCGACTTGAACCAGCTCGAGGCGGCGATCACGCCGCAGACCCGCGCGCTGTTTTTCGCCACGCCCAACAATCCGAGCGGAGTGATATTGAACGACAAGGAGTTGGCCGTCATCGGTGCGCTCGCGCGCCGGCATTCGCTGTGGATCGTGGCGGACGAGGTGTATGCAGGGCTCGCGCCCGGCGGAAGGGTTCCCGGTCTTGCGGCCGCCATGCCTGAGCAAGTCGTGACCATCAGCAGCCTGTCAAAATCGCATTCGCTGCCGGGATTGCGGGCCGGATGGCTGGTGGGGCCTCAAGAACTGGTGAAGCACGCGGAATCTCTTTCCATGTGCATGCTGTTCGGCCTGCCGGGCTTCATTCAAGAGGCGGCGCTCACCGCATTGCAGGGATCCGACGCGCCGGAACTGCGGGTTCGCGAGCTGTGCACGGCGCGGCGCGACATGCTGCTGCAGGGACTGCAAGGCGTGCCCGGACTGCGCTGCTGCGTTCCGGACGCCGGCATGTTCACGCTCATCGACGTGCGCGCCACCGGTCTTTCGGGCTACGATTTCATGAGCGGGCTTTTTGAATCCGAGCGAGTCTCCGTCATCGACGGCGGCGCCTTCGGCGAAGGGACCCGCGGGTTCGTAAGATTGTGCTTCGCCACGGACGAGGACACTCTACGCGAAGCGATACTGCGTATTCGCCGCTATGCCGGCACATTGGCGAGGTAGTTTATGGCGAAAGAAACGGCAGACTTTGGCATGATCGTGCGAACGGCGGGCGGCCCCGAGGCGCTTGAATGGAGCGAGCTCGAGACGGCGGCGCCGGGGGCCGGCGAGGTGCGCGTCGTGCAGCATGCCATCGGCGTCAATTTCATCGACACCTACTATCGAAAAGGCCATTACCCCTGGCCCATGACCCCGCTGATTCCGGGCGGCGAGGCGGCCGGCGTCGTCGATGCGGTCGGCGAGGGCGCGGCGTTCAAAGTTGGCGATCGCGTGGCCTATACGCTGCCCATCGGCGCGTATCGCACGCGGCGCGTGGTGCCGGCCGATCGGCTGGTGAAACTGCCGGACGGCATCGCCTTCGACGTGGCGGCTTCGATGATGCTGAAAGGGATGACGACGCAGTTTTTGTTGACCTCCTGTTACGCGGTCAAGGCCGGTGACACCGTGCTGGTCCATGCGGCGGCCGGCGGGGTGGGCTCGTTGATGGGCCAATGGCTGAAATA
>DATHFB010000183.1:0-11564 GCA_035318305.1 Steroidobacteraceae bacterium | reverse complement strand
CGCGCACGGTTCTGAAATTCGGATCACTCGCCCGCGCCTCGTTCCACGCCTGGAGAATGAATTTGCGCATAGCGCCGGAGGGGCCGAAGGTCTCGCCCCGAGCGCGAATGCTCAGTCGCACGCTCGACAGATTGGCCACGTCGACGTAGCCACGCGAACTCGGTTCATTCAGCAGAATCTGCTCGAGGTCAGCGGCGAGCTTGGGCCACGCTTCGGGCGCCGTGGGCAGCTCATCCGAGCCGGTTTGGACGTATCGCGCCCAGCGCAGCACGGTGGTGGGTCCGTCGACGGCATTGACTCCCGGGTGCTGTTCGAGCCGCAGTGCCAGCAGATTCACGCTGCGCAGAAATTGTGGATCCAAGGCTTGGCCTGGCTGCGTCTGCAGCCACAAATCCTGGATGTCCAAGCCGTTGGTTTGTTCGAATTGGCGGGTGTCCTGCGCCACGGGCTCGCGAGGATTCACATACGTCAGAGCATCCGTCTCGAGCCGCAGCGGCTTGAGCTTGCCGGGAATACCGAAGAGCGAAGCTGCTCCGCACAGCATGATCAGCACGGCGCCGGCGACAAGGAACCAACGGAAGCGGCGCGTCGCGGGCACCAGCACATCGACGAATCTTGCGAACCACTTGTCATCCGACGCGACGCCAGTGCGTCGCGGAGCGCGCAACAGCGACTGCAGCGCGGGAAACAACGTGAAGCAGCCCACCCACGCGGCGACCAATCCGCAGGCGGTCCACAATCCCATTTCTCGCACGGGGCGGATGTCGGACACGGCGAGCGCCGCAAATCCGACTGCGGTGGCGAACATCGACGCCGTGCACGGCAGGAATTTGTTGGCGAGCGCGCGAGCATGATGATCGAGAAGAGTCGCAGACTCATCCGGCTCCATGTATCTGGAATGAATGTAGACCAGGGTGGCCGTGGTAGTGACCATCACCGTCAAGGGCACCAACGTCGACACCACGCTATTGGAAAATCCGAACACGTCGCCCAATCCGACCGCAATCGCGACCACGGCGCCGAGGGTGAGAATGATGGCCGCCAGTGTGCGCCACGAGCGATACACGGCAAACACCAGGGTCATTAGAAAAATGCCGAACAACGGCATGAACTTTTTGGTGGATGCGCCGGTTTGCCGCTCCAGCCATGCATCGAGCCACGGCGAGCCGACGCGGCGGACCGCGGTGAATGGGTGGCCGGTCGCATCGAGCGGCAACACCTTGGCATCGATGGCGGCCAAAGCTTGGTCCCGTTCGGCAGGTGAATTCACCTGCAGTTCGAGCGCGATGCCGAGGTAGTGGTCCCCAATCAGTCCGGCGCGCCGGACCAGGGAGGTACCCGCGGCAAAGGCGCGCAATTTCGCCGCCTCCTGAGGTCCGATGCCGGCGGGCGGACTCGATCGAAAATACAGCGTGAGCAGACTGTGGGCGGTGATCTTGGGAATCTTGTCGAGCTCGCGCTCCAATTGATCGGCACTCTGCAGCACGGCAGGACTCAAGGGGTCGGGCGCCGCGAGCACGATGAGGGCCTCTTCGCCTTGCGGATACAAGCGCTCAAACTCGCGGGTGGCTTGCGCCACCGGATCAGTGGCCACGATCAAGCGGTTGATCGAGGTGTCGGTCGGTATACGCAGGGCGCCGTAGATGCCGGCAAGCGTCAGGAGCAGGAAAATTCCGACAATCACGTGCCGTGCCTGCAATATCCGCAAGAACAGTTGCAGCATCCGGGGTGAAACCAACATGGTCTTATAGTCACTCATCGTGGGGTAATGATAGCCTGTCGCCATGAGCACACTCATGTTGGCTGCAATGGCGACCCTGGTTTTCTGCGCACCAGGCTACCCCGGCGGATCCGGCGATGCGCAGCCCTTCGTGGACCAGTTTGCCAAGGCTGCCGCGGCATCCGCAGGTTGGAAATCCGACAGTCTCAGCGCCATTTATGACCCGTCCGAACAGGGCGGCCTGGCGAAACTGAGTGACAAGGATTCGGTGCTGGCTTTCGTACCCTATGCATTTTATGTACAGCACGCGGCGGCGTTGCACCTGGCGCCGCTCGCGCAGGCAGACGTGGTCGGCGTCGGTACCCAGGAGCGTTGGACCCTGGTGGGGAAGGCGGGCGGCGCGGTAATGGGTGCAGCCTCGATGACGGGTTACACGATCTTGAGCGTTGCGGGTTATGCGCCGGAGTTCGTGAAGCATTCTGCTCTTGCGGCATGGGCTCTGCCGGCCGACGTCAAGATCGAGGCGACCGGGCAAATATTGAGCGCCTTACGGCGGGTCGCGTCGGGCGAGCCGGTGGTCGCGCTGCTCGATCAGACGCAGGCAGCGTCGCTGTCGACGCTGCCGTTCGCCGCACAGATCAAGACGCTCACGCAATCGGCGCCGCTGCCGGTGGCCGTTATCGCGGTCGTCGACGCGCGCCTGACCGAGCCGCGAGCCAAGGCATTCCAGACGGCGCTGATCAAAATGAATTCTGCGAATGCCGAGACGCTGGCCTCGCTGCGCCTCAAAGGATTCGTGTTGCCGCAGCTGCCGGGCGACACCGTCAAGCCGTGAAGCGCTGCCTCGGCGTCGCGGTCGCAGCGTTGGCAATCGCCGGATGCAAGGCCCCGCCTGGCCGGCCGCTCGCACCGTCTCCGTCAATGACGGTCGAGCAACTGGCGGCGGCGGTCGCGGCGGATGCACGACGCAGCGACATCGAGACCGATTCGACAACCCGCAATCAACTCGCCGCCGATGCGCTTCGCGATGCGCAAGCCTGCCTCGAGCGCGCGCCTCAGGCAGCCGCGTGTCTTTATTATGATGCGATCGCGCTCGGCCTGAAGGCGCGAGCGCATCCCTTGCAGGCCAATGAGGCGCTGAGGTCGATGCTCGCGGCGCTCGGCGCGGCGGAAACAGCCGATCCCGAATATGACCAGGCGGGTCCTGCGCGCGTGAAGGCTCTGGTACTCGTCAAAGCACCGGCATGGCCCCTCGGCCCCGGCGATTCTGAGGCAGGGTTGGAGTCCGCACGGCGTGCGGTGGCATTGCGGCCCGAGTATCCGCCGAATGTACTGGCACTGGCAGAGGCACTGGCCAAGACCGGCGACGCTCACGGCGCTCAAGACGCCTATCGGCATGCGCAGGAATTGAGCCAGGCCTTGCCGCCGAGCCGCGATCGAGAGGATTGGCTGCGCCAAGCGGATCAAGCGCTCGGCCGAAGCCCGCCATCACGTTAGGAACCCGGGCGGCCCCCTCCGGCGGTGCCTGGCCGTTGATGCCGGGTTCAGGGCAAAGTCAGTTTCAGTGCTGCTGCGGCCGATGCAATCTTGGTTTGAGCATCCTTACCTGCCGTCACCGCATCCTCAGGGTTGCCTGATTTGAAAGCCGCTTGAGCCTTGTCCCACGCCGATGTGGCATCTGCAAGTCCGGACTTTGCTGCATTGAGGTCAACGTCTTTCGGAACACGCTTGGTTTTCGAGACGGCGTCGATGCGAGTTTGCACCGCGGTGAGCGATTGGGGAACGGAAGCGGCCAGGCTTCTCCAGTCCTTGCCCAACGCCTTCACCATCTCATCCTTCTTGGCTGCTATGGCGCCGGCCAATCCGTTGACCTCGGCCAATACAGCAGGCGCGCGTGCCACTACCGCCGCGTAGTCCTTCTTCTCAAAAGAGGCGGTCAATCCCGCCACTTTGCCCTGGGCTTGGGTGAATTGGTCAGGCACGTACTTTTGCGCATCGGCCGATACTGAATTCAAAGTGGTATTGATGTTATCGAGCGCATTCTTGGCAGGCTCCATCTGGTTTACGCAAGCCACAAAGAGGACCGCGACAGAGCAAAAGGCCAGAAATCTAGGAATTCTTTGATTTGAGTTCATGGCATGGGTCTCCTTTCCATTGAAACATACCGTACGCTACGTCTCGAAAGGATTGCAAGTATCGATGCGCGCTTCGGAGGCCTGGCCGCGCCGCGAAGTGTGGACCTCGCGGCGCGTATCGATGTGATGAACTGAGGCTAGAACGCCGCACTCAAACGCACGTACCAAAACGCACCGTTGAAGCCGAACGGACCGCCCGTGCGCGGATATAGTTCACCGTCCGCCTCTCCGCCGGTCGTCCGATAGATTGGCGAGGCTGCCGTGTTGGCAATCTTGTCGGGAAAGACATTGAAAATATTGCGTCCCCCGATGGCCGCGGTGAGATTTTTGAGCACTTGATACCCGAGCTCAAAATCCGTCGTGAACGAGGGGGAGAATAGTTGGCCAGGATAGTCGTTCTGGTCCCGAAACGTACCGTAGTAATTCTCATGCGCCACGGCGCGTATCGGTCCCCAGCCATAGCTCAAATTGAGGTTTGCCCGATGGTTCGGGGCATAGTGCTGGATATCGATGATGCGCGCCGCGCTGATGACGTTCGGATCGAATTTCGTCACGTCGGTCTTGTTGTAGTTATACGCAAGGGCCGTGTCCAAGGTTCCCGCAATGCCCAGCGACAGCGGATAGGTTGCCACCACGTCTATGCCTTTAGTCTTGGTGTTGAATCCGTTGGTAAAGTACTGCACGGTGCCGCCGGCGCCGACATAGGCGAGCGCCGGGAGAGCGATGATATCCGCGTTGGTCACATTGAACTGCTGCGAGATGCCGATGCGGTTGCGAACCGAAATTTGGTATCCATCGATGGTGACGAGCAGTTTCGGCAGCGGGGTGAGCACGATGCCGGCGCTCAAGTTGGTCGATTCCTCGGGTTTCAGCGGCACAGCGCCGTAGTACTTGGCATCCACGCTCGTGACCGGGTAAGTGCCGATCTGGACCTGCGTCGTGCTGCCTGGCAAGAAGGTGGTGCTCAACGTCTCGACATTCGATTGCCCGGGCGTGGGTGCATGAAACCCGGTGCTCGCGGTGCCGCGCAAGGCGAGCCAGTCGAGCGCTTTCCAGCGAGCCTGAAATTTTCCGAGCGTGGTATTGCCGAAGGAGGGGTAATGCTCGAAGCGTCCCGCGAGGCCGAGCGTGAGATCCTTCAACACATCCGCCTCGACATCCAGATAGCCGGCGTAGCTGACTTGCGAGGCATCAACCGGAGCGGATATTCCGCCACAACCATTTGAGGTCGTCGCTTGCGTGGCTACGATCTGATGCCCCGCGGCATCGAGCGCAGCGGTACAGGCTCCGGCTGCGCAGTTATAGAGTGGCTGCGCGGAATAGGGCCCAGCTGCAATCGAGGCTTGGTCGCCCAAGAGCTGCTGATAATTTTCGTCGCGCCATTCCATACCACCGGCGATGGAGCTCGGGCTGGCGAGCCAACTCACCGCCCAGGGATAACTTAAGTCCAGGTTGAAGTTGTTTTCTTTTTGAATGAACTTACCGTCGTAGAAACTGGTGGGAGATAGCGGGCCCAATGACGAATTGAGTGAATTGCGCAAGGACACCGCCAGGGAGTTCTGGGCCGTCGTGCCGGACAAATCGTAATTGATACCCCAGCGATTGGTGCCCTTGTAGCCCACGGCACCGAAGAACTGCTGCGTGACGCCGTAAAAGCGGGGCGTAAAGCCGGCAGGATAAATGGATTGGAAGTTGAAGGTGCGGCCGTTCTGGATATACCCGCCGGCCGGACAGCCGGTGAGTGTGGACGTGCAGGGATCCAGGTAAATATTATTGAACGCCGGATTAGGCGACCACACATTGCCGTCGGCGTCGGTGACGGTCCGCGGCAAGCGATAGTTGAAACTCTCATTCGTCTGAATATTGGCGTAGTTGGCGAAAAAATATACCTGATCGCCGTTGTCGAGTTTGATCCCGGAATTCAAAAATGCCTTGACGCTGTCCTGCGGCGGCGTTCCCCACTCCTGTACAGGACCGGGGTAGTGCGGCAGCTGCGGTGCCAACGCTGGAAAGGTTTCAGCGAAGGCCAGGGCGGACGGACGTGTGGGATTACGAACGGTCTGTTGATTCCTGGCCCACTCGGCACTCAAGCTGACGAAGCCCTCGCTGCCCAGCGGCAAACCGATGTTTGCGGCGATCTGGCCATCGCCACCGTCGCTTCCGAAGCCGGTGGGGAAGTATTTTCCGTAGCGCCCATCTATCTGGATGCCGCTGGGACTGTTTTTGAACTGATAGTTGAGCACTCCGGCGATGGCATCGGAGCCGTACTGCGCAGAGGCGCCGTCGCGCAAAATCTCGAGCGACTTGACCGCGATGGACGGGATCGAATTGAGGTCCGGGCCTTGCGAGCCGAAGGCCAGTTCTGTCTCGCCGCCCTGGTACACCTGCACGAGTGCCGAGCGGTTCATGCGTTTGCCGTTGAGCATCACCAGCATCTCGTCCGCGGGCAGGCCGCGCAAGGACGGGGAGCGAACGAAGCTGGATGCGTCGGAAATGGAGTTCTGTCCTACGATGAAGGACGGCACGAGATTGGACAGCGTATCGAGCATGCTTGCCGCCGGGTAATTCGCGAGCTCCGTGCCGGCGATCACGTCGATCGGTGCGGACGACTCGGCCACCGTGCGGTCCAGACGCCTCGTTCCGGTAACGATCACCTCTTGGAGTTCGTTTGCGTTGCCAGTATCTGCTGGGCTGCTCTGGGCTCTGGCCACATTCGCTGACATAAAAAGAACGCATCAAGTCCCGACAAGCAACATTGATTTCATGCAGATTCTCCCAAACGACGATGGAAATCTTGAATGTGAAGCGCACTAGCCGCACGTGGGCCGAGTGCCGAAAGGGCAACGGCATCGAGGCGGCCGGCCTTAATGTATCGACTGCTTCCAACAATCATCGAAGGCCCTCCTTGGATGGGTGCAACGCGCATAGCACGTCGAGCCCGAATCCTCAGCCTCGCATCAATACTCTGTAATCATCCCCGCCAACCAATGGCGGCCCGCCAATCAAGGCGGTTCTTTTTGTATTCCAGGCTAGTGTAGAACCGAAGATCGCTGTCTGCAACCACGCCATGGTTGCGAGTGCTCGATGCGATTGCGTGACTGCCGACTTTCCGGTAGTTCGCGACGAACGAATGAACGCGTGCGCGCCTGCGGCAGAACTGCCGCTGCGTATTCAGTGGGGGGAGGGGCCCACCGCGAATAGCTGCGTCTCAATGTCTTGGAACGACTTGAACTCCAGAGCATTGCCGCTCGGGTCCAGGAAAAACATCGTCGATTGCTCGCCGGCTTGTCCCTTGAACCGTGTGTAGGGCTGCACGACGAACTCAACTCCGGATTGCTGCACGCGCTGCGCCAATTCAGCCCATTGTTGCGGCCGCAGCACCACGCCGCAGTGAGGCACCGGCACCCCTTGTCCATCGACCGGATTGTAGTGACTCGACAATTTGCCGGTGCGGCCCAGATCAGGATTCAAGTGGCAGACGAACTGATGGCCGTAAAGATTGAAGTCCACCCAGTGCGCGGCGCTGCGGCCTTCCGTGCACCCGAGGATGTCTTTGTAGAAGCGGCGAGCTTCCTCGATATCGCGCACTTGCACGGCAATGTGAAACGGTGTCAGCGGTTGATTCACGGTAATCGAGCATAACATTCTGATCCGCAGGCCAGAAATAAAAAGGGCCCGGCGCAATTCCTAGGAGGCGATGCCCTCGATCCACGTGCGCCTCACCCGCAATTCATCATCCAACAGCGCCAGATTGGCGCGGTAGCCCGGCGCGATTCGGCCGAGCTCATGATCCAGTCCCAAGAATGCGGCCGGATACTCGCTGGCCATCCGAGCTGCCTCCGCAATCTCGAGACCCAGCAGAGATACTGCATTGCGCACGGCGGTGGCCATGTCGAGTCCGGTACCGGCCAAAGTTCCGTTCTCGTCGCGGCACACGCCGTCCTTGACATGGATCGTGCGCCCCTGCAGCACGAAACTTGGCTCAGGCGAACCCACGGGAGGCATGGCATCGGTTACCAGCATGAACTTGTCATGACGCTTGCAGCGTAGTGCGAGCTTCAGCATGACCGGGTCGACATGGTGCCCATCGACGATGATGCCGCACCAGGTGTTCGCATCGAACAGCGCGGCCCCGACGATGCCCGGTTCGCGCGGTGCGAGCGGCGCCATGGCATTGAACAAATGAGTAAAGCCGCGGACACCGTGCGCAATCGCCGCCGAGGTCTGCGCAAAATTCGCGTCGCTGTGGCCTGCGGAAATCAATATGCCGCTGGCAGCGAGCTGCGCAATCATTGCGGTCGTGGTCATCTCCGGCGCCAGCGTCAAGACCGTGCGGCCGCCGCGCAAGCCGCACAACAACGAGATCACAGCGTTGTCCAAGCGCCGCAGATGCTTCGGATCGTGCACGCCGCGCCGCGCCCAGTTGAGAAAGGGACCCTCAATATGAATGCCGAGCGGGCCCGGCAGGCCTGCATCCAGGGAGGATTGCACTGCGGCGATCGCCTGTCCGATGGTGTCGAGATCATCGCTGATCAGCGTCGGTAAGAAACCCGTGGTGCCGAATCGACGGTGCGCGGCGCCTATCGCGCGGATCGACTCCAGACTGGGATCATCGTTGAACAGCACACCGCCGCCGCCGTTGACTTGTACATCGATGAAGCCAGGCAGCAAAATGTGTCCCTCGAGATCGACCGTGACGGCGTCACGGCATCGCGGATCCGCCGCAGGCAGCACGCTTTCGATGCGTCCTTGCGAGAGCAGGACCGTCAAGCCGCTCACGATTCGCTCGCCGGCCAGAATCCGGCCGTTTACCAGTGCGGTGAGCACTACACGGTCTCCGTAATCTTACGCAGATGGGGCGGATGATCCGGGTCCAGACCCCGCCGCACCGCCAGCGAGGCGATCATTCGATAGGCGCTCTGCACCAGCAGAATGGGCGCAATCTCCGCCGCTGCGTCCATCGTCGGCAGCAGCGTAGTGCCCGGGGCGCTGCCGCCGGCGAGCAGCACCGGCACGCCTCGACGCCCGAGCTCTCGTGCGAGAGTTTCAATTCCCGGTAGCGTGGCATCGCGCTGCGCGAACAGCAGTGCCGGAAATCCTTTCCCGAGCAGCGTGTACGGACCATGCTGCAACTCGGCGCTGCTGAACGCCTCGGCGTGCATGCCGCAGGTTTCCTTGAACTTGAGCGCAATTTCCTGCGCGGCTGTCAGGCCGAGCCCGCGGCCGACCACGTACAAATTGCTCGCGGATTCGAGCTCCGGCAGCGCCGCTGACCAATCCAGCGCCCAGCTCGAGTCCATGAGGCGGGGCAGTTGCTCCAGCGCGGCATCAAGTGCGGCGTCTTGCGTCCAAGACGCGATTACGCGCGCAATTGCAGCCAGCGATGCAAGATAGGACTTGGTTGCCGCAATGCTGGTCTCAGGACTTGCACGCAGTTCGACCTTCAAATCCGCTGCCGCCATGAGCGGTGAATCGGCACTGTTGCACAGCGCGAGAACCGTAGCGCCGGACGATTTCGCCGCCGCGACCGATGCCAACAAGTCGGGACTGCGTCCCGATTGGGAAATTGCAATAAACAGGCATCCGCGCACATCCTGGCTGATGCCGTACACCGAACTCACGGACGGCGCGGCCGACGCCGTCAGCACGCGAGCATGCGTTTCGATCAAGTACTTGGCGTAGGTCGCCGCATGATCGGAGCTGCCGCGCGCACACGTGATGACTGCGCGCGGCTGCAGCTTGCGCAGTGCTGCGCCGACGGCCGCGATCCTTGCGCCATCCTGTTGCAGCTGAGCGCGCACGGCATTCGACGCGTCTGCGGCCTCCTCAAACATTCGAGTCCGCTCTGCCGATCGCGAAACTTCCGCGTTCAAGTGCTGAGTTCCGCCACGAAGTCGTACGTGTCGCCGCGGTAGAACGATTGCGAAAACTCAATGGCTCGGCCGTCGGGCAGCGAGCCCAATCGTTCCACCAGCAGTCCGGCATCTCCGGGCTTGGCCTTCAAGAGTTCAGCTTGATCGGACGTAATGAGCACCGCGCGCAAACGCTGCAAGGCGCGCACCGGCCGGTGACCCGCACGCTCCAACGCCTCGTACAGCGAGGCATCGACCGCCTCGAGCGATGGCAATGCCGTGGCGACAATGGTGGCGTATTCCAGCGCCATCGGCGCATCGTCCGCGTAGCGAATTCGATTGAAGCGAAACACCGGGGTACCGGGACTCAACCGCAGCGCCAGCGCCTCCTCGGGCGTCACGGTGCCGGCCGCTCTTTTCAGCCACACACTTCTGGGCGTGCGGCCGCGCGCGCGCATGTCCTCGGAGAAGGATGTGAGCATTGCAAAGTTCTTGTCGACGCGCGCCGACACGAAGTTGCCCGCTCCCTGACGCCTGACCAACAGCCCATCGGCAACCAGTCCGTCAAGCGCCTTGCGCACCGTAATTCGCGATACGGCAAAATCCGTCGCCAGATCCCGCTCCGAAGGCAAGGCATCGTCCGGGCCCAGCACGCGGCTATCGATGGCCTTTCGCAGCACGCGCTGCAACTCCTGATACAGCGGCAAATTCCCCTGACCGTCCAGCGGACCAATTGCTTTAGCGAGCGATGTCATAGGCGCGGGTGGTACTTCCACGGTGTGTTTAGTCATCGAATAATACCAAACAAATACCACTATGAGAACAACAACTATGCATGTTATGGCCTAATCAATTGATTTTAAACATAAATTAATATCTATCGCTGTCTTTATTACACGGCAGTAGCAAATTCTTGTAATTGGTATTATATTGGGTCTTAATTGGTGTGGGTGCAAAGTACAACCACCCGGCGGATGCAGCGAACTCTCTCAACAAAATTGCTGACAGGACAGGGGGCATCGATATGAATCGGACAGGGGATATCTATATGAATCGGATCGCATTGGCGGTCAAGTCGGCACTCGGAATCGCAATGCTCGTGCCGCCATCCTTGGCCCTCGCCGCCGCGCCGGATAACACGGCGCTCGAGGAAATCGTCGTCACCGGCATCCGCAAATCCGTCGAACTGTCGCTCGAGGCGAAGCGCGACGCGATCGGACTGACCGAAGTCGTGACCGCGGAAGACATCGGCAAGATGCCGGATAAAAACGTCGCCGACTCCTTGGCCCGCTTGCCGGGCATTACCACCAGCGCCGCCGGCGCGAACGAGGGCGGCTTCGACGAAAACGATCGGGTCAGCATGCGCGGAACGAACCCCAGCCTGACGCAGACCCTGATCAACGGCCACGGCGTTGCGGCCGGCGATTGGTTTGTGCTCGACCAGGTCCAAACTGTCGGACGCAGCGTCAGCTACACTTTGCTGCCCTCGGAGATCGTCAGCAAAGTCGTGGTGGAGAAGAGCTCCAGCGCGTCGCTGGTCGAAGGCGGAGTCGCGGGTTCGGTCGACATCATCACGCGCAAGCCGCTGGACTTTACCAAGCCGTTCACGCTCGAAGCATCGGTCGGCGCCGTCTACGCGAGGCTGCCCTCGAAGACCGACGGGCAGTACAGCGCGCTCGCCAACTTCAAGAACGATGCCAATAATTTTGGCATCATGCTGCAGTTGTTTTCCGAAACCCGGCACTTGCGCCGCGACGGCGTGGAAATTTTGGGTTATGACACCATTGCAGCCAAAGATGCCTTAGGCAACCCGACGCCAATTGTGGCGGCCCATCCGGATCTCGCAGGCGTGCAGTA
>DATHFB010000182.1:0-5311 GCA_035318305.1 Steroidobacteraceae bacterium | reverse complement strand
CGCGGACGCCTGCGCCCTGTGGACGAAGAATGCTCATGCGCCAAACACCGCAGCTTCCGCCGGCCCCGAAGGCTCGGAAGGCTCGAAAGACTCGGCAGCCTGCGAAGGCGCCGATGGCGGCATTGCTTTCGCCGCGCACATTGAACGGGAGCCGAATGAAGAGGATACCCAGCTGACCATCCAACTCGACGCGGCTGATCCCGCGTCCTAGCATGCGAGACGCGGAACGCGATCTACTCGCCTCGGGCGCGGCAGAACTCCGGATCGATCTTGGCGCGCGCGCCGAATCGCTGCTGCGGCTGGTGGATGCACTGGAGCAGGGCAACGCACAATTTAATTTGACCGCGATCCGCGATCGCCCCGGCATGCTGCGCAAACATGTGCTCGACAGCCTCAGTTTGCAGCGCTACCTGCTTGGTACGCGCGTGGCCGATGTCGGCACCGGTGCCGGCTTTCCGGGCCTGGTGCTGGCGATCGCCAATCCGGAGCGCCGGTTTACGTTGATCGAGGCTACCGGGAAAAAGGCGCGATTCGTCGAGCAAACCAGCCAGCGCTTAGGGCTGAGCAATGTGCTGGTCGTCAATTCTCGTGCGGAAACCTATAGACCGTTCGAACTTTTCGATACAGTGGCGGCTCGAGCCCTGTCGTCGCTGGCGGATTTCGTGGCCTATGCCGGCCATTTATGCGCTCCGGGCGGGCGGTTGCTGGCGATGAAGGGGAAACGGCCGGATGATGAGATTTCCGCGCTGCCTAGATCGTTCCGCGCATTAGCGGTGCATCGCTTGAGTGTGCCGGGCCTGACCGACGAGCGGCATCTGGTGGAGCTGGTGCGAAGCCAAAAATCGAGCAAGTCATGAAATTGGCCAAGAAATGAAACGGGTCATTGCGGTGGCCAACCAGAAAGGCGGTGTGGGCAAAACCACGACCGCCGTGAATCTGGCTGCGTCGTTGACCGCGACCAAGCGCCGCGTCCTGCTCATCGACTTGGATCCTCAGGGCAATGCCACCATGGGATGCGGCATCGACAAGCATGCGCAATCCCGCACCAGCTGCGATGTCCTGTTGGGAGATTGCAGTGCCGTTGAGGCATTGGTGCCCGTCGAGTATGGCGGCTTCATGCTGATGCCGGCGAATCAGGATCTCACCGCCGCCGAGGTTCGCTTGCTCACCATGACGGTTGGGCGCGAGTTCAAATTGCGCAATGCCGTTGCGCCGGTGCGCGAGGATTTCGACGTGATTCTCGTCGACTGCCCACCGTCGCTGAATATGCTGACCTTGAACGCACTCGTGGCGGCGGATTCCGTGATGGTTCCCATGCAGTGCGAGTACTACGCGCTCGAAGGCCTGACCGCGTTGATGCAAACCGTCGAGCAAATCAAGGACAGCATCAATCCGGTTTTGGAAATCGAAGGATTGCTGCGCACCATGTTCGACCCGCGCAACAATTTGGCCAACGAGGTTTCCGCACAGCTCACCGAGCACTTCGGCGACAAGGTGTTTCGCACGGTGATTCCGCGCAATGTCAGGCTCGCGGAAGCGCCGAGTTTCGGCAGGCCTGCCTTGTTTCACGACAAAGAATCGCGGGGCGCGCTTGCCTATCTGGCATTGGCCGGCGAAATGATTCGCCGTGACGAGGTGCCGGACGCTCCCGTCCCGCCTGACACGCCTGTCCCGCCTGACACGCCCGTTATGCCGGACGCGCCCGTATAATCTCCCCAACGTCTTTCGGGAAATGCTATGTCCGGCAAAAAGCCGTCTTTAGGTCGAGGCCTGGCTGAACTCAGTCCGCTGCTGGCGCGGCGCGCCCTGAGCCCTGAGGCCGAAAAGGCGCCGCCGGTGCTGGCCGGCGACCGCCTGGCCTCTCTGCCCGTGGACCTATTGCAGCGGGGCAAGTACCAGCCGCGCGCCGACATGCGTCCCGAGACCTTGGGCGAATTGGCCGATTCCATCAAATCGCGTGGTTTGGTGCAGCCCATTCTGGTACGGCCTCTGCCGAGGCCGAATCCGACCGAATCGCAGCGCTACGAAATCATCGCCGGCGAGCGGCGCTGGCGGGCCGCGCAAATGGCGGGACTGTCGGAAATTCCCGCCGTGATTCGCGACGTGCCCGACGAAGACGCGGTCGCCATGGCGCTGATTGAGAACATTCAGCGCGAGGATCTCAATCCTCTGGAAGAAGCACGGGCTTTGTTGCGCTTGATCGAAGAATTCGGCTTGACCCACCAAGCCGCGGCCGAGGCAGTGGGGCGCTCGAGAGCCGCGGTGAGCAATCTGGTCCGCCTCATGGAATTGACCGACGAGGTCAAGGAGATGCTGGAGACGCGTCAGATCGAAATGGGGCATGCGCGCGCCCTGCTGGGGCTCGCCACGCGCCGGCAGCAGATCGAAGTCGCCGCACTGGTGGCCAAAAAGTCATTGTCGGTCCGCGACACGGAAGCGTTGGTGCGGCGCATCATCAACCCCAAGGCCGCTGATTCCGCCGGCGCTGCAGATAAGGCCGTGGACCCGGATATTCATCGGCTGGAGACCGAGATTGCCGAGAAGCTCGGCGCCAAAGTGGCGTTTCAACACGCGGCTTCGGGCAAGGGCAAATTGATCGTCAGTTACAACAGTTTGGACGAGCTCGAAGGCATTCTGGCCCACATCCAGTGATGCAACAAAATACGCACTGAAACGCCTTGAGAACCAAGGTCGCGATCTCTATAATGCGCCGGCAATTTTGACTGGCGGCGGCTCACAGAATGTGCAAATTGAAGGCAGCGCCGCCGGTCCGGTCCCTTCGCGATGACTGAAGTTCAGCGTCGCGGTAAGCGGGTGGTCGTTCGAGTCGTGCTCCTGCAAGCAGGCTGCGCGGCATTAGTCGCGTCCGCGTTTCTTGTATTCAAAGGCTCATCAGCAGGGCTCGCGGCGCTGGTGGGTGGATTGATCGTGGCTGCGGGAAGCGCAGTGTTTGGTTGGCGCATGTTCAAGCCCGGGATTGCCGGCGGCGCCACCCTCACGACGGCGATGTACGCCGCAGTTTTGCTGAAGTGGTTATGGTTCGCGATCGCGCTGTATTTGGCGATCGCGCTGTTGAAACTCGACGCGGCACCACTATTGATTGGAGTAGTGGCGGCGCAATTGGGTTATTGGGTCGGTCTGATCCGGCTCAAATGACGTTTGGGGACTTATGCGCTTTGGAATGATGGTTGAGGAAGAAGTGTCGGGCGGGGTAACGGGCTATATCAAGCACCACCTTACGCATCTTACCGTCGATACGGGGCACGGGGTTTTTTGGACCGTCCATATCGACAGCATCATTTTCACTCTGATCATTTCGTTCTTCTTCATATTTTTGCTGTCGTTGGTCGCGCGCCGCGCCACCAACGGCGTTCCCGGCAAGCTGCAGACCGCGGTCGAGCTGCTGGTGGAGTTTGTCGATGACATGGTGAAGGACACCTTCCATGGCAAGAATAAATTCATTGCGCCGCTCGCCATCACCATTTTCTGCATCGTGTTCCTGGAAAACTTCATGGACATCCTGCCGGTGGATGCGCTGCCCGCCGCCGCCAAACTGTTCGGCGTAGAGCATCTGCGCACGGTGGCGACCGCCGATCTCAACACCACGGTCGGCATGGCCTTGGGCGTATTTCTGCTGATCCAGTGGGTGGGCATCACGCACAAGGGCATCGGCACTTTTGCCGGCGAGTGGTTCACCGCGCCGTTTCATGCTCACGGCACCGTCCTCAAAATCGTGCTGGCGCCGGTCAATTTCATATTCCGGATCATCGAAGAACTCGTCAGGCCGCTGTCTCTGTCGATGCGGTTGTTCGGCAACATGTATGCCGGCGAACTCATATTTTTGCTGATCGCGTGTTTCACGCTCGGTGCGGCGCTCAATCACGTGTCGACCTACTTTCTCGGCGGCGCGCAGTTCTTTGCCGGCGTCATATGGACCGCATTCCACTACCTCATCATCACGCTGCAAGCGTTTATTTTCATGGTGCTGACCATCGTGTATGTGGGCATCGCGGCCGAGAAGCACTGATTCGATTCCTTCAAGACATTAAAGACCGGAGACAATAATGGACAATGTGACCCAAATCGCTCAACTCATGAGCTCTACCGTGATTGCAGCAGGCTTGGTGATCGGCCTGGGTGGCGCGGGCGCCGCCATCGGCTTCGGCCTTCTGGGCGGCAAGTTCCTCGAAAGCTCCGCTCGCCAGCCGGAACTCACCAACATGCTGCAGACCAAGATGTTCATTGTCGCCGGATTGCTCGATGCCGTGCCCATCATCGGCGTGGCCGTTGGTTTCTTATTGCTGTACGCCAATCCCTTCTTGGGCTCGCTCGGTCTCAAGTAAGCAGGCCGGCAGCGCCCTGCAGCGGCGCCAAGGTAAGGAGTAAGCAATGAACTTAGCAATCACGCTGGTCATCCAAGGAGTTGTCTTCTTCCTGGTTGCGTGGGCGGTCATGAAATTCTTTTGGCCGGCCATCATGACGGCCATCGAGACGCGGCAGAAGAAAATCGCCGAAGGCCTGGCCGCCGCCAGCAAGAGCGAGCAAGACCTCGCGCAAGCCGAGGCGCGCTCCAAGGACATCATGCGCGAAGCACGCGATCGCGCGGCGCAGATCGTCGACATGGCCGGCAAGCGTTCCAACGAAATGGTCGAGGAAGCCAAGGGCGCCGCCGCCAGCGAAGCGCAGCGTCTGGTGGCGCAGGCTCACGATGAGGTCGCACGCGAAAGCACGCGGGCTCGCGAACAACTCAGCAAAGAGGTGGGAAAACTCGCGGTAGAGGGCGCTTCACGCTTGTTGGGCCGGGAAATCGATCCCAAGACCCACGCCGATCTGTTGGACAAATTGGCCGCCGAGGTTGCCGGTGGCTGAGCGAGCCACCATCGCCCGGCCCTATGCAAAAGCCGCGTTCGAGTACGCGCGCGACGCGGGCGGCTTTGCACAATGGTCGCAAGGGTTGAAGGCCGCGGCCGAGATCGTCGCCGATCCGCGTCTTGCCGCGCTCACCAAGAGTCCAAAGTGGAGCCAGGCTGATTTAGTGAGCATCATCACCGATGTCGCCGGCACGGCGCTCGATCCGGCCATGCAAAATTTCGTGCGCGTGCTGGCCGAGAATCACCGCCTGCTGCTGCTGCCGGAGATTTTTGCGCACTACGAGAAGCTTCGCTCGGACGTCGAGAACACCGTCGACGTCGACGTCATCTCCGCCATCGCACTCAGCAACGCGCAACAGGACAAACTCGCCGCCGCATTGAGCAAGCGGCTCAAGCGCCAGGTACGCGTGCAAAGTTCGGTCGACGCGACGCTGTTGGGC
>DATHFB010000181.1:0-15635 GCA_035318305.1 Steroidobacteraceae bacterium | reverse complement strand
AGCGCATACAGATGATTCAACTGCATGACGGGCGCGCTCTTCGCGTCCGCCCCGGCCGGCAACTGGGTGGCGGTTCCCGCGAATAACCCTCGCTCCTGAGTCACATCCCATTTGAAATCCACGCAAGTGTCATCCGCAAATGCCTTGCCGGATGCGCCGAAGACCACGATTAGAAAGATCGAGATGACGGCGTTGCGAATCATTTCCTTCGGCTTGCGCATCAACGCTTGGGGATGTACAGATCCGTCAATGTACCGTCGAAGGCTTCCGCGGCAAACGCAACCGTTTCCGACAGCGTCGGATGGGGGTGGATGGTCAAACCGACATCGCTGGCATCGGCGCCCATCTCGATGGCCAAAGCCACTTCCGCGATCAAGTCGCCGGCGTTGGTGCCGACGATGCCTGCGCCGATGACGCGGTTGGTCTGTTTGTCGAACAGTAACTTCGTGAATCCATCGTCGCGATTGAGCGCCAGGGACCGCCCGCTCGCCGCCCAGGGGAAAATGCCCTTACCGTATTGGATGCCCTGCGCCTTCGCATCCGTCTCTGTCATGCCCGCCCACGCGATTTCAGGATCGGTGTACGCGACAGAGGGAATGCAGCGCGCATCGAACGATGACTTGTGTCCCGCAGCGACCTCCGCGGCGACTTTGGCTTGATGACTGGCCTTGTGTGCGAGCATCGGCGCGCCGACGATATCGCCGATGGCAAAGATGTGCGGCACGTTGGTGCGCATTTGCTTGTCGACTTCAATGATGCCGCGTGCACTGACCTCAACACCTGCCACCGCGGCGTTGATGGTATTGCCATTGGCGGCGCGCCCGACCGCAACCAACACGTAGTCGAACAACTGAGGTTGCGGCGAATCGGGTCCCTCATAGGTCGCCCGCAACCCTTCCGGAAGCGCCTCAAGTTTGGCCACTTTGGTTTTCACGAGAATTTTCTCGTAGCGCTTTTCGATTCGCTTCTGCAACGGGCGCACGAGATCGCGATCCGTGCCCGGCATCAGGCCATCGCTCAACTCCACCACGCTGACCTTTACACCGAGTGCGTCGTAAACGCAGGCCATTTCCAAACCAATGATGCCGCCGCCAATCACCAGCAACCGCTTGCAATCGAGCGGCAACTGCAACGCACCGCCCGAATCGATGACGCGCGGATCATCGGGCAGCCCCGGCAAGCGGGCAGATTCGGATCCGGCCGCGATGACGCATTGCTTGAAGTCCACGCGGCGCGATCCATCAGCGCCTTTGACATCGAATGAATACGGGCCGACAAATTTTGCTTCACCCTGAACCAACGTCACTTTGCGCTGCTTCGCCAGCAGCATCAGACCATTGGTCAATCGAGTGATCACCTTATTTTTCCATAGGCGCAGGCGATCGCGGTCGATTTGCGGAGGGCCGAAGACGATGCCGTTGGCGGACATGTCGGCGGCATCTTCGATTACTTTCGCAGCATGCAGCAGGGCTTTCGACGGGATGCAACCATCGTTCAAGCACACGCCGCCCAGCACCGGCCAACGCTCGATCAGCGTTACTTTGAGACCCAAATCCGCCGCGCGAAATGCTGCCGTGTAGCCGCCGACACCGGCGCCGAGCACGACTAAATCGACGGCTCCTTCCGGCGCTGCGCTCACAGGGCTGGCAGTCTTTGCAGCCTTAGCCGGCGCGGGTGCCGGTGCCGTTTCGGCCGGCGCCGGCTTCGGCGCGGGGGCTTGCGCAGGCGCAGGCGATTTGTCCGCATGCTCCGGGGCTGCCGGTGCCGCGCCAGCCGGTGCCGCGCCAGCCGGTGCGCCCGCCTGTGCCGGTGCCGCCGCCTCAGACTCGACGATCGCAATCAACGTTCCCGCGGATACTTCGGCGCCCTTTTTGATCTCGATCGATTTGATCACGCCGCTCACCGGCGAGGGCACATCCATCGCCGCTTTATCGGATTCGAGCGAGATCAGCGGATCCTCCACCGCAACCTTGTCGCCCGGCTTCACGAGTACTTCGAGAACCGAGACGCCTTTGGCGTCGCCGAAATCCGGAACGCGTACTTCGATTGCGCTCATAGCAGCGCCTTCACGTCACCTAGCGTCTTGGCGAGAAACACCACGAACCGGGCCGCTTCAGCGCCGTCGATGACGCGATGATCATAGGACAGGGACAGCGGCAGCATCAGGCGCGGCACGAACGCGCCACGCTCGTACACCGGTTTCTGAGCCGCTTTCGACACCCCCAGGACGGCGACCTCCGGGGCATTGATGATGGGCGTAAAATATGTGCCGCCGATTCCGCCCAGGCTCGAAATGGTGAAACTGCCGCCGTGCATTTCGGCAGCTTTCAGTTTACCGGCGCGTGCTTTCTCGGACATCGACGCCAAGGTGCGCGCAGTTTCATAGATATCGAGCTGGTCGGCATTGGCGATGACCGGCACCACCAGTCCATTCGGTGTGTCGGCCGCGAAGCCGATATTGAAATACTTTTTGAAGACCAGATTTTCCCCGGCTTCATCGAGCGAGGCATTGAATCGCGGGAATTCTTTCAGGGCAATGATGCAGGCCTTGATGATGAACACCAGCGGCGTGAGCCGCACTCCCTCTTGAGCAGCCTTGCTTTTAAGAGCACCGCGCGCAGCCTCGAGGTCGGTAATATCCGCATCCTCGTGTTGAGTCACATGCGGCAGATTCAGCCAGCTTGCCTGCAGCCGCGCTCCGGAAATCTTTTGGATACGCGACAGCGGTTTGACCTCGACGGCACCAAAGTGCGCGAAATCCACCACCGGCACCCGCGGCAGGGGCGACACTGGCGCTGCCGAGGCGGCTGCCAGCAGCAGGCTCTTGACGTGGGCCTTGACGTCATCCTGCGTGATGCGCCCCTTGACGCCGGTTCCCTTGCTCTTGCCCAAGTCGGCACCCAATTCGCGCGCGAACTTACGTATCGACGGGCTGGCATGGGCTTTGGAGAAGGCCCGTTCATCGATCGCGGGCCGGACCTCTGCAGCCTGCGCGGGAGCCGGCACCGCCGTCGCCGGTGCGGCCGGCGCGGCCGGTGCGGCCTTTGGCGCAGCGCTCGCCGCAGGCGCCTGCTCGGAAGGCGGGGCCGCGGCGGGCTCGGCCGCTTTGCCCGGTGCAGATGCCGCAGGCGCCGGCTTGTCGGCGGGCGGGGCGGCTGTCGCCGTCTCGATCAGTAAGATCACAGAGCCCTCGGACACCTTGTCGCCGGTCTTGAGTTTGACCTGCGCGATCTTGCCCGCTACCGGGGACGGCACATCCATCGCCGCTTTTTCCGTTTCAATGGTGACCAACGGCGTTTCTTTTTCGATCTGCTGACCATCTTTGACCAGCACGTCGATGACGTTGACGTCTTTGAAACCGCCGATGTCCGGAACTGTGACTTCGATTGGACTTGCCATAACCGCTTAGACCGACACGGGGTTGGATTTTTCCGGATCGATGCCGAAGCTCTGCATGGCCTTATTCACCGTATGCTTGTCGATCTTGCCCTCATCCGAAAGCGCCTTGAGCGCCGCCACCACCACGTAGTGCCGATCGACTTCGAAGAAACGCCGCAACTCCGCGCGCGAATCGCTGCGGCCGAAGCCGTCCGTCCCCAGCACCGTGTACCGGCCCGGCACCCATTGCCGAATTTGATCGCCAACCGTCTTCATGTAGTCGGTGGCGGCAATAAACGGACCCTCGCGATCCGCGAGCGCTTGCTGAATGTAAGTCTGCTTTCGCGGCTCGCCGGGATGCAGCATGTTCCAGCGCTCGATCGCGAGCGCATTCTTGCGCAGCTCGCTGAAGCTGGTCACCGAATAGACATCGGCCGGCACTCCGAAGTCTTTCTCCAGCAATTCCGCCGCCGCCAGCACTTCACGCAAAATCGTGCCCGAACCGAACAGCGTCACCCGCACCTTGCCGCGGCCGCCGATTTGCAGCAAGTACATGCCGCTCAAAATGCCCTGCGCCACACCGGCCGGCATCGCCGGATGCGCATAGTTCTCGTTCATGCAGGTGATGTAGTAGAAAACACTTTCCTGATCCTGGTACATGCGCCGCAGGCCGTCCTGCACGATCACCGCCAATTCGTAGGCGTAGGTGGGGTCATAGGCCACACAGTTCGGCACGGTCGTCGCGACCAGTTGGCTATGCCCGTCCTGATGCTGCAGTCCCTCGCCGGCAAGCGTGGTGCGGCCGGCGGTGCCGCCCACCAAAAATCCGCGCGCCTGACTGTCGCCTGCCGCCCAGATGAAATCGCCGACGCGCTGGAATCCGAACATCGAGTAGTAAATGAAAAAAGGCACCATGCTCACGCCGTGATTCGAATAAGAGGTGGCTGCGGCGATCCACGAGCACATGCTGCCCGCCTCGTTGATGCCCTCTTCGAGGATCTGGCCTTGCTTGTCCTCGCGGTAAAACATGAGCTGATCCGCGTCCTGCGGCGTGTAGAGCTGCCCCACCGAGGAATAAATGCCCACTTGGCGGAACATGCCTTCCATGCCGAAGGTTCGAGCCTCGTCCGGAACAATGGGCACGATGTGTTTGCCGATGTTCTTGTCCTTCACCAAGGCGGTCATCATTCGCACCAGCGCCATGGTGGTCGATATCTCGCGATCGCCGGTGCCTTCGAGCAGCGTGCTGAAAGCTTCGAGCGGCGGCACGATGAGCGGCGGCGCAGATGAATTGCGCGCCGGCAGATAGCCGCCCAGGGCGGCGCGGCGCTCCTGCAAATACCGCAGTTCCTCACTGTCCTCGGCGGGCTTTCTGAACGACAGGCCGGCGATTTCCTCATCCGTGATCTGGATGTTGAAGCGATCGCGGACCTCCTTGAGATTCTCGTCCGTGAGTTTTTTCTGTTGATGGGTGGAATTGAGGCCCTCGCCCGCCTTACCCATGCCGAAACCTTTGACCGTCTTCGCCAAGATCACCGTGGGCGCACCCACATGCGCGACGGCCGATGAATACGCGGCGAAGACTTTTTGCGGATCGTGACCGCCGCGATTCAAGTGCCAGATCTCCTCGTCGGACATATTGGCGACCATTTCCTTGAGCTCAGGATACTTGCCGAAGAAATGCTCGCGCGTATACGCGCCGCCCTTGGATTTGAAATTCTGGTATTCGCCGTCCACGCATTCTTCCATCACGCGCTTGAGGAATCCCTTTTGATCGCGCTCCAGCAGCGGATCCCAGCGTCCGCCCCAGAGAACCTTGATGACGTTCCAACCCGCCCCCAAAAACGCCGCTTCGAGCTCTTGAATGATTTTGCCGTTGCCGCGCACCGGGCCATCGAGCCGCTGCAAATTGCAATTGATGACGAAGATGAGATTGTCGAGCTTCTCGCGCACCGGCATGGTGAGCGCGCCCATCGATTCGGGCTCATCCATTTCGCCATCGCCCAAGAACGCCCACACCTTGCGGTCGGAGGGGGCGACGATGCCGCGATGCTCCAGGTAGCGCAAAAATCGGGCCTGAAATATCGCCATCATCGGACCTAATCCCATCGACACCGTCGGAAATTGCCAAAAGTCCGGCATCAACCAGGGATGCGGATACGATGACAATCCGCCGCCGCGCACCTCCTGACGAAAACGCTGCAGCTGGCTCTCATCCAAACGGCCCTCGAGGTAGGCGCGGGCATAGATACCCGGACTCGAGTGTCCCTGCATGAAAATCATGTCGCCGGGATGGGCAGCGCTGCGCGCGCGCCAAAAATGATTGAAGCCGACCTCGTACAGCGTCGCCGCGGACGCGTAAGTCGCAATGTGGCCGCCATACTCGGAATTCGTGCGGTTCGCCTGCACCACCATGGCCAGCGCGTTCCAACGTATATAGGCTTCATTGCGCCGTTCCAACGAACGATCACCGGGATATTCCGGCTCCTGCGCTTTGGAGATCGTATTCAGGTAGGCCGTGTTCGGCTTGAAAGGCAGGTACGCGCCCGACCGGCGTGTAAAGTCCACCAGCTTTTCCAGCAAAAAATGTGCGCGTTCCGGGCCTTGCGCCCGCATGACCGAATCGATCGATTCCAGCCACTCCTGAGTTTCAGTGGGATCAATGTCTTCGAACGGCGATTGTTGCGTCATAGAATGCACACGTCCACGTGTCCTGTTAAGATGGCAGGCACGTTACAGCGCCCCTGCGCTAACTGCCACTAAGTTTACCCGCGCTATCTTCGGGGTTTGGTTTTTCACGGTCAAGCAAGGGATGAAGCGGTTTTTAGATATGCCGACTCGCTTGCCTTTTGACCAACTTCTCGTGCCGGTGCGACAGATCGGTTCGCGCGTGACCGAATCAATGCTCGCGCGCTACGCCAGTGCGTTGCTGTTCTTACCGCTCGCGCCGTCGCAAGCCGACTGGCATGCGCTGCCGCATGGCGCGGTGCTGCGCGCGCTGCACGAACGCAAAGTCCGAAAAGCCGGCGACACCTTTCATCTGCGCGTGGGACCTCGTGCGCAGACTCTTTTGGTCGTCGCGTGCGTGGCCGGCGAGGCCGGCACCTTTGAGCGCCTGCAAGCCGCCGGCAAGCTCGCACGCAGCGCGCTCGACGGCGATCCGCAATCTCTGCTGGTTTGGCAACAGGGATGCACACCCGCTGCCGCTGAGGCCACCTTCAATACCGTCATCGCGGCGCTCGAGGCCGCCGCATTTCGTTTCGCGACCTTCAAAAGCAAGCCTAAAACCCGCGCGCGCCTCCTGCGTATTGACCTCGCACGGCGCGAAAAGTTGCCTGATTTGGACCTGACGCTGGCGACGGCGGCCGGCAACAATCTGGCCCGGTGGCTCACCGCCCTGCCGCCCAGCATCTTGGACGCGGGGATGTATCGTCGACTGCTCAAACAGTTCGCACAGCGATTGAAGTTGAGTTTCAAATTCTATGGAGAAACGCAGCTCAAGCGCCTGGGCGCGGGTGCGTTTCTCGCGGTGGCCCGCGGCAATGGCCGGCGCGACGCGGGCATCGCCTATCTGTCCTACCGGCCGCGCGGCGCCGCAGCAGCCGCCGTCAGCCTGGTAGGCAAGGGCATTTGTTTCGACACCGGCGGCACGAATTTAAAGGCGCACAAGGGCATGCTGGACATGCACACGGACATGGAAGGCAGCGCCGTCGCCTTGGGAAGTCTCTATGCACTGCATGCGCTGCGCTCGCCGTTGGCCGCGGATTGTTGGCTGGCGATCACCGAAAACCGCATCGGCCCGCTCGCCTACAAGCCGCAGGACATCGTTCGCGCGGCGAACGGCACCACCATTCAAGTCATTCACACCGATGCCGAGGGCCGCATGGTGCTGGCGGATGCACTCAGCCTCGCCTCGGCGAAGAAGCCGCGCGCCATCATCGACTATGCGACGCTCACCGGCGCCTGTGTGCACGCGCTCACCGAGCGCTACAGCGGCGCGTTCACCAATCGCCCTGAGGCGCGCACCTTGATCGAGTCCGCAGGCGCGAGCAGCGGCGAACGCGTCTGGTGCTTCCCCATGGACGTCGACTACGACACGGATTTGGAAAGCAGCGTGGCCGATATCATGCAATGCGCCGCGGACGGCAAGGGCGATCACATCTTGGCGGCGCGTTTCTTGAATCGATTTGTGCCGAACGACATCGCATGGCTGCACCTGGATCTTGCGGCGGGAACGAGGCACGGCGGCCTCGCGCACATCGCAACGGAGATCACGGGCTTCGGTGTGCGCTATACGCTGGAGCTGCTGCGCAGCGGCTGGCCCGCGCCATCCCGGGCGCCGCGGGCACCCCAATGAATCAGTTGCGCATTCAACGGCCCGACGACTGGCACGTTCACCTGCGCGACGGCGCGGCGCTGCAAGCTGTCGTCGGTTTCACGGCGCAGCGCTTCGGGCGAGCCATTGTGATGCCGAATCTCAAACCCGCCATTACCACCACCGACATGGCCCGCGCCTATCGGCAGCGCATCCTGTCCGCGTTGCCCGCGGGCAGCCGATTCGAGCCGCTGCTCACGCTGTACCTCACCAATACGACGACGGCGGCGGAAATCGATCGCGCCCGCGCCGCAGGCTTTATTCACGGCGTGAAACTCTATCCGGCCGGCGCGACCACGCATTCGGATGCCGGCGTCACCGACATCCTGAAGGTCTACGGGGTTCTCGCGCATATGGAAAAGGTCGGCATGCGGTTGCTCGTTCACGGCGAGTCGCCGCAGGCCGACGTCGATGTGTTTGATCGCGAAACGCATTTCATCGATACGGTGCTTCAGCCCCTGCTCGATCGCTTCCCGAAGCTCAAGGTGGTGTTCGAGCACATTACGACGGCGCGCGCCGTGGAGTTCGTCAAGGCGGCAAGAACCGGCGTTGCCGCCACGATTACGCCGCAGCATCTGCTGCACAATCGAAATGCAATTTTCTTGGGCGGCGTCAGGCCGCACTACTATTGCCTGCCGATACTGAAGCGCGAGCAAGATCGCCAAGCGCTGCTCGAGGCCGCGACCAGCGGCAACCCGCGCTTCTTCCTCGGTACCGATAGCGCACCCCATGAACAGGCAACCAAGGAAAACGCCTGTGGATGTGCCGGCATGTTCACGGCGCATGCCGCCATCGAGTTGTACGCCGAAGCCTTCGAATCGGCCGGCCGGCTCGACCGGCTGGAAGCGTTTGCCAGTCATTTTGGCGCCGATTTCTACGAGTTGCCGCGCCACACCGACAGCATCACGCTGCTGAAAGAATCATGGGTGGCGCCGAAGCACTATGCGTTCGGCGCAGGTGCTCTCATCCCCTACCGCGCCGGCGAGCCGGTGGGCTGGCAGCTCGCCCCACTCCACGCGCCTGGCTCCTAACCCATGTCACAGATTCCACCCATTACTTTCGCCACGCGCTTCCGCGGCTTTCTGCCCGTGGTGGTCGATGTCGAAACCGGCGGCTTCAATTCGCAGACCGATGCGCTGCTGGAAATTGCCGCAGTGCTGCTCGAGATGCGCAGCGATGGCACGCTCGCTCGCGGCGAGACGCATCGTTACCACGTCATTCCCTTCCCCGGCGCCAATATGGAACCCGCATCGATGGCGGTGACGGGCATCGACCCCCATCATCCCCTGCGGCCCGGCATACCCGAAGAGGACGCGCTGCAGCGTATTTTCAAAGAGGTACGAACCGCCATTCGAACCGCGGAGTGCACGCGCGCGGTGCTGGTCGGCCACAACGCCTCTTTCGACCTGAATTTTTTAAATGCGGCGGTGGCCCGCGCGCAGGTCAAGCGCAACCCATTTCATCCCTTCTCCAGTTTTGACACGGCCACGCTCGGCGGCGTCGCCTTTGGCCAAACCGTGCTCATGCGCGCAACCCTGGCCGCGGGCCTGGAATGGGACACCGCATCGGCACATTCGGCCGCCTATGACGCCGAGCGCACGGCAGACCTGTTTTGCATCGTGTGCAATCAATTTCAGGGCGTCTTCGATGCCGGCCGCAGACGTCTGGCTGCGATGGGGCCGCTCGAAGTTGAGGTTGACCCGCAGGAACCTCGCGAGCCTGTCTGATCCGCGTGGCTCTAGGAGCCTGCCTGAGGCTCCTAGGCGGCTACGGCGCCGGCCTCCGCCAGCAACTGCTTCAATTCACCGCTCTTGTACATCTCCAGGGTGATGTCGCAGCCGCCGACCAGTTCGCCGTTGACGTAGAGCTGCGGAAAGGTAGGCCACTTCGAGTAGGTCTTCAGCGCTTCGCGCACTTCCGGGTCTTCGAAAATATTGACGTGTGCGAACTGCGCCTTGCAGGCCCGCAAAGCGCCGACCGTCTGTGCGGAAAAGCCGCACTGCGGGAAATCGGGCGTGCCCTTCATGTAAAGCACCACGGGGGCGGCCGACAGTTGGCCTTTGATTCGTTCAATTGCATCCATAATCAACACTCTCCACGTTATTCATTTAAGACCAATCGCGCTCGTGCTCGTTCGCCCAACGTGCGCAGCAGCGCCCTCTGCTCGGGATGACTCATCCCCTGCCAGCGGGCGATTTCCTCAATTGTACGATAACAGCCCCTGCAGTACCCGTTGGCGTCCAGGGCGCAGGTATTGACGCAGGGCGATACGGGCGGGGCGGTCATCTCGGGCATCGTTGAATTATTGGGGTCAGTCCCCTATTCTTCCAGCCTGCCGCAACGCAGGATCCGCGCCGTGGCGGGGTCCGAAGAACAACTTTAAGGAGGGAATCGCATGAACCCATTAACTACCGTCAAATGGCCTCTGATTATAGGGTTCGTCCTCGCGGTCGTGATCGCGGCCCTGATAGATGGGGGCTTGAGCTTCAATAGCCTGACACTGGCGGCCCTAACCCGCTGGCTGCACATCATATTTGGCGTCTTCTGGATCGGCCTGTTGTACTACTTCAATGCGGTACAGACCCCTGCCATGGCCGTGGCGGCCGCCGACAAGGGTGGCCCCGGCGGCGCCGGCATCAATAAATACGTCGCGCCGCGGGCGCTGCTTTGGTTTCGCTGGTCCGCGCTGGGCACGTGGATTTTAGGCGCCTGGTTGCTGTCGCAAACGCATGGCCGCTTCGTCGGTGCGTTTACGCTGGGGCTCCTCGACACGCCGGTTTCCCGGCCCAACCTCATCATGGGCATCGGCGCGTGGCTGGGCACCATCATGCTTCTCAACGTCTGGGGGATCATTTGGCCCAACCAGAAGAAGATATTGGGCATTGTGCCGGCGACTGATGATGAGAAGGCGAAGGCCCGCAAGGCCGCGTTGTACGCCTCCCGCATCAACTTTCTGCTATCCGTTCCGATGCTGATGTGCATGGTCGGACCGACGCACGGCCTGCCGTTCTAGATGGCGAGTTCGGCACCGCTCACCCGCTTAGGAAGGCCGGCGGTGCCGATTCCCAAAGATTTCGCGCTCAAAGTTGCTGCGGCGCTTGCCGAAGATATCGGCAGCGGCGACCTGACCGCCGCACTCATTCCTCCGGAAAGAAACGCTCGTGCCACCGTGATCACGAGGGAGGCAGCGATTCTCTGCGGCATCCCGTATGTCGAGGAGTGTTTCCGCCAAATCGATGCGCGCGTGACTTTCAAGTGGCGCGCGGCCGAAGGCGATGCCGTCGTTGCCGATCAGGTTTTATTCACCGTGGATGGCCCGGCTCGTGCGCTTCTGACCGGAGAGAGGTGCGCGCTGAATTTTCTGCAGCTGCTCAGCGGCACGGCGACCGCCGCCCATGCTTACGTGGCGCTGCTGGCCGGCACGCATTGCCGGCTTCTCGATACGCGCAAGACCATTCCGGGACTGCGAACCGCACAAAAATACGCCGTGCGCGTCGGCGGCGGCGAGAATCATCGCGTGGGACTGTTCGACGGTATTTTGATCAAGGAAAATCACATCGCCGCGGCCGGGTCGATCGCACTGGCGGTTGCCGCCGCCAAGCACAGCGCCGCATCCATCCCCATCGAGGTCGAGGTCGAGAATTTGGCGCAGTTGGAAGAGACCATTGACGCCGGAGCCGACATCGCGATGTTGGATAATTTCTCGCTGCCGACCATGCGCGAAGGCGTGGCGATGAACGCGGGCGCGAAGCGGCGCTTGAAGATTGAAGCATCGGGCGGAATCACCACCGACACGATTCGCGAAATTGCCCTGACGGGTGTGGATTTTATTTCCGTCGGCAGCATCACCAAGCACGTGCGTGCCGTGGATCTGTCAATGCGCTTCGAATGGCGCGAAAACCCCTAGACCTCGGCACAGTGATTTTGACCGGTTGGTGTAGCCCGCGCCCGGAAGGGTAAGCAGCCTCGAGGTAACGAAGACGCAGTTACCTCGAGGCTGCTTACCCTTCCTGACGGATACTCGTACCGGTCAACATCACGACGTCGAAGTTACCGAGGGGTGTTCGACGCCCATTCAACTGGTCGACGAGTGCGAATGACGCCACGCGACCGCGGATCGCCCTTCGAAACTCGTCCTCCCGCACCGTGACGTTGATCGGTCCGCCTTGAAAGGACTAGGCCATACGAGAACCACCGGTCAAATCACAGTGCCGAAGGATTAGGTGAGGGTTGCTATCGGCCGCCGGGAATGATCAGACGCTGTTGGCGGCCTTTAAGACCCGCTGCGGCTGCGACACGCCATAGCCTTGAGCGTAGTCGACACCCAGGCTTTGCAGCATGTTGATGATTTCTTGGTTCTCGGCGAACTCGGCGATGGTCTGCTTGCCGGTAAGGTGGCCGATCTCGTTGATCGAACGCACCATCTCGCGATCGATGGGATCGTGCAGGATCTCTTTGACGAAGCTGCCGTCGATCTTCAAATAGTCGACCGGGAAGTGCTTCAAGTATCCGAACGATGACAAGCCCGTGCCGAAATCATCGAGCGCGAATTTGCAGCCCAGTTCCTTCAAAGCCTGGATGAAGCGATTGGCCTGCGAGAAGCTGGCGATCGCCGCGGTTTCCGTGATCTCGAAACAAATCTTGGTGGCATCCAAGCCGCTGCGGTGAAATTGATCGATGACATAGGGCAGGAATTTATCATCGCCCAAGCTCTGACCGGACAGGTTGATCGAGCACATGGCGAGTTTTTCGCGCTCATCGGCCTCGGACACCAGCCAGCGGAAGGCGTTCTCAATGACCCAGCGATCGATGCTCGGGGTGATGCCGTAGCGCTCGGCCGCCGTCATGAAATTATCCGGGCCCACGATCTTGCCGGCCTCATCGCGCATGCGCAGCAGCAACTCGTAATGCGCACCCTGCTCGGTTTTCTGCAGCGGCATGATGGTCTGCCGGAACAGCTCGAAGCGGCCCTCTTCCAGCGCATTGTTGATGCGCGCCGCCCACTGCATCTCGCGGCGGCGGCGCATGAGGTCGATGTCATTTTCCTCGAAGCTATGGACGCGATTGCGGCCCGCCTCCTTGGCTGCCTGGCAGGCGCTGTCGGCGGCACTCAATACGGCCGCGACGTCGGCATTGTCCGCCGAGATGGGCACGACGCCGATGCTTGCGCCCAAGCGGAAGGTGCGCTCTTCCCAGGTGAATTTGAAGTTGCGAACCGCCTCGCGCAGCGCCTCGGCGGTGCGCATGGCTTCATCGAGCGAGCAGCTCTCCAGCAGGATGCCGAATTCATCGCCGCCCAAGCGCGCCAGCGTGTCGCGCCAACGGACTTTTGACTTGAGCAGCGCGCCCACCTGACCGAGCAGCGCGTCCCCTGCACTGTGGCCGCAGGTGTCATTGACGATTTTGAATTGATCCAAATCAAGCACGCAAAGCGCGTAAGAAGTCTCGCGCGCTTTGGCGCTCTTGAGCGCACGTTCCATGCGATTTTCGAATTCGCGGCGATTCACCAGGCCGGTAAGCACGTCGTGGCTCGCGTGATAGCTCAGGCGGCGGTTCAGTTCACGCGCCTCGCTGACATCGTGGAACACGAGCACGCCGCCGGATACTGCGCCGCTGCCGTCGCGTATCGGAGATGCCGTGCTTTCCACGTAGATTTCATTGCCGTCGCGCCGGATCAGCAGCATCGGGCGCACCGACTTGATCGAACGGGTGCGGCGGATGGCCACCGCCAGCGGATTCTCGAGCGGTTCGCAGGTCTCCTCGTGGAAGGCCCGGAAAATCTCCTCGATGGCGCGACCCTGGCTGTCCTCGAGCCGCCAGCCGGTCAGCGCTTCGGCCACCGGATTCACATAGTCGATGACACCTTTCTCATCAGTGGTGATGACACCGTCGCCGATGCTCTGCAGGGTGATCTGCGCGCTCTCTTTCTCGCGAAACAGCGCCTCTTCGTAGAGTTTGCGCTCGGTAATGTCCAGTTCCACGCCGACCAGGCGCAGTAAGCGACCCTTGTCATCGACCTTCGCCTTGGCGCGGCTGATGACCCAGCGCCATTCGCCGGTCGCATGACGCATGCGATGCAGGCTTTCGAAAATCGGCGTCTTGCCGGCCACGTGATCGCGAATGGCGGCCTGCACGCGCGACATGTCGTCGGGGTGCACCAAGGTGCGCCAGTCGGGCGCCTGCCCCACGTCGCTTTCATCGTAGCCCAGCATGGCTTTCCAGCGCGGCGACAGGTACACCCGATTATTCAATGTGTCGAAATCCCACAGCCCGTCGTTGGCGCTGTGTATGGCGAGCTCGTTACGCTCCTCCAAGTCTTCCAGGTGACGCTGGATCTCGATGCGCTCGAGCCCGGTGGCGAGACTGCTGCCCACCAGCTTCATCAGCAGGTGCAATTGCACGTCCCAATTATCGCGCGGCCGCGCATTGGCTATTCCCAGCAAACCGGCGGCTCGCCCCTTGATCGAATAGCCGATGAGCAGCACCGAGCCGATGCCCAAGTGACTCCACAGCGCCGCGTCGACCGCTTGGTCGTCCCGAGGCTCGGCGGTATCGCGCATCTCAGAGACCCGCAACGGCGCCAGACGCGCTTGCAGCCAGGGCAACTCATTCATGGATTGACCGCGCAGCTGTTCCGGATTGCCGGTGGCCAGCATGCCGCGCGCGACCTGCACGTCGCCGATCTGGCCCAACTCAGGATCCAGCGCGACATGAAAGGCGGCATCGACGCGGGTCGCTTCTCGCAGCAGCTCTAAATTGACGATGATGGTGTCGAGGGCTGTCGCCGCGGTCATCGTTTGAAAATCAACCGCAATTTTGGTGCAAATGACGTCAAGGCCAACGCTGGGTCGCGCACCTCGCCTCGGCCAAGTTTGCGGGGACAATATGTCCGAGGCGGTAAGATCTGCGTGACGGGGATCGGTTGGAGCTATTGCCATGCGCCTTCACTGGTCCCACAAAGATAGTTACGGTTGTAGATCAATAGTTTGCCACTCAATACAGTGCAAAACTCGAATGCGTCACTCAGTTCCTCGCGAGCGTGATCGACACATACCTCTGGATTCTCGCATAAGTTGTAAGGAATACAAGGTAAGCGATTGTATTAATAGGGCTTCAGCAAAAGGACCCTTACTTTCGCGTCCGAACCCGGGCTGAATCATCAGGCCAGAGCTGCCTTGGCGGTTTCAAACAGCAGTGTAAGCCTCTGTTCCATATCGGCTTGTAGACTCACCAGAGCAGCCGCATCCAGGCCTTTGGCAACGTACACCGGTTCACCGATGGCGACCACGACGCGCGCGCCGATCTTCGGGATGACGAACCCATCCCAGCCTACTTTCCAAGCGCGGGATGCGACATAACTCAAGGGAATGATCGGCCTTTGAGAAAGTTGCGCGAGCAATAAGGCCCCGGGTTTGAATTTCCAAGGCGGGCCGCGCGGGCCGTCGGGCGCGATGACGGGCGATATGCCCTCATGAACCAACGCCTGGTAGAAGTCGCGCAATGCGCGCGCACCGGTGTGCGTCGAGGAACCGCGAATCACCTCGCCGCCCAAACTGCGCACGATGATGGCGCCGAATTCGCCGTCGACGGAGGGACTGACGAGGACGCCCAATTTGACGCCCGCGCTGCGCTGGTCGAATAAATATTTCGCGCAGAACAGTTGGTGCTGGTGCCAATACACCGGAATAAACGAAGGGAAGCGCGCGAGGGCTGCAGTTATGTGCTCGGCGCCCATGATCCGCTCGACTTTGCACCAGCCGATCACCGTCCGCATCAGCGCCACGGCGATGGGCGCTGCCAGCCTGTACGACCACAGTCTCCAGAACGTCAGGCGACGACCGGAACGGGTCTGCTGTTCATAGATGGTGTTGCGAAGGCCGCT
>DATHFB010000180.1:0-2292 GCA_035318305.1 Steroidobacteraceae bacterium | reverse complement strand
CGCAGCAATTCGACTTCCGTGCGTTGCACCAGATCGCCGATGTAGTGGATGTTCTCCGCCTTGAGGCAGTTGGCGCTGCGCACCGTGAGCTCCAGCTCATCGACCGGACGCAATAGAATCGGATCGAACTGCGTTTCAGTGGCTTTGGTCGTCGATTCATCCTGACCCTGCAGGTCGACGAACACCGACAACTGGTCCTTGAGAATTCCGCCGGCACGGCGGATCGCCTCTTCAGGGTCGATCGTCCCGTTGGTCTCGATATCCAGAATCAGCTTGTCCAAGTCGGTGCGCTGCTCGACGCGCGCACTCTCGACATTGTAGGTCACCTTGCGCACGGGGCTGAAGGATGCGTCCAATTGCAGGCGGCCGATCGCGCGCGTCTGCTCTTCAAATGCCATGCGCTGCGCCGCCGGACGGTAGCCGCGGCCGCGCTCGACTTTGAGCGACATCGACAATTCGCCGGCCTTGGTCAGGTTGGCAATGACCAGATCCGGATTCAATATCTCGATGTCATGATCACCGGCGATATCGCCGGCCGTCACCGGTCCCGGACCCTTCTTGTGGAGACGCACTTCTGCAACATCGCGGGTGTGCATGCGGATCGCGACGGCCTTCAAATTCAGCAGAATGTCGACGACATCCTCCTGCACGCCTTCGATGGCGGTGTACTCGTGCAGCACGCCGTCGATTTCGATTTCGGTGATTGCGGCCCCAGGCAACGAGGACAGCAGCACCCGGCGCAATGCATTGCCCAGCGTGTGGCCAAAGCCGCGTTCAAACGGCTCGATCACGATGCGGGCATGTCGCGGCGACACGGGCTGTACTTTGACGACCCGCGGTTTCAAAAATTCATTGATCGATCCCTGCATGGATTTCACCTACGTTGACTTAACCGGGGACAACGCAGCATTGAGCTGCGGTGCGTTACTTGGAATACAATTCGACGACCAGGCTCTCGTTGATGTCCGGCAGAATTTCCTGCCGATCGGGAACCGATTTCAAAATTCCCGAGAACTTCTTGTCGTCCACTTCGACCCAGTCGGGAAAACCGACCTGGGCAGCGATGGTCAAAGCAGCCGTAATGCGCGTCTGCTTCTTCGCCTTCTCACGCAAGCTGATCACATCGCCGGCCTTGCACTGATATGAGGCGATGTTCACCAATTTCTCGTTGACGGACACGGCTTTGTGGCTCACCAACTGACGGGCCTCGGCGCGCGTGGAGGCGAACCCCATGCGGTAGACCACGTTGTCCAGCCGGCACTCCAAAAATTGCAGCAGCGTCTCGCCGGTCGCGCCGGGGCGGCCTGCGGCCTTCTGATAATAATTTCGGAATTGGCGCTCCAGAACGCCGTACATGCGCCGCAACTTCTGCTTCTCGCGCAGCTGCAGGCCGTATTCCGACAAGCGCTGCTTGCGCTCGCTCTTCACGCCGCCCGGTGGCACCTCGAGCTTGCACTTCGACTCGAGAGGCTTGACGCCGCTCTTGAGGAACAGATCGGTTCCCTCGCGACGAGAAAGCTTGCACTTCGGACCGGTATATTTTGCCATTGCGAACCTTTGATTGACTTTCTAAGACGCCGCGCTCAGACGCGGCGCTTTTTCGGCGGACGGCAGCCGTTATGCGGAATCGGCGTGACGTCTTCAATGTTGGTGATCTTCAAGCCGCAGCCGTTCAATGCGCGCACCGCGGATTCGCGGCCCGGGCCGGGGCCCATGACCCGTACTTCGACGTTTTTCACGCCATGTTCCTGAGCCGCGGTGCCGGCGCGTTCCGCCGCAACCTGCGCGGCAAACGGCGTCGATTTGCGCGAGCCGCGATAGCCGCAGCCGCCTGAGGTCGCCCACGACAGCGTGTTGCCCTGCCGATCGGTGATCGTGATGATGGTGTTGTTGAAAGAAGCATGCACGTGCGCGATTGCGTCCAGCACGTTCTTGCGTACTTTCTTGCGCGCAGGCTTCCCACCTTGAGCGGCCGCAGCGGCCTGCTGCGTATTTTGTTTCGGATCAGCCATCTTATTGAACCTCTACGGCGTCGCTGCGACGCCGTCCTTTAGTTGCTCGCTGCGCGAGCATTAGACCTTGCCCGGCGGCGCGTTCATCTTCACCGCTTGCTTGCGCGGACCCTTGCGCGTACGCGCATTCGTGCGCGTGCGCTGGCCCCGCATCGGCAGGCCCTTGCGGTGGCGGATTCCTCGATAGCAGCCCAAGTCCATCAGGCGCTTGATGTTCATCGACACTTCGCGGCGCAGATCGCCTTCAACCGCGAATTTCGCGACCTGAGATCGTAGCGAC
>DATHFB010000179.1:0-19269 GCA_035318305.1 Steroidobacteraceae bacterium | reverse complement strand
CAGCAGATTATCGATGAACTTCCGCAGTGCATCATCGACCGCCGTGACGACGGCGGCCTTCTTTCGCAGCCTGGGATCGGGATACTCGAGAATTACGAGCTTTGTCATAGGAGTTATGAGAGCAATATCGTGTTTTTGGCTTAGGAATGTTGCTAAAGTTCCGCCGCTGCTTAACTTAATGCTTTGGCTCGCAGCGCGTAAAGCATTGGGCAAAAGGCAAAAACGGGCGATGCGTCCCAGTCTTAAGCGGCAGGACGGAAGTATACCAGTCAGTCTGCAACCATAAGCTGACTCACGGGAGCGAACGAATGCAAGGTCATCAGTATTTAGGCCTATTACTGTCGGTTGCGGTGGTCGCCGGGTGCCATACGGGGGCATCGAGGCCAGATATCCCTGCGCCGGTAGTCTCGAACGAGTCCACTGCGGAAGGCACGGCGGTGGGCGATGAGAAAACGGCAATGGAGGCGGCGGTCGAGGGCGGACCCTCCCGTAGTGAATCCTCGGAGGTACCCCGCAAGGGCATCCCGCTGGCCGACAATGCGCCCGACAGCTACGTGGTCAAGCGCGGCGATACCCTCTGGGGTATTTCCAAGGTTTTTCTGCGTGATCCCTGGTATTGGCCGGAAATCTGGCAGGTCAATCCGCAGATTCAGAATCCCCATTTAATCTATCCGGGCGACACCCTGCGTCTCGTCTTTATCGACGGTAAGCCGCAGATCTTGTTGCAGCGCGGCGATGCGCTGCGGGTTCAGCCGCGCGTGCGCAGCCAGCCGCTCGAGGCGGCGATCACGACCATTCCCTATGCAACGGTGGCGGCATTCATGTCCAAGCCCACCGTGCTGGATCGCGACCAAATCAAGCACGCGCCGTATTTGCTGGCGACACGCGACCTGCACGTGGTCATGTCCGAAGGCGATACGCTGTACGCGCGCGGGTTCACCAGTCCCGCCGATTTAGGCACTCATTACAATGTGGTGCGGGTGGGCGAGCCGCTGATCGATCCGGACGACAATCGCCTCCTGGGCTATGACGGCATCTATACCGGCTCCGGCCATGTGACCCGCCAGGGTGATCCCACCACGCTCATCATGACCGAATCGACTCAGGATTCGCGGGCGGGCGATAAATTGATTCCCGGCGGCGTCGAAGTGCCGCTCGATTTCATTCCCAGTTCGCCACGGGTCAAAACCAACGGCCGCATCATTTCCGTTTCCCACGGGGTGAGCGTCATCGGCCAGTACGAGGTTGTAGTGATCAATCGCGGCGCTCGTGACGGCCTTGCGCCGGGCAACGTGCTCGGCGTGTTCGATACGGGTCCCATCGTTCTCGACACGGACAAGAAGGGGTTCTTCAACCTCAATAAGTTGGGCGCGAAGAAAGTCGCTCTTCCGTCGGAAAGGACCGGTACTTTCATGGTGTTCAAGACCTTCGACAGCATCAGCTACGGTCTGATCATGGAAGCCACGAACCTGATCCGCGTCGGCGACAAGGTCCAGAACCCGTAGGGAGTCCAGAACCCGTACGGGGTCGCAGACCCGTAGGGACGGCGAATCTCTACATTCTCGGCGTCTCAGCGGGCGGCGCCCGTTTAGGCCCTGCGCGACAATCGGTTCGATGCAACGAACCGGCGAGTTGTTGGCGTGGATGGCGCTGTCGCGCGCGCCCGCGCTCAACGTCGCCATCCTGTCGAAGGCCTTCGAATCTTTGGGCGGCCTTCACGGCCTCATCAATTCCTCCGACGCCGAGCGCCGCGGCGCCGGGATTCCGGCGGCGGCGGCTCAGTTTCTCTGCGGCAGCACCGCCCTGCCAAGCGCCGCGGAGCAGGCCTGGATAAAAGAGCCGCAGCATTGCGTGCTGCCGTTCACCGACCTGCGTTATCCCCGCGCATTGCGCGCGCTGCCGGTGGCTCCGATTGCGCTCTATGTCGCCGGCAACGCCGACGTCTTGAATGACCCGCAGCTCTCCATCGTCGGCAGCCGCAACCCAACTCCGGCGGGCCGCGACATCGCCTTCGAATTCGCGCGATCTCTCGCGGCTTGCGGGCTCGGCATCACCAGCGGACTGGCCGAAGGCATCGACAGCGCCGCCCACCGCGGAGCGCTGGCGGCGCAGGGAACCACGCTCGCGGTCTTGGGATCGGGCATCGACATCATCTATCCGAAAATTAATTTTACTTTAAGCGAGCAGATCCGATGCCAGGGCGCTTTGATCAGTGAATTCCCCTTGGGGACGCCGCCGCGGCGCGAGAATTTCCCGCAGCGAAATCGCATCATCGCCGCGTTGAGCCTGGGTACATTGGTCGTGGAGGCCGCGCGCCGCAGCGGATCTTTGATTACGGCCCGGCTGGCGGGTGACCATAACCGGGAACTCTTCGCGGTGCCGGGCTCGATTCACAACCCATTGAGCCGCGGCTGCCACGAACTCATCCGGCAGGGCGCCAAATTGACCGAAACTGCGGCTGACATATTGAGCGAGTTGAACTTTTCAGCTTTTTTCGACCGGTCCCGCGAGGCTTCCGGCGGCCTCGCGGCGCCCCCGGACATTGAGGCGGGCATGGACAAGGAACGCAAAATCTTGTTAGATGCGCTCGGCTTTGATCCCGCGGACATCGATTTGCTGGTCGTTCGTACCGGATTCAAACCAGAAGCCGTGTCCTCGATGATGCTGATCCTCGAGCTCGAAGGCCACGTCCAGGCCGCCCCCGGGGGCCGTTACTCCCGAGTCGTTAGGAGCCGGAGGTGAAAGATAACGTTCTCGATCTACTCATTTATCTCTTCGATAATTATATGAGTGCCGACGATGAGCCGCGGCCGGATCGAAATACTTTGAAGCTCGAATTGGACAAGGCCGGATTCGCGGAGCCCGATATCGAACGGGCGCTGGAATGGCTCGATGGCCTGTCGGGCGAACAACTTGGCAAAGTCGCCGAAGCCACGGCCCGCGCCGTGCGGGTTTTCAGCAGCCAGGAGCTCTTGCGGCTCGACACGGATGTACGAGGTTATTTGATGTACTTGGAAAACGTGCGGATACTGTCGGGCACTGAACGCGAGCTGGTCATCGACCGCTTGATGGCGCTCGAGGCCGATGAAATCGATATCGAGCAGGTCAAGTGGGTCGTGCTGATGGTGCTTTTCAGCCAGCCCGGCCAAGAGTCCGCTTACGCTCAAATGGAAGACCTGGTCTTCGAAGAGCGCACCGACGCCTTGCATTAGACGCCTTTGAGCAGCAATCTCGTTATCGTGGAATCGCCTGCCAAGGCGAAGACCATCAAGAAATACCTCGGCAAGGACTTCGAAGTGCTTGCCTCTTACGGCCACGTGCGCGACCTGGTGCCCAAGGAAGGCGCAGTCGATCCGGATCACCACTTCGCCATGAAGTATCAGGTGGTCGAGCGCAACCAGAAACACGTCGATGCCATCTCGCGCGCGCTCAAAAAGGCCAAGTCGCTGTTTCTGGCGACCGACCCGGATCGCGAGGGCGAAGCCATCTCCTGGCATCTGTACGAGCTCTTGAAAGCCCAAGGCGAACTCAAGGGCAAGGAAGTCAGCCGCGTCGTATTCTACGAAATCACCAAGAACTCGGTGCGCGAAGCGATGGCCAGTCCGCGCGAACTGTCCGTGGATCTGGTGAACGCACAGCAAGCCCGGCGCGCACTGGATTTTTTGGTGGGCTTCAATTTATCGCCGCTATTGTGGAAAAAAGTTCGACCCGGTCTGTCCGCGGGGCGCGTGCAGAGTCCGGCGCTGCGCATGATCTGCGAGCGCGAGGATGAAATCGCCGCGTTCGTGGCGCGCGAGTACTGGAGCATCGACGCCGAATTGGAGCACTCGGAACAGAAATTTCCGGGCAAACTGGTGGAGTTTCAGGGCGCAAAGGTCGAGCAATTCAGCTTCACCGACGAGGCACGAGCCCGCGAAGTCGAACGCGCGCTAAATGAGGCGGCCAAGGGTGAACTCACCGTATTGACGGTGGACCGCAAGCAACGCAAGCGCAATCCCGCACCGCCGTTCACGACCTCTACCTTGCAGCAAGAGGCGGCGCGCAAATTGGGCTTCAGCGCGCAAAAAACCATGCGCGTGGCGCAGCAACTCTACGAGGGTGTCGACATCGGCGAAGGTCAGGTGGGCCTGATCACCTACATGCGCACCGACTCGCTCAATCTTGCGCAAGAAGCCATCGGCCAAATCCGCGACGTCATCGTGCAGCTCTACGGACAGGCAGGTTTGGCCGAAGAACCGCGAGTCTTCAAAACCAAGTCGAAGAACGCGCAAGAGGCGCACGAGGCGATTCGTCCGACCGCGGCCGGCGTCTTACCGGCGGACATCGAAAACAAGCTCGAATCCGATCAGTTCCGGCTGTATTCCCTGATTTGGAAACGCACGGTCGCGTGTCAAATGGCCCCTGCGATCTTCGACACCGTCACCGTCGAAATGCTCGCCGGCGCCGAGGGAGCGAAGCGCACCGTACTGCGCGCCAACGGCTCGACCTTGGTCAAACCCGGCTACATATCGGTTTATCAAGAAGGGCTGGATGATGCCGTCCAGGATGACTCGGACCACGTACTGCCGCCCATGAAGGAGGGCGACCGGGTCAAGCTGGTCGGTGTCGTGCCGAGCCAGCATTTCACCGAGCCGCCGCCGCGCTTCTCCGAGGCGTCTTTGGTCAAAGCGCTGGAGGAATACGGCATCGGCCGACCCTCGACTTATGCCTCGATCATTTCGACGCTGCGCGACCGCCAGTACGTCGACATCGAGAGCCGCCGCTTCACCGCCACCGACATCGGCAAGATCGTCAGCCGGTTTTTGACGCAATACTTCACCACCTACGTGGACTACGACTTCACCGCGAAAATGGAAGACTCGTTGGACGCGGTCGCCAGCGGCGAGCAAGAGTGGGTGCCGTTGCTGGAAAAATTCTGGAAGCCGTTCATTGAACTCGTGAATCACACCGAAACCTCCGTGAGCCGCGAGGAAGTGGCGCAGGCGCGGGACTTAGGCGCAGATCCGGTGAGCGGTAAGCCGATGAGCGTGCGCATGGGGAGATTCGGGCCGTTTGTGCAAATCGGCACCAAGGACGACGAAGACAAGCCTCGGTTCGCGGGCCTCCGGCCCGGCCAAAAAATGGATGAGATCACGCACGCCCAGGCAATGGAGCTATTCAAGCTGCCGCGCAAACTCGGCGCCACGGCGAGCGGTGAAGAAATCACCGCCAACGTCGGGCGTTTCGGCCCCTACGTGAAGTACGGCGCCAAGTACGTTTCCCTCAAAACCGATGATCCGTATGAAATCACGCCGGAGCGCGCGCTCGAAGTCATTCGCGAAAAGGAAATCGCGGATGCCAATCGGCTGATTCTGGATTTTCCCGATGCCGGCATCCAAGTGTTGAACGGACGCTATGGTCCGTACATCACGGACAAGGCGCGCAACGCAAAAATACCGAAGGACAAGGAACCCAAGAGCCTGACGCTGGAAGAATGCCAGGCTCTGCTGGCAGCGGCGCCGGAGCGCGGCAAGTGGGGACGCAAGGGCGGCAAGGGCTCGAAGTTTGCCCCGAAGGCGGCAGCAAAAGGCGCGAAGGGCGCGAAGGGCGCAAAAGGCACGCCCACGGCGCCGGAGGCAGCGACCTCGGCGCCGGTCCGAGTTAAGCTCGCCGCCAAGGGAAAGAAAACAGCCGTCAACAAGCAGGCGCCTGTGAAGCCGGCTGCGCCTGCCGGGCTCACGCCCAAGTCCGCAAAAGCCAAGCCTAAGGCCAAGAGTCCCGCAAAAAAGAAGACGTAATGACTCAGTCGGCAGACGCGTCCGCGGTCAAAAGCTACCTGAGCGAGTTGCAGGATCGCATCACCGCGACACTGGAAAATATCGATTCGGTGAAATTTCGGCGCGACCTGTGGGAACGGCCCGAAGGCGGCGGGGGAGAAAGCCGCCTATTGAGCGATGGCGCCGTATTCGAGCGGGCGGGAGTATCGTTTTCGCATGTCTTGGGCGACAAGATGCCGCCATCCGCCTCGAGCTTGCGACCGGAAATTGCCGGTGCACCCTTCGAAGCCATGGGGCTGTCATTGGTGTTTCATCCGCGAAATCCGCACGTGCCCACGACGCATTGCAATGTGCGGTTCTTCGTGGCGCGACCGGTCGACGAACCGGAGGTCTGGTGGTTCGGCGGCGGCTTCGACCTCACGCCCTACTACCCGCACGACGAGGACGTGCTGCACTGGCATCGAACCGCGCGGGACGCGTGCCGGGCGTTCGGACCCAATGTGTACGAGAAATACAAAAGCTGGTGCGATCGCTATTTCTTTCTACCGCATCGAAACGAAACCCGCGGCGTCGGCGGATTGTTCTTCGACGATCTGAACGAAGACGGTTTTGAGCGCTCATTCGCATTTCAACGCAGCGTCGGCGATCATTTTCTGCCGGCGTTCATGCCCATCCTGGAGCGCCGCAAAGACCAGCCGTACGGCGATCGCGAGCGGCAGTTTCAACTCTACCGGCGCGGCCGGTATGTCGAATTCAACCTGGTCTATGACCGGGGCACCTTGTTCGGTTTGCAGTCTCGCGGCCGCACCGAATCCATACTGATGTCGATGCCGCCGCTGGTTCGCTGGGAGTATGACTGGCGCCCAGCTCCGGGATCGCCCGAAGCGCGACTTTACGAAGATTTTCTGCGTCCTCGGGACTTTCTGAGCGAACTCGCCCCGAAGAATCAATCGACAGCAAGATGACCCGGGAGGCGCTGCTGTTGAGCGCGCGCGGCGGCGCCGCCGTTGCATTGACCTAAACTTCTGCCTCGATGGCAAGCCGCTCGACGGTGCTGGTGAGCGTGTCGGCACCCAGCGACAAATAGACGTGACGATCCGCCACGGTGAGCGCGAATTCCATGCGCCGTGCGAGCTTTGATGCGAGCGCCGCCAGCCACTCGCGATCCATGGCGTACAATTCCAGCGCCTCCGCGCGGTGAATTTTTTCGCTCCGCAGCCGGGCTGCCAGCTGCTCGGCGTCCTTGTGCGTGTATACCGCAACTCGAGGCGCGAGCTTGGCGGCCCGATGCAGCCGTGCCGCCTCCGGCGCGCCGACATCAATCCACACGCGAAGTGCGCCGGTGAGATCGCGCACCGAAATAGCGGGCTGGTCGGGGTCTGATAGCCCGTTCGAAAGACTGATCCCCTCGGTGTACTCGAGACAGTAGGCGATGACGCGCGTCAGCAGGTGATCCTCGGTCTCCGACGGATGGCGCGCAACGCGCAAATCCAGAGGCACATAAACGCCGCGATCGGAATCGGCGAGTTCGATTTTGAACGAATAAACAGTAGCGCCGAGCGCCATGAGCCTTCCTCAGCCGGCCAGCGATCGGGTCAACGCCGCCGCGGGAATTTCCCGGCAGCCGCCGGCATTTTGGCCGGACCACAGAGGCGAGAAATCACCTATTCCCAGGCTCTCAGCTTTCTTGCGCAGGGCGGCAAGCGCCGCGCCGGCCAATGGAAAAGCCGGGGCCGCGGCATTGATCGGCCCCAGTTCCGCCATCAGCCGATTCATGATGCCGCGCGCAGGGCGCCCGGTAAATAAATTGGTCAGCGCCGTATGCGCGGCACGATCGCTCTGCAGCGCGGCGCGATGCACCGCGCTGGTCGTCGCCTCCGGGCAGAGCAGGTACGCCGTTCCGGGCTGAACACCCGCGGCACCGAGCGTCATGGCCGCAGCCACGCCTTTGGCATCGGCGATGCCGCCGGCCGCGATGACCGGCACCCTGACTGCTCGGGCGATCTGCGGCAGCAGCGCAAATGTGCCGACCTGGGTGGTCAGATCTTCGGACAGAAAAATGCCCCGATGGCCGCCGGCCTCGAAGCCTTGCGCAATGATCGCGTCGACGCCGCGCTGCTCGAGCCATAGCGCTTCCTCGACAGTGGTTGCCGACGACAGCACTTTCGAACCCCACTGTTTCGCGCGCTTCACGAGGTCGGCCGCGGGCAATCCAAAATGGAAACTCACGACCGCAGGCTTAAATGCTGCCAACACATCCGCGGCGGCGGCGCTGAAGGGGGTCCGCGACGGCGCGGGTGCGTCGTCCAGCACGATGTCGAACTCCTCCAGGTACGGCCGCAGCAACTTGCGCCACGCCGCTTCCCGCTCGGCATCGAATTCAGGCGTCGCGTGACAAAAGAAATTCACGTTGAACGGTTTGGCCGTTCTTGCGCGAATCGCCGTCAGCTCCGTCTGCATCGCCTGCAGACTCAGCATGGCGCAGGGCAGCGAACCCAACCCGCCTGCATTGCATACCGCAATCGCCATTTCGCTGCCTTGATAGCCCGCCATGGGCGCTTGGATGATGGGAAGCTCCACCCCGAAGAGTTCTTGCAAAGTCATGACTGAGACCTCCGACGCCATTCTAGCGGGGGATCGATGTGCAAATTGACAATCTCAGGGCAGGTGCGGCGTAATGTTGAAACAGTGCTGAATACTGCTCAGATTCGTTCCCTGCATACTTTTGGCGACGGCGAGATCCAAGCCTTGAGCGATGTGCTGATCGACTGCGTCGAGGGCGGCGCTTCCGTTGGTTTCATGCAGCCTCTATCCCGCGCTAAAGCGAATGCGTTCTGGCTCGACGTAGCCGCCGGCGTGGCGCGCGGCGAGCGGCTATTGCTGGCGGCAGCGGATGCGGCAGGCGCCATCTTGGGCACCGTGCAAATTGTTTTCGCTCCGTTCGAGAATCAGCCGCATCGCGCCGACATCGCGAAAATGCTGGTCCACCGGCGGGCGCGCCGGCACGGCATCGGGGCCGCATTACTCGCGGCCGCCGAGCGCGCCGCTTTAGGCGCAGGCAAGACGCTGTTGGTGCTCGATACCGCAAGCAGCGACGCGGAACGCTTATATGCGAAACTCGGCTGGCAGACCTGCGGCGTCATTCCCGGTTTTGCTCTACTGCCGGGCGGCGGCTTGTGCGACACGAAATTCTTTTACCGGGCGCTCAAGGAGCCGGTCTGAATACGCCGGCGACCATAGCGGGGCACGTGGCCAGCTTCGATGCTTCGGGACAATTGCTGCCTTGGACGTCGTGGGCCGCGGCGTTGGACCGGGAAATGAATTTCTACCAGCAGTGCCCGATCGACCGTGGGTACCCGCGTTTCGCCTGTGAAACCTTTCTGGATGCCGCCTGGACGCCGAGTACCGAGCGCACCGACATCATTCCCGCGACCCAAAACGGCATGGGAATTCTTTCGTATTTGAAATTCTACGGGATGCACGGCGAGCAGCAGCCGGCGACGCTCGCGACCGCGCGCCTGATGGGCGACTATCTGCTCAAGGAAGCGCTCACGCCGGATGCCGGCAGATATCCCGCCTTTACGCGCTCGACGGGAAAACGCGGACACTTCCCACAGCCGGCTGATTGCGGTTCGCAATCCGATCATCCGTATGAAATCCAACCCGACAAGGGCGGCATCGCCGGACATGCCTTGGTGCTGCTGTTCGAAGCCACCGGCGACTCGAAATACTTGATGCAGGCGCTGCACAACGCGCGAGTCCTCGCCGCCAATCAGCAAGCCGGCGACGCCGTTCACTCGCCGTGGCCTTTTCGAGCGGATTATCGCAGCGGCGAAGGGCGCGGTCCCGTTTCGGGAAACATGACTTATATTTTGCGGCTCTTTGATCTGCTGACAGAGCATGGCTACTCGGAATTTTCCGAGGCGAGACAATCGCTGTGGCGGTGGATCAAGGACTACCAGGTGCCGAGCGCCGCAACCGAAGGCAGCCTGTTCGCACAGTTTTTTGAAGATCACGACACGCCCACCAACCGCACCGCATGGGCTCCTTTGAATCTCGCGCGCTATCTGCTCGAAAAAAAGGACTCGGTTGATCCGGACTGGCTCGCCGATTGCGGCTCGTTGATGCGTTTTGTGCGTGCGAATTTCACGCATCGGGAATTTGGCGTGAACGTGTGTCACGAGCAGGATGAGGATAAGCAGGCCTGGGGCGGCGTGAATTCAACCTACGGTGCGGTCCTTGCCATGTACGCAAAGGCCGCGCGCTCGCCGGTCCTGGCGAGCGAAGCGCGGCAGGCGTTGAATTTCACGCTGTATTCGATCGACGAACAGGGTCGTCCGCGAGATTTATCGCTCAGCAATCAGCCGGGGGGATGGCAGGAGGACGCGCACACCGACGTCATTCACAACTATGTAGATGCCTTGAGCGTCTTTCCTCATTGGGGAGACCCCGAGGCCGCCACGCGGGATTTTTTGAGCTCAGGCGAGATTTTTTGAACGTCAGACGGGTGTCTTTAGAATCGCCGCGATGAACGCGCTGGTTGCCGCATCCGTATCGCCAAAGCGCACACCCGCCCGGAAACGGCCGCTGCCCATCGGCACGCAGTAGCGCACTTCGCCGGGTATGTGGAAGGTGCTGGTCTGACCGCACGCTTCCAATTCCAGATCGATGAGGCATGCTTGTCCGTGCGCGAGTTCGAACGGCACCGTAATGCTGGCCCCAGCGCGCGACATCTCGACGGTGTGTCCCGGCAGCACCGACATTCCCATCACCGTGACTTTGGCGTGAATGGCGACGGACTTTCGCTCGTAGTTGCGGCGCTCGAGTGTCGCCCGCCGGACCAGCTCGTCGCCGTAGTATTCGTGCGCCTCGACCAATTCCGCCGCGACCGTGCTCATCGCTCTCTCCTGCTCGGCAATACCCCTGAAATGGTAGCCGATGCCGTGCATCGGCGACCGCGGCAACTGTGAACTGGCCCGCGAATCGAGGCTCTGCCCGGAGAACATGTTAAATGGCGGAGCGGAAATCGGCGCATTTGGCCGCGCTGCAGCCGCGTTCAATCATCAACCCGCCATGAGCAGCTGACTCATGGCTGCGAATGCCGGCAGGGTGACTGAATCGTTCGCGGCGCTCGAGGCGACCGGGTGAGAACAAAATCGTGCAATCACCAGTTCCGCTTTCGGCGCGATGTACAAGCGCTGGCCGTGGATGCCGCGCCCTTCGAACACGCCCAGGGCGTTGTGAGACACCCACCACATGTTGCGGTAAGAATAGCCGGGCAGGAGCGTGTACCCGGCCATGGCAAATTTGGCCGGATCGGCGCCGCGGCGAATGTCCGCAATCACTTCCGCCGGTATGACCTGCTTGCCGCCCCAGGCACCCTCGCATCGCATGAGTTCGCCGAAACGGCAGAGGTCGCGAAGACTGGCGCTCAAACCACCGCCGCCCATCGCCACGCCAATCGTATCGACGGTGAGGTAGCCATCTTCTTCACAGCCGATTTGCGACCATATTCTCCGGCTCAGCATGTCCTGCAGGGCAATGCCGGTGACTCGTTTCATGACCCAGCACAGCACTTCCGTGTTGATGGTCTTGTAGGCAAATGCCGCGCCGTGATTTCCTTCCTTGCGCAGGGTGCGTAGGTACTCGTAGAAATTACCCGGTCCCGCGTAATCCGGTCCGCGCGGACGCAGGCCGCCGGCTCTGCCGTAGTCCCAGATATTGGCCCTGGGATCAGCATACAGCTCCGAGTACTCCACGCCGATCTGCATGTCGAGCACTTGGCGCAGCGTCGCGTCTTCGTAAGCAGTGCCGGCCATCTCCGGCAGGTAATGCGACACCGTCTTCGCCTCATCCAACGCGCGCTCGTGAAGCAGAGTTGCCGCAAGTGTCGCTGCATAGGATTTGGTGATCGAGAAGCAGGCATGCGGCCGCTGCTCCTCGAGCTCTCCAAAGTAGCGCTCGTAGATGCGGCGGCCGCGATGCAAGACGACTATGCCGTCCGCGTAGGTGTGTTTCAGCGACTCTGCCCAGGTGAGTCTACGGCCCTGCAAATCATCGAACGCGAGTGCGTCGATCGCGGCCTCGAGGCCGCGAGGCGCGTGCCCAAGATCGCTGGGTGCGGCGCTGCCGCGCCAAACGGCGGCCGTCGGCGCGAGTTCGCGCATGTGGGACAGCGTCCAGCGAATTTGGGGAAACTCCAGGAACCGATCATCTTGGAAGCGGATCAGTTTTGGCTGCGGCGGTGGTGAGCCCTGCATCCACCCCAAGGCATTGGGGTCCGAGGCGTCGGCATCGGGATAGTCGACGCCGTCAATCTCGAATATTCCGCTTTTCATTTGAGTACGCCCCGCAAATGTCCGGTCAACCAAGACTGCACACTTGCCGGTTGCGACGCAAGCGTGGGCTTTTGGCGCCAGTGGCGCAACACAGGCACAATGCGTCATGAATTATCGGCACATCTATCATGCGGGCAATTTCGCCGATGTGGCCAAGCACGTCGGTTTGCTGTACTGCCTGCAGGCATTGAAGCGCAAGGACGCGGGGTTTTTCGCGCTCGACAGCCATGCCGGCCGCGGCTACTACGACTTGCAAGCCCCGGAAGCGCAGAAGTCCGGCGAGGCGGAGCGCGGCGTTCAGCGGCTGATCGTCGAAGCGCTCGGCAATAAACTCTTGGCGGACTATTTCACGGCGATTCACGCGCGGCGCGGCAAGCGGCTGCCGCGCTATCCCGGATCACCGGCATTGATCGCCCAAGAATTGCGCCCGCAGGACCGCGCCTTGTTCGTCGAGCTGATGCCGGCGGAGGCCCGCGCCGCGGAGCGCGAGATCGAGTCTCACGGGCGCGTTCGAACGGAAATCGACGACGGCTACGCGGCGCTCAAGGCATTCCTGCCGCCGGATGAGAGGCGCGGGCTGGTGCTGATCGATCCGCCCTACGAGAGCCTCGATGAGCTGAAGACGATGCTGCAGGCGTTCAAGGACGCCTACCGGCGCTGGCCCAACGGGATTTACCTGATGTGGTATCCCATTCGCAGTGCGACTCAGCGCCGCATGGTGCATGCGCGTTTCGAGGCTCTGCAAATTCCGAAAATGCTGCTGGCGGATCTCGCGATTCATCCCGACGATGCGGGCTTGGGACTGGCGGGAAGCGGGCTGCTGATCGTCAATCCGCCGTATGGCGCGGATCAGTTTCTTCGCGACGCGTATGGCGCAATTCACCAGGGAATCGCCACGGCGGGCGCGGGTTACGTCGAAGTAGCCCGCCTCACGCCTGAGCGAGTGGCACAATAGGCCACTATTGGCTGGAGGACACAATTATGGACGAAAACACTTTGCGCGAACGGCTCGCCAAACTACACGCCGAACTGGCCAATGCGCATCGAGAAAATCCCGCGACGCGGCAATCGCTGGGCGAAATTCTTCCGGAGGTCAAACGCATGGTCGATGAGCCGGCAGGCGCTGCCGACTCCTCCGTCGACAAAACGCTTCCGGATCGCCTGGAACGGGTAGCCGTGCAATTCGAGGCGCAACATCCGACGCTGGCGGCGAGTGCGCGGCGGCTCATCGACTTGCTGAGCGAAGTCGGTATTTAGAAAATCAGGGCGTCCAGACGATCGAATCGCTGACGCGTGCCGCGATGCGTTCGACATCGCCGTTCCCTGAACTTGTGCCGCGCATCAGAACGGCGATGCTGCCATGGCCCGGCACCGGCACGATGGTGCCGCGATAGCCCTGTTCGTCGAACTGCTTCGGATTGCGCACCGCTTCATGCACCAGCACCATGACCGTCACCGGTCCCGACTGCGTTTGCACGACCAAGTGCGGGACCTTGTGTCCCCGAAAACTGCAGCTGCTGGCGTAGCTGACCACACCCGCGGCGGGTTTCAAGCGAAGTTTTGAATCCTTGAGCACCTCGTTCAAGTCGGCGTCAGGGACCGGCACGTCAGTGAGCTGCCACGCATCCGGCTCGCCCGCCATGTGCGCAACCACAGCGGCGGCGAGGCTGCGCTGCGGCAGCGTAAGCCAGACTCCTGCGGCGACCACCAGCGCCAACAACAGGCTGGCGGCCATCGCCATCCACCGCCGAGGCCCCTGCGCGCGCCTGGCGAACGGCAGCACGACCGACTTGGTTGGGATGTCGATGAGCAGAGCGCGTTCGAGCCGCGCTTCAAAGCGCAGCAGCTGGTCGGTGAATGCGCGGCACTCGGCGCAAGACTCGCGGTGCGCGCGCAGGTCGGGATCCGGATCGTGCGGACCGGCCATGGTGGCGGAACGATACTGCGTGTGATCCATCATTCTTGCGGATCCAGGCTCAAGTCTTCGCCGCATGCCGCGCGCAACTGTTGGCGGGCACGGTACAGCCGCGTCAACACCGCAGGACCCGACAATTCCAGCTCGCGGGCAATCTCTGCCGTCGAATATCCCATCAAGACCTGCAGAATGAGCGGTTCGCGGTATTCGTCGGGCAATTTCATCAATGCGGCGCGTACATCGCTAATGTTTTGTTCCTCGGCGGCAGCCAACATCGGCTCCTCGGCGGCGACCAGTTCATCGACGCTCACCGTCGGCAAGCGCTTGCGCTCGAAAGTGCGCGCATATTCCCGGCGAACGATGGTCAGCAGCCAGGGCTTTGCCGCTGTCTCGTCCAAAAGCGAGTCTCGAGCCTTCCAGGCCCGCAGCATGCTTTCCTGGACCACGTCTTCGGCCAAGGCGCGGTCACGGGACAACCAAAACGCAAACCGCAGCAGGTCCGGACGCAGGGACTGGCATAGCGCCTGAAACCGGGCGCGTCTCTGATTTCCGCCAATCTCATCGTTCATGTATAAATCAGCACCCGGCTTAAGATATCGTCCGGGCGATATTACCGCGTTATGCCGACGGTGCCTGCGGCGAGAAGCCCGGGCGGGGCGTCGGCGACGCGAATTTGCAGCGGCGCAGTTGATGATGGGAGTCATATCGAAGATGACCGGAATTGGCGTTCATTCATTTCCAAGCACCCGCATGCGGCGCATGCGCCGGGACGAGTTTTCGCGCCGCTTGATGCGGGAAACCCACTTGAGTGTCGACTCGCTGATTTACCCGATCTTCGTGGTCGAGGGCCGCGGCGACCGGCAGCCCGTGGCCTCGATGCCCGGCATCGAGAGGCTGTCGGTCGACCAATTGCTGCGCGAATGCGAGACCCTGGTGCGCCTCAAAATTCCCGCGATCGCGTTGTTTCCCTTCACCCCAGCGGGTAAGAAAACCCTCGACGCACGCGAGTCCTGGAATCCGGATGGCATCGCGCAAGTCGCGGTCAGAGCCGTGAAAAAGGAATTCCCGAACCTGGGCGTGATCACCGACGTGGCGCTCGATCCTTTCACCACGCATGGGCAGGACGGCCTGATCGATGACAAGGGTTACGTGATGAATGATCTCACCGTGGAGACGCTGGTGCGCCAGGCTCGCTCGCACGCTGATGCAGGCGCCGACATCGTCGCCCCGTCGGACATGATGGACGGACGCATCGGCGCGATTCGCAATGCTTTTGAAACCGCCGGCCTGATCCACACCCGAATTCTGGCCTATGCGTCCAAGTACGCTTCGAGTTTTTACAGCCCGTTTCGCGATGCCACGGGATCGGCCGCGCAACTCGGCAGCGGTGGCAAGCACACTTACCAAATGGACATCGGCAATTCCGACGAAGCCTTGCGCGAGGTGGCGCTCGACATCAGCGAAGGAGCCGACATGGTCATGGTCAAGCCGGGATTGCCCTATCTCGACATCGTGCGGCGGGTCAAGGATCGGTTTGCAATGCCCACGCTGGTCTACCAGGTCAGCGGCGAGTACTCCATGATCATGGCCGCCGCCGGCAACGGCTGGCTGAACGAACGCGCCGTTGCTCTGGAAGCGCTGATGTGTATCAAGCGCGCCGGCGCCGACGGCATTTTGACGTATTTTGCAAAACGCGCGGCGGAGTGGCTCGCCCAGGAGCCTGGCTCCTAGTGAACCTGAGCGCGGGGTCAGAGGTTCCTGATCAATACGGGGTTGCGGGTCATCCCGTCGCCCATAGCTGGTCGCCGTTCATTCATGGCATGTTCGCCAAAGCCACGGCGCAGAATCTGGTGTATCGATTGTTCGATATCCCGCCCAATCAATTTCGCCGCGATGCGCTGCGCTTGTTCGCCGGCGGCCTCAAGGGCCTCAATGTCACCATGCCGCATAAGCAGGCGGCAGCAGAGCTGGTGAACGAGCTCACGCCGCGCGCCGAACGGGCGAAAGCGGTCAATACCATCGCCTTTTTCGAGCAGACGTCGCTATTGGGCGATAACACCGACGGCCTCGGACTCACTGCGGATCTCGAGAACAATTTAGGGATGGCGCTCGTCGGCAAACGAGTACTCATTCTCGGCGCCGGCGGTGCGGTACGCGGCGTGCTCGGCGCCCTCATGGAGCGTGAGCTGCGCGAGGTCGTCATCGCCAATCGCACGCCGGAGCGCGCGCGAAAGCTGGCTGCGGAGTTCACCGACCTGGGTGAAATTTCCGGCTGCGGGTTTTCCGAGGTGCGGGGTCCGCCCTACGATCTCATCATCAACGGCACATCGGCGAGCTTGCAAGGCGAGATGCCGGAGATGCCGGTGGGATTGGTGGGCGAGGAAAGCATTTGCTACGACATGGCCTACGGCCGCGGGCCTACGCCGTTTACCTTGTGGGCGAAATCCCTGCATGCGTCGCGCGCCACCAAGGGGTGGGGCATGCTGGTCGAACAGGCCGCAGAATCTTTTTTGCTGTGGCGCGGAATTCGTCCCGACACGGCGCCCGCTCTGGAGGCATTGGCGCAGCACGCGTAGCGCTTGGGCTAGCGCATCGTCACCAATTCTTCCGCGCTGGTCGGGTGGATGGCCACGGTATCGTCGAAATCCGCCTTGGTGGCACCCATGCGGATTGCCACGGCAAATCCCTGCAGCATTTCGTCGGCGCCGGCACCCAAGATGTGGCAGCCGACGATGCGCTGTTCAGGACCCACGCAAACCAGCTTCATGTCGGTATGCGTTTTCCGCGTCGTCATCGCGTGATACATGGGCGTGAAATCGGCGACATATACTTTCACGGCGTCACCATACTGCGCACGCGCTTCCGCCTCGCTGGCTCCCACGGTGCCGATGGGCGGGTGCGTAAAGATCACCGTCGGAATCAAGTTGTAGTCCAGATGCCGTTCAGGCTTGCCGCCGAACAGCCTGTCGCTCAAGCGCCTGCCGGCCGCGATCGCCACCGGCGTCAGCGCCGCCCGCCCGGTGACATCGCCGATGGCGTACACGCCGGTGACGTTGGTATTTTGAAAGCCGTCGGTGATGACGTAGCTCGAGTCGTCGAGTGCCACGCCGGCCTTTTGCAAATCAAGACCCGCGACATTCGCATCGCGGCCGATGGCCCACAGCACACAATCAAAGCCGGTAAATTCGCGGCCGTCGTGCGCCACCAGAGTCTTTTTGCCCGACACATCGCGCACCGCGGCCGGCACCACGTTTTCTTGAACGACCATCCCCAAGGCACTGACTTCCCGCATCAAGGACTTGCCGAGCATCACATCGAAATTGGTAAGGAGCCGCTCCTTGCGGATGAAATGCTCCACCTGGCTGCCGAGCTCATGGAAGGAAGCCGCCAGTTCGCAGGCAATGTAGCCGCTGCCCACGACGGCAACCCGATGGGGACGAGTTTCGAGATCGAAAAAGCCGTCCGAACTGATGCCAAACTCCGCACCGGGGATTTTAGGCAGCGCCGGTTTGCTCCCGGTCGCGATCACGATGTGCCGCGCGCTCAAGCGGCGGCCGTTCACCTCGACGGTATGCGCATCCACGAAGCGGGCAGCTCCTCGCACATACGCCACGCCCTTTGCGCCAAGATTGCGTTCGTAGATTCCGTTCAAGCGCAGCACGTAGGCATCGCGCTTGCGCTTCAATTCCGCCCAGTCGCTCATCCCCACTTTGACATCGAAACCATAGTCGCTCGCATCGTGCAGGCTCAAAGCGACAGCCGATGCGTTCCACATGACTTTCTTCGGAACGCATCCCACGTTGACGCAGGTCCCTCCCAGGCGGTGCGGTTCGATCACGGCAGTCTTGGCGCCGAATTCTGCGGCACGCTGCGCGCAGGCAAGACCGCCGCTGCCGCCGCCGATGCTGATGAGGTCGAATGCTGGGGTAGACACTGCCGATTCCGTCGTTCAAAGATGAAAGCGCCATGATACGTGTTCGTAGCCGCCCTTGCCCCACGAGCCCGTCTGCTAGAATTGAAGGGTGAACAATCCACTTCTAGACCTGGGCGCATTACCGGACTTCGGACGCATCGAGGCGAGCCATGCTCGTCCGGCACTCGAGAAAGTACTGGCGGAGAACCGCGCACGCCTCGCGGAGCTGACGGCGCAAGCCAATCCGACCTTTGCCTCGCTGGTCGTACCCGTCGAGGAACTGAGTTACCGCTTGAGCCGGGTGTTCAGCCCGATCTCGCATCTGAATGCGGTCGCCAATTCGGCGCAGATGCGCGAGGCATACAACGAATGCGTGCCGCTGCTCACTGAATATTCCTCGGAGCTGGGCCAGAACGCCGCGCTGCAAGCCGGCTACGCCCACGTGCTGAAAACCGAAGGCGCCGCGCTCGATCCGGCGCAGCGCAAACTGCTGGAAAATGCCCTGCGTGATTTCCGATTGGCGGGCGTCGATTTGCCGGCGGACCAAAAAACCCGCTATCGCGAAGTGGCGCAGCGCCTGGCGCATTTGGCCACGAAGTTTTCCGAAAATGTGCTCGATGCCGGCCGTGCTTATACCCGCAGCGTCACGAATAGCGCGGAGCTTGCGGGCCTGCCCAGCAATGCGGTCGATCGCGCCGCGGCCGATGCACGCGAGGCCCATCAAACCGGCTGGTTGTTCAAACTCGATCAACCCACCTACATGACCATCATGGCGACCGCGGAAAACGAACAACTGCGCCGCGACTTCTACGAAGCCTGGATCACGCGCGCCTCGGAGCTGGGCCCGAGCGCCGGACGCTTCGACAACAACGGCATCATTGCGGAGATTCTGCCGCTGCGCGACGAGCTCGCCAAGCTTTTGGGTTTTGCGAATTTCGCCGACTATGCGCTCGCCACCCGCATGGCCAAGAGCAGCAAGCAAGTGCTCGCCTTTCTGGACGACTTGGCGCGGCGCTGCAGGCCCGCGGCGCGCGAGGAGTTTTTGGACCTCGAGGAATTTGCGGGCCGCAAGCTCAACGCCTGGGACCTGGCGTTCTACAGCGAGCGGCTGCAAGAAAGCCGCTACAGAGTATCGCAGGAAGCACTGCGCCCCTATTTTCCGCTGCCGAAGGTATTGGACGGATTGTTCGTATTGACGCAGCGCCTGTATGGCGTGAGCGTCCGGGCGCGCGGCGATGTCAGCGTCTGGCATCCGAGCGTGCGCTTCTACGATCTGCTCGACAAGGACGGGCGCGCCGTGGCCGGCTTTTTCCTCGATCCGTATTCGCGCAGCGAGAAGCGCAGCGG
>DATHFB010000178.1:0-2264 GCA_035318305.1 Steroidobacteraceae bacterium | reverse complement strand
CCAACATCCGCTTCCTGTTCGGCTTTCCGTTCTCGATTGTGTTCTTCGCCGTCGTGTTGGCGGCGACCGGCGATGCCATACCATGGCCGACGGCCGCGTTCTGGCCGTGGCTGTTGCTCGGCGCGCTCAGCCAGATCCTCGCCACCGGGCTGATGCTGGTCGCCATGAACGACCGCTCGTTCGTGGTGACGACGGCGTATCTGAAAACCGAGGCGATTCAGACCGCAATCTTCGGGTTTGTCTTTCTCGGCGATCATCTCACCGCGCTGAAGGTGGTTGCGATTGTGATCGCAACCGTCGGCGTGGTCATCACCGCGCTGCGGCCGGGCGCGGAAAAAAGCTTTGCCGAGCTGAAGCCGACGATCATCGGCCTGGTCGCAGCCGCCGCGTTCGCGCTGTCGGCGATCGGTTTTCGCGGCGCGATCATCACCGTATCCGGCGTGTCATTCGTGACGGCGGCGTCCTACACGCTGGTGTTCGGACTGTTCGTGCAGACGCTGGTGCTGACGATTTATCTTCTGGCGCGCGCGCCCGACGTGCTTGCGAAAATCCTGGGACTGTGGAAGCCGTCGATGTTGGCGGGCTTCATGGGCGCGTTCGCCTCGCAATTCTGGTTCCTGGCGTTTGCGCTGACCGCGGCCGCGAACGTGCGCACGCTGGCGCTGGTCGAGGTATTGTTCGCGCAAGGGGTGGCGTATTACTCGTTCAAGCAGCCGCTATCGGGCCGCGAACTTGCGGGCATCGCGCTGATCGTAATCGGGGTGGCGATGTTGGTGGCGGTGTAAGCAGGAGTGCTGCGATTTAATCGCCGTCATGCCCGGGCTTGTTGTTCAGCCCGGAGACATAGCCGACACCTGTTCGGGGACATGACCGACACTTTTTCCACCCGTCAAGTCGATGGTAGCAACTTGGTGGGCGGCGAAGAAAACGCCATATCTGGCATTGCTTGACGTGGGCCGGATAGCGAGACGTTCGCCGCAGAATGCCGCGGGTACCTTCCAGAGCCGGCCCTTGAAACTGACATAAGCCTTGGTGGCGGATACTGTCCGCACGATTTCGTGGCTGTCGTATTCTGGCGCCGGCAAGCGATCGGGCATCGGTCGTTGGCTCGGTCGGTAGCGGCTTGCCGGCACCTGCTGTCCGAGCGCTTCATGCGGCCGCTCGAAATTGTAGACTTCGCGCCAGGCATCGAAGGCCCGCTGCGTCTCCGCGAGATCGCGAAAGCGGTGCAGCGCGAACACCTCGGCGTCCAGCGTGCGGTGGAAACGTTCGTTCTTGCCGCGGCTCTGCGGGTGGTACGGACGACTGTGAATGACGGCGATGCCGAGCTTGAGAAGCCATACCGCAAACCGTGTCCATCGTTCACCCGAGGGGTCTCCCCAAGGCGTGCCATTGTCGACGAAAAACGCCTCCGGCAGGCCGTAGTGGCGGAAGGTTTGTTCCAGGCGGCCACGCACCGTGTCGCCGCGCTGATCGGCGCAAGCCTGCAGGCACAGGTCATAGCGCGAGTGATCGTCTACTACCGTCAGTGGATGGCATTGCGCCTCATTGCCAAGCCGCACCCAACCCTTGAAGTCCATCTGCCACAACAGATTAGGTGCCGGCATCTCAAAGCGCTGGCTCGCCACAGGGCCTCCAGCAGGCGATTGGATACGGCCAGATCGGCGCAGGATCTCATGCACCGTCGAAACCGCCGGCGAGCCGACACATTCGCGGTCCAGACACCGCGCAATTTTGCGAGCTCCCCACGCCGGATGGGCATCGCGTACCGCAACAATGCGCCCTTCAAGTTCGTTGGCGGTGCGCTGTGGGCTCCTGTGCGGACGACGCGATCGATCCTCCAGTCCCTGATCTGCCTGCCATCGACTGAGCCACTTATAACCCGTGTCCGGGTGGATACCGAACCGCCGGCAAAGCTCCCGCCGGTTCGCTCCCTCCTGCATCGCCAGCCGCACAAACTCACGCCGCTGTTCCATTACCGACACCTCGCGCCATGGCATGGACTTGGCCTCCCGAATCGCCAAATCCATGCACTATGATGTGTCGGCTATGTCCCCGAACACCCGTCGGTGATCTCTCCGGTCTGAACACGATTGGCGGGAAGCGGGGTTAAGACTTGGGCACTTCAAGAAGAACCCGATACAAAGAAGGCTGAGTGAACACTAAGCCGAGCAAACCCGAATTCAACGCGCTCGGCATCGAACCCCTCCCTCCGGATTCTCCGATCATGAACATCGACACTTTCAAGCCGGCGCTCGTCTACA
>DATHFB010000177.1:0-3226 GCA_035318305.1 Steroidobacteraceae bacterium | reverse complement strand
ATGCGCAGGCCGAGGCAAAGGCCGCGCGTCAACGCGCAGCGGTCTACACCTATTTATGGGAATGGACTTGCCCGGCGTTCGATGGAAAATTCGGCGCCGCGCATGCCATGGATGTCGCCGCCTCGATGCACAATGAGCGCGATGCCATTTTGGGCAGCGGCTCAACCGATGCGCGCCGCATGTGCGAGGACCTGGCGTCGGCCCTTCTCGCCTTCGCCAAGAGCGGCGATCCGAACAACTCGCAGATTCCTCTGTGGCCGCGCTTCGACGCATCGCAACGCTCGACGATGGTGTTCGACCGCAACACCCGAGTGGAGCGCGATCCTCATGGAGCGCTGCGCACGTTGTGGTTGGGATTGCCTCCGGCCGCCAGCGTTTTAGGCTAGCCGTGCTGGGCATACAGTTGTGACGGCGGAACTGCTCGGCAAATCGGTGTTGATTACCGGCGCAGACCGCGGCATCGGCAAAGGCATCGCCCTCGCCTTCGCAAAGGCCGGCGCCCGCATTGCGGCGCATGGACTCATCGAGCCCGACGCGGCGCTGCGGCTGACTGCGGAATTGCAGGCCGCAGGCAGCTCCCACAGCCGTTGCTTTGGCGGCGATTTGCGCGACGTAAGTCAAATTGACGCCTTGATGGCACAGGTGTTCGCGTGGGGTCGCCTCGATATCCTCGTGAACAACGCCGGTATCCAGCACACCGCGCCGATCGCCGATGTCACCGCCGAGCTGTGGAACGATATTCTCGCGGTCAATCTGTCGGCGGCCTTTCACACCATGCGGCACGCCTTGCCGAGGATGGCCAAAGCCAGCTACGGGCGCGTGATCAACATCGCCTCCGTGCATGGTCTCGTGGCCTCCGTCAGCAAGGCGCCGTATGTCTCGGCCAAGTTCGGACTCGTCGGCCTGTCGAAAGTCGCGGCCCTCGAATATGCCGACATCGGCAGCGCCGACAGCGGCGGCGTCACAGTCAATTGCATCTGCCCCGGCTGGGTGGACACCGCACTCGTAGCGCCCCAAATCGCTGAGCGTCGCGAGGAGTTGGGCGTGTCCACGGAAGAGGCCATTGATGCATTGCTGGCTGAAAAGCAGCCCTCGCGCCGGCTCTCCTCTCCTGCGGAAATTGCGCGCTTGGCGGTGTGGCTCTGCGCCCCCGACGCGCACAACATCACGGGCACCGCCATTCCGGTCGACGGCGGTTGGACGGCGCAGTAGCGCCCAATACGCTGTCCCAGGATCCGGCACGCTGGCGCTACCGCCCTTGCGCGTATTGCCGACAATGTTCCAGATAAGCGACTTCGTGAATGCCCGCAAGGTCCACAACGCTGGACCACAACCAAGACGGAGCGTCCAAGCGCCTCGATGAGCGCCGTTTCAGGTCTCGAAGGAAGCTGTTGCGGGTTGGTGACTCCATCTGACGCCCATGCGCCTTCCCCAGTACCGCGGCGAGAAATGTCGCCGCGCCGACAGCTTCCTCGTGCGAAATCTGATCAATTTCAAGTTTCAGATCTTGTGGAAGCAGCTCGCGCAGAAACACAGATCTGCCGAGAAACCGTGCGGCGTTCATCCGCTCACCCAGAGCTGGTGCAAGGTGCCGCGCTCCTTCGACGACTCGTTTTGCGTTGTCCTTCGGCATCTTGCCACCTTTGGTACGGGGTGCCGCGGCGGGGATCGCTTCTTTAATATCAATCAGGCAATAGTCGTCATTTTTTGCGTGTTTGCCCCCGACTCCCAACAATACCGCGTACCGCAGCCGTCCCAGGGAGCTGCATCCCTTCATCCAGTAAGCAGCATCCAAGACCTCGATGTCTGAATTCGAGTTGCGCCCTTTTAGCAATGTCACCAGTTCTCGTACCGGTTTAATTTCAAAGAGGGCGATCAGTTCGCGCCTCTCCTCGCGCTTGAGCGGCCAGAAGTGTTTTCCGAGGGGAATATTGGGTCGCGTGCCTTCGAGCCGCTCGCGCGCGAGGTGCTTCCAGGTGCGTCCCAGGGCGCGTTTCATCACCACTTTGATGCAGTCAGGTCTCCGCTCCTCGACTTTCGCCTGATTCGGGTCGACTCTTAGCCCATTTTCGTATCCCTCCATCATGTGCTCGAGCATCTGAGCGGTCGCTACGCCGGGAAGTGCAGATCCGCGAGCGGCCGAAGCGAGCGAGAGGGCAAGCCGAATGAGGTCGTGATTCGGATTGCCGATCACGGTTTGATCAAGATCGCGAATTTGAATTTCGATGCGCCCTTTTGCGTCGGCCAATGGACCCAAATTTCCAGAATGACAATCTCCACATATCCACACTGCAGGCCCCTCAGGAACCTCGCGTGCCCTACCCGCTTCCAGCCACTGATAAAACTTGACCGTGCTGCCCCGCACGAAGGCGTGCGGTGAGCTGGCCATTTTCAAGTTGCGGGACGCCGCAAGATGCTCTTGACGATTTTCGGGAGACATGAATTTCATTTGTCGTTAAGACGCTTGAGGCAGCCGCATCTGCCTCTGGCTTGATGCCAAATCTAAATAGCGTGCTTCGCTTGCGGAATGAATGGTGTTGTCGGGTGATCGAACTCGCGCGAGGCTGCGGACCGTCTCCTCGACTCGCTTTGCAGTCCCCAAATCAGTCCAACCGCAGCTCGGCATGCGCAGTACCTGCAGCATTTGCTCGTGGCGCTGCAACACATCGCGAGAAAAGTCATGGGTTTCTAAGTCCGCGTAAAGAAGTTCCAGGGCGACAGGCCCAACGAGCGCGGATTGGACCAGATCAAGTGCGCGCCGCATGTCCTTCATTGTCGACGCAAAATGCCCTTCGAACAGATTTAACAGACCCCGCACTGAGCCTGCGAATATGAATGTGTTCCACACAGCGCCTTCCCTGATAAGGTCGCGCGCTTTTTCCGTAGTAGGCTTTTCGGCGAATCGCACCACGCCGGCTGCGGCATCGCGGCTGTGCTTGCTCGCAACGATGTATCCGAGTTCGTGGTCCGGATGATCAGGTTCCGCGCCCAAGAGATAGACAAGGCCCTCATTATCGGACGCAAGGTTGGCCGCCATTCGCAGCGAGCGTGCCATCGTGGCCTCATCGGTCGCATAGTGGTCTGCCGGCAGGAGCACCACGACTGAATTCGGAGCGCGCCTTTCGATCTGCAATAGGGCCAACATAACACCGTGAGCCGTACCGCGATTACTCGGCTGTACAAAGATGTTTTGGGTCGGCAGGACTTGTAGCGCGCTGCTCCACCA
>DATHFB010000176.1:0-5468 GCA_035318305.1 Steroidobacteraceae bacterium | reverse complement strand
TGCAGTTGCAATGCCGGCGGTCTGCTGGAGTTGCAGACCGCGCAGAATTTTCTGACCGTTGACGAGATTCTGGCGTGCAACGTCAAGCCGATCGCGGAATTGGAGGATTTGGAAATAAGTCGTCGCGACGCTGCTGATGACCGTCAGTGCCACCGTCTCCTTGTCATAGTGGCTGGCAATCGCGGTCGCGCGTGCGGCGGCACGCAAGGCTCGGTTCTTGCCCCAAAAATCCAGTTCATAGCTGGCGGTGAGCACGGGATTGAAGGTGTTGAATGTGCCGTGGCCGCCGCCGGCGATCTGCGCCTGCTGCCGGCTCGCGTCGGCGCTGAAATCAATGGACGGCAGCAGGGGAGCACCGGCAATGCGCGCCTGCGCGTCGGCCTCTTGAAGCCGCGCGATCGCAACGGCCAAATCATCATTGCTGCGCTGGGCTTCCGCAATCAATTCATCGAGCTTCTCCGAGCCGAAGCCGTGCCACCAATCCGCACTCGGCCAGACTGCCGCGCCCTCATTGGATGTCTCCTGCCATTGGGGCGGCAATGGGATGTCGGGTCGCTTATAGGCGGGACCGACGCTGCAGGCAGCGAGCGCGGCAAGCGTTGCAAGCGCGGCAAGCGCGCAGCCGCGGACCGCCCTTGCGCATAGTTGGCTCTTCATGCCGGTCACGCTGTGCTTTTGGCGATTAAACGCGAGTGGCTGGATTGTTAAGATAGTTTAATGCCTGGTCAATTGGGTACACTGGTCGGATGTCCATGGCAAAAATGGCGCTTCGATGGGCGCTGATCAGCGCATTCTTGGTGAATTCCACCATCGCCGGCGAGCCGGAGCCGAACGGCGACATGGCCGCGACACTCGATCGCATTCGCGATGCCGGACTGAACGATCAATGGGCCTATCGCCGCCTGGCAGATCTGTGCGACAAAATCGGCCCGAGAATCAGCGGTTCGCGTCAGGCCGAAGCGGCCGTGGAACAAATCGCCGACGCGTTGGGCGCCGGCGGTCTGACCGTGACTTTGCAAGCGGTGAAAGTGCCGCATTGGGTACGCGGCGAAGAGCAAGCCGAGATCATCGACTATCCGGGTCGCCCGCTGGGCGTCACGCAACATTTGGCGTTGACGGCCCTGGGCGGTTCAACGGCCACGCCGCCCCAAGGCATTTCCGGACAAGTCCTGGTCGTGCACAGTTTCGATGAATTGAGCGCCCATGAATCTGAAGCTCGAGGCAAGATCGTGCTGTTCGATGTGCCTTTCGATGAAAATCTGGCGCTCAACGGCCGGGCCGGAAGCGCTTACGGCCAGGCGGTCGTGTATCGCGTGCAGGGCGCCGTCGCCGCCGCTCGCGCCGGTGCAACCGCCGCTCTGATCAGAGCCGTGGGCGGGGCGAACTATCGGTTGCCGCATACCGGCGTCATGGACTACGACCCCAAAGTGCCCAAGATTCCGGCCGCAGCCTTGAGCGCTGAGGACGCGATGTGGGTGTCGCGCCTTGCCGCCGAGGGGCCGGTCACTCTGCGTTTGAAACTGCTGCCGCAGACTTTGCCGGATGCCGATAGCCACAACGTGATCGCCGATTGGGCGGGGCGGGAGCGGCCCGAGGAGATCGTGATTGTCTCGGGCCATCTCGATTCATGGGACCTTGCGCAAGGCGCAATCGACGATGGCGCCGGCGTTGCTTCGGCCATGGGAGCGGTGCACCTGCTGCAGTCGCTGGGGTTGCATGCACGGCGCACGATTCGCTTCGTCGGGTGGATGAGCGAGGAGAATGGGAGCTTCGGCGGACAGACCTACGCCAAATTAAACAACGCCACGCTCATACAGCACGTAGCCGCCATCGAGAGCGACAACGGCGCCGGACGACCGCTGGGCGTGTCGGCGCATATCACGCCGGAGAGCATGGCGCGGCTGAAGCCGCTGATGAAGTCGCTGGCACCGATGGGTGCCGGCATTTTGGACCATCGCGGGGAGGCGGGAGGTTCAGACGTTGAATTCATGGATGCGCGCGGCGTGCCCACTTTATCGCCCATCGTCGACACGCGGAACTACTTCGACTATCACCACAGTCCTGCTGACACGCTGGATAAGATCGAGCCGGACAATATTCGCCGGCAGGTCGCGGTGCTCGCCATGATGGCTTATTTTCTGGCGGAGGCGCCGGAGCCATTGCCGCGACTTCCGGTCTCAAAACCGTAGCGGCGCAAACCCCGCACCCCGCCGCGCTGCCGGCCGTTCAGAATCCCGAAGCCGGAACAGTTCTTGTAGGCGCCGGCCGACAGCCAGTCTTGGAAATCGCTTGGACCTGATAGCCTAGCAACGCATGAAATCAGGCGTAACTCCATTTTTGCTGCTGTGCGCATTGTTTGCGTGTTGCGTGGCGCGCGCTGCGGATCCGCAGGCGTACAAGGTCGACCTCGCATCGGTTGGCAACGACGATATCGATCAAACCCTGAAAGCCACGTCTGATTTAATCTCGCTGCGCGCTTCGGCGCCGGTCAGTCCGTTTGGTTTGATAGCGCGCGCACGAAGCGATTCGGATCGGCTCAAGACCGCCCTTGAAAGCTTCGGTTATTACGAGTCTCTGGTGGTCGTGCATATCAACGGCAAATTGCTCACGGACCCCAGCCTCGGTGAAACGCTCACGGCGCTGCCGAAGGACAGCACCGCGCAAGTCGCGGTCAGCTTCACCTTGGGGACGCTGTATCACCTGCGCCAAATCAACATCGACGTGGACGGAGAGGCGCCGCTCGATGTGCGCGAAACGCTGGGGTTGAAGAGCGGTCAACCCGCGGTTGCAGCAGCCGTGCTGGCCGGCGGCGCGCGCCTGCTCTCGGCGCTGCAGGAGCAGGGCTACGCCTTCGCGCAGGTCGATCCTCCGGTTGCTTACCAGGCAGCCGATGCGCCGGTGCTCGATTTGAGTTTTCATGTGGTCGCCGGCCGCAAAGTGAATGTCGGAGAGATTCACATCGAGGGCTTGAAGCGGGTTCACGAGTTGCTGGTGCGAAGAAGGCTGCTGCTGCACACGGGTGATCTGTACAAGCCGTCCGCGATCGAGGGAGCGCGCCGCGACCTGTTGGCGCGGAACGTCTTTGGGCAAGTCAGCGTACAGATCGGCACCAAGGCGGACGAATCGGGCGGCGTTCCGATCACGTTCAAGATCGTCGAGCGCCTGCGGCATGCTGTAGCCTTCAGTGCGGCCTATTCGAGCGACTTGGGCGGCAGCGGCGGCGCGAGCTGGACGGACCGAAATGTGTTCGGCAACGCGGAGCAATTGACCTTCGCCGCGTCGGTCATCAACCTCGGCGGCAGCGACACGACGGGAACCGGTTACGACACCAGCGTCAAATATCTGATCCCCGAGTTCATGCATCGAGATCAGTCGCTGCAATTTGCGATAACTGCCACCAAACAGCAGCTGCAAGCCTACGATCAGACCGCCAGGACCGCGAGCGCCACCCTGAGCCGCAAGCTGTCGAGTGTCTGGAGTGTGAGCGCGGGCCTGTCGACGACGGTTGAGCAGATAATCCAAGAGACCAGCGTCAAAATTGTGGACGATCAAATAGTGCCGGTGCCGCAGACCTTCAATTACACGCTGGTGGCATTGCCCTTGAGTCTTAACTACGACTCGACCAATCTGCCCTCGCCTCTGGAAGATCCCCGTCACGGCTTTCGCGGGTCCTTGAGCGTGACGCCGACGCTCGCCATCGGGCATCCCAATGCCACGTTCCTCATCACTCAAGTCAAGGTAGCCACCTACTTTGATCTGAACAATCTCTTACCGATTGCGCCGGGACGCAGCGTGCTGGCAGCCCGCGCCCTGGCCGGCATTGCTCAAGGCGCGGGGGAACTGAGTTTGCCGCCCGACCAACGGTTCTACGCCGGCGGTACGAGTACCATCCGAGGGTACGGCTACCAATTGGTCGGGCCCGTGTTTCCCCAAACCGACATTCCTGTCGGCGGTACGGCGATCACGGCCGGCGGGTTGGAATTTCGCCAGCGGTTCTACAGCAACTGGGGCGCCGTGGCATTTGTGGACGCGGGGCAGGTCAGCGCAAGCTTGAAGCCGCTGCATTCGGATGTCCGGATTGGCGCGGGGGCAGGTATGCGCTACTACACGCCCATCGGACCGATCCGCTTCGACATCGCCGTACCGGTGGGTCGTCGCCCGGGCGAAGACTCTTTCGAGATCTACATTGGACTGGGGCAGGCATTTTGAAGCGACGCTCCCTAAAAATTATTGCATGGGCGTTCGGCGCGTTGGCGCTGCTGTTCGTGCTTCTGGTGGGGACCGTATGGATTTTAGGAAACACGGCGGCAGGCCGCGTTCAAATCGAAAAGCTCACCGCGAGCCTTACCAAGGGCCAGGTGCAATTGTCGGGGCTGGCCGGTTCCTTTCCCAGTCATTTGACGCTCGAGCAGCTGCAACTGCGCGATGCTGCGGGTGTTTGGTTAACGGCAAAACGCATTGAGTTGGACTGGACGCCGCTCGCTTACCTCGAAGGCCGGCTGCAGATCGATCGATTGCACGTTGCCGCGGTTGATATGGAACGCTTGCCGCAGCGCTCTTCCGCCCCAGGCGGCGGTGAAGCATCGATACCTCGCATCGATGTGGCCGAGGCGTCCTTCGATGTGTTGCACTTGGGATCTCAATTGGCCGGAACGCCGGCCTCGCTGGTGGCGAGCGGCAGCGCTCATTTGCGCTCCGTTCGCGATATGCTATTTGACGCCTCCGCCCGGCGCATTGACGGTGACGGCGAGTATGAGTTGCATTTGCACTTCGATGAGAAGCGCATGGATGCCTCGCTCAAGCTGCATGAGCCGGCCGGCGGTCCTTTGGAGAACATCCTGTCCTTACCCGGCCTCGGCGCGCTGCAAGCCGAGGTGAAGTTGAATGGCCCGCGATCCGCGGAGCAAGTCGAGGTTTCCCTTCTGGCGGGAGAACTGACGGGGCATGCTGAGGGCAGCCTCAATTTAAGCGATTTGTCCGCCGACTTAGGGTTTTCATTCGAGGCGGCAGCGATGAGTCCGCGGCCGGACTTGAGCTGGGAGCGGGCGATGCTGCGCGGACGCTGGCACGGCAACCTCAAGTCGCCCAATGCCGAAGGTCATCTCGAAGTCACGCGACTGCGAATACCCGGCGAGACGCAGATGGCGGCGCTGACCGCCGATGTCGCGGCCACTCTTGGCAATGCCGAACTGCATGCGCTCGTCCGCGGCCTCAAGATTCCGGGAGCACAACCGCGGCTTCTGGAAGATGATCCTGTGAAAATCGAGGCCGCGGTGCGCCTCGACGATCCTGCGCGCCCTCTGGTGCTCTCCGCCTCACATCGGCTGTTTTCCTTGCATGGGCAGGCGGTGACCGCCGGTAAACCGAGTGCGACCGTGGAGCTCAAGCTGCCGAACGTAACTCCGTTTGCCGTCTATGCTGCACAGGACTTGCGCGGCAGCGCCGCCATCAATGCGCAGTTGGAGGGG
>DATHFB010000175.1:0-9085 GCA_035318305.1 Steroidobacteraceae bacterium | reverse complement strand
TCGAACTCATCAACAACATCGCCAAGCAGTACAGCGGATTGTCCGTATTCGCGGGCGTCGGTGAGCGCACCCGCGAAGGCAACGATTTTTATCACGAGATGATCGAATCGGGCGTCATCGACAAAGACGACCTGTCCAAGTCCAAGGTGGCGATGGTGTACGGCCAGATGAACGAACCGCCGGGCAACCGTCTGCGCGTCGCTCTCACCGGCCTCACCATGGCGGAATATTTCCGCGACGAAAAACAGGCGTCAGGCAAGGGCCGCGATGTGCTGTTCTTCGTCGACAATATTTATCGCTACACGCTCGCCGGCACGGAAGTGTCCGCGCTGCTCGGCCGCATGCCTTCCGCGGTGGGTTACCAGCCGACGCTGGCCGAGGAGATGGGCGTGCTGCAGGAACGCATCACCTCGACCAAGACGGGTTCCATCACCTCGATTCAGGCCGTGTACGTGCCCGCGGACGACTTGACCGACCCGTCGCCGGCGACCACCTTCGCGCACTTGGACGCGACCGTGGTGCTGTCGCGCCAGATCGCCTCCCTCGGCATCTATCCCGCGGTAGATCCTCTCGACTCCTCCAGCCGCCAGCTCGATCCTCTGGTGGTCGGCGAGGAGCACTACAACACTGCCCGTGCCGTGCAAGCCGTGTTGCAGCGTGCAAAGGAGCTGCAGGACATCATTGCGATCTTGGGCATGGACGAGTTGTCGGAAGAGGACAAGCTCAGCGTGTACCGCGCGCGCAAGATCACGCGATTTCTGTCCCAGCCGTTCAACGTCGCGAAAGTATTCACCGGTCAGGACGGCAAGATTGTGCCGCTCAAGGACACCATCCGCGGCTTCAAGGCCATCGTCGCCGGAGAATACGATCACCTGCCGGAGCAGGCGTTTTACATGATCGGCGCCATTGAAGAAGCCGTCGAAAAAGCCAAGACGCTGACCTAAGAGCAATCATGGCCAACACCATTCATGTCGACATCGTCAGCGCCGAAGGACAGATCTTTTCGGGCGAGGCGAGCATGGTGTTCGTGCCGGGCTCGCAAGGCGAGCTCGGCATCTATCCGCGTCACGCGCCCCTGTTGACGACTTTGAAGGCCGGCGAAGTACGCGTGCAGTCGGAAGGCCACGAGGAACAGGTGTTCTATGTCGGCGGCGGTGCCCTGGAAATCCAGCCGCACCTGGTGACCGTGCTCGCGGACACGGCGGCGCGAGCCAAGGACCTGGATGAGGCTGCCGCGCTGGCCGCCAAACAGCGCGCGGAAGAAGCCGTCCGCACCCGTGGCGACAAGGTGCAAATTGCCGAGGCGCAGGCCGAGTTGGTGCGCGCCGTGGCGCAATTGCGCGCCATCGAACGATTGCGCAAGAAACGTTAGGGGCCCTCCGCAACTTCGGAGTCTACATGCATCTTTCGGTCGTCATTTTGGCCGCCGGCCAGGGCAAGCGGATGAACTCCGACTTACCGAAAGTACTGCAGCCCTTGGCGGGCCAGCCGCTGCTGCAGCATGTGATCAGCGCCGCGCGCGGCGTGAATCCGGACGATATCTATGTGGTCTACGGCCATGGCGGCGCGCAGGTGCAGGCGGCCTTGGCCCACGAAAACGTCGAATGGGTCCTGCAAGCGGAACAGCTGGGCACCGGCCATGCCGTGATGCAGGCCATGTGCGTCATTCCCGATGACCACACGGTGCTGGTGCTATACGGCGATGTGCCGCTGATTCGTTCCGCCACACTGCAAAAGCTCGTGGCCGCCGCCGGCGAGGGCGCGCTCGCCATGCTTACCGTCAATCTGGAGGATGCCACCGGCTACGGACGCATCGTTCGCAACAGCCAAGGCGCCGTCAGCGCCATCATCGAGCACAAGGACGCCACCCCCGAGCAGCTGCAAATACGCGAAGTCAATTCCGGACTCATGGCCGCCGCCGCGGGACCTTTGCGCGAATGGTTGCTGGGGCTGGGAAGGAACAACACGCAGCGCGAATATTTCTTGACCGACGTGGTCGCGAGCGCCGTGCAGGCGAATACGCGGGTCGATGCGATTCTGGCGGCGAATCCAATCGAGGTTGCCGGCGTCAACGACAAGATTCAGCTCGCACAAGTAGAAGCGGGCCACCGGCGCGAGCGTGCCGAAGAATTGATGCTGGCCGGCGCCACGCTGGCGGATCCGACGCGCATCGACATACGCGGCGACGTGCAGGTGGGCCGCGACGTGTTCATCGACGTCAACACAGTCTTCATCGGCAAGGTTCAGCTCGCCGCCGGGGTCAAGGTGGGTCCCAATTGCGTCATCGCCGATTCGAAGATAGGCGAGGGCACCGAGATCTTTGCCAACAGCATGATCGATCATGCCATCGTCGCCCAGCATTGCCGCATTGGTCCATTCGCGCGTTTGCGCCCCGGCACCGTCATGCATCGCGAAGTGCACGTCGGCAATTTCGTGGAAGTCAAAAACACGGAAATCGGTGCGGGGAGCAAGGCGAATCACTTGACCTACCTGGGAGACTCGCGGGTCGGCAAGGACGTGAATGTCGGCGCCGGCAGCATCACCTGCAATTACGACGGCGTGAACAAGTGGCCCACCCTCATTGAAGACGGCGCCTTCATCGGTTCCGGCAGCATGATGGTCGCGCCCGTGCGGATCGGCGTAGGCGCGACCATCGGCGCCGGGTCCACGATTACCGCCAGTACGCCCGACAACAAGCTGACACTGGAGCGCTCGAAGCAGATTTCGATCGATTCTTGGAGGCGGCCCGCCAAGCTGAACGACAAAGAGAAAGCCGACGTCATCGCGAGCGCCATGGAAAAGCCGAAAGGCTAGCTGGTGCTCGCGGCGGATTCGTTGTCGGCCCAAGTTGAGCGTAAGACCTTTTACAATGATCATAATGATCATAATTATCGGTCACTATTATCGATTTAAACGATATTACGATCATGATTTATCTAGCACCCGCTCGTCGAATTCGGGACCCGTTTTTAACCTTAGAAGAACACAATCGGCCCAATTGAATTTGGTCTAGGCCTTCGTCTAGGCCTTCGACGAAATTGATGGCAGGCGTCACAGATACTTCGTGACGCCTTGGAACTCCTTGATCAGCTCGCGGAATTCGCGGGGCAGCGCCTCGGAGGTCTCCTCCATGCAATGGTGGATATGATCCTTGATGAGTTCCTTCTTGGCGTTGCCGATGGCTTTTTCGACCGCATGAAGCTGCTGCGCCAAGTCCATGCACGGCCGTCCGGCCTGCATCATGTCGATTACCGCCGCGAGGTGACCTTCAGCGCGTTTCAACCGCGCCGTGATCTCGGGAAATGTATGCATCGTTTGCGCTCCTGGGGTAGCTCGTATCCTATCCCCCTAGACAGGATAAGGGAAGACGCTTAGGATTGCCGCGCCTGAAGGACCCGAGCGCTGCCTCAAAGGGCTCGGGAGCGTGCTCCGGACACCGATTCGTAATCGAATTGTCCTAGCGTCTGCGGACGAGCTTTATTGGGATGCGTCATGGCGATACACGACCACCAGCCATCATTTCGCGGCGGCGCCTTTTTGTGGGGTGGCTTCGGTCTTGGCTTGTTGCTGCTGGCCGCACTTCTGACCCACGGATTTGGGTTGCTAGGCGGCGGTAATGGCAAGAGCGCGGCCGAACCGGAATTAGTGGTGCGCCAGGGAGACAAGCTCCTGGTGCCGGAGGGTTCAGCGCTGCGCGCACGCTTGAGCGTGATGCCGGTATCCCTGCAGCCGGTCTCCCCCAAATTGTTGCTGCCCGCCGTGGTCGAATCCGATCCTGTGCGCACCGCCGCCGTGCTCACGCCCTTGAGCGGCCGGTTGATCGCTCTGAAAGTGGGGCTCGGCGATCGCGTGGTTCGTGGTCAGGTGCTGGCGGTCATCGATTCGCCGGATTTGGCACAGGCCTACAACGACAACGACAAGGCTGCGGACGCGTCCCGTTTGACAGAAAAAAACCTCGGCCGCCAAGAAGCGCAAAACAAGCTGGGCGTCGCATCGGACCGGGACTTGGACCAGGCGAAGAGCGACTACGCTCAGTCGATCGCCGAATACACGCGGACTCAGGCGCGGCTGAAAGTGCTTGGCGCATCGCTCGAAACCAAGCCCGCGGCGCGCGTGCTCACCGTGACCGCGCCGGTCAGCGGCAGCGTCACGGCGCTCTCGGTGGCGCCGGGCAACATGATCAACGATCCGACACAACCCCTGATGACCATCGCGGACTTGAGCACCATTTGGGTCACAGCGCTGGTTCCCGAAAAAGACATCGCGGCGGTCTCCAAAAACCAAGACGCGCAGGTAACCGTGGCGGCCTACCCCGATCAAGTGCGTCAGGGCAAGGTCTTGTTCGTCTCCGATGTGATCGATCCCGATTCACGCCGCGGCAAGATTCGCATTGCCCTCGCCAACGCCGACTATGCGCTGAAACCCAACATGTTTGCGACCGCTACGCTCGCGGGAAGCGAGCGATCGTTGATCGTGCTGCCGAGTTCTGCGCTGCTCATGAACAACGACAGGACCAGCGTGTTCGTGGCCACCGCGCCCTGGACTTTCGAACGCCGCGTGGTCGAGGCGCAGCTCGAGGAAGGATCATCGGTCGCGATCCGCTCCGGCCTCAACGCCGGCGAGCAGGTGCTCGTGAAGGGCGGAATTCTCCTGAATGATTGATCAATTTGTCGCCTTCTGCCTGCATCGGCGGGTCGCGGTCATCATTCTGGCCGCCCTGCTCGCGGCCTACGGCGTGTATGCCTGGGAAACCTTGTCCGTCGAAGCCTACCCCGAGCTCGGCGATGTCGCGGCGCAGGTCACCACGCAACTCCCTGGGCTTGCGGCAGAAGAGGTCGAACAGCTGGTCACCGTGCCGCTCGAGCGACAGATCAACGGCACACCCGGACTATTCTTGATGCGCTCCTCGAGCACCTTCGGCCTGTCGTTGATCACGGTGCTGTTCCGCGACGGCTATGAAGATTATTGGGTGCGACAGCGTTTGCTCGAGCGCATTGCGCAAACGGCGCTGCCGCCCGGCGCGGCGCCGGCCCTCGATCCTGTCGCCGGTCCCGGCGGCGAGATCTACCGCTACACACTGGAAAGCGATACGAAAAATCTTCAGGAGCTGTCGGAAATCCAGCGCTGGGTCGTCATACCGGCGCTGAAATCCGTTCCGGGCGTCGTCGATGACACGAATTTCGGCGGCTTCACCACCGAGTACCAGCTTGATCTTGATCCCAAACAGCTGGAGCACTTCGGCTTAAGCATCAGCAACGTCATCGACGCCATCAACAACAATAACAGCAATGCCGGCGGCGGCCGGGTATCCCGCGGCGATCAAAGCTACGTCATTCGCGGCGTCGGGCTGATTCACAGTCTCGCGGACATCGGTTCCATCGTGGTCACGCAAGCGGCGGGCACGCCGGTGCTGGTGCGCGATCTCGGCACCACTGTCTTGAGTCACCAGGAACGCGAAGGCATCTTGGGCAGGGACAAGAACCCGGACACGATCGAAGGCATCGTGCTGATGCTGAAATACCAAAACCCGTCGCAAACATTGCGCGGCGTGCACGCCAAGGTGGCCGAACTCAACGCCAAGCTGGCCGCGTCGGGGGTGCGCATCGTCCCCTACATCGATCGCGATGATCTGGTACACGGCACCATTCGCAAGGTGGGCCAGACCATCCTCGAAGGCATCACCCTGGTGTTTCTCATTTTGATTCTGTTTCTCGGCAGCCCGCGCAGCGCCTTCGTGGTCGCGGTGAGCATACCGTTTGCATTGGTGTCGGTATTCTCGCTGCTGAATCTCACGCATGTGTCGGCCAATTTATTGTCGCTCGGCGCCATCGACTTCGGCATTCTCGTCGATGGCGCCATTGTCGTGACCGAGGCGGTGCTGCGCCGGCGCGAGGCCATGCCCAATGAAGAGCTCAGCGAAAGCGAGGCGAAGGCCGCGACGCTGCAGGTGACCCGGCCCATTTTCTTTGCCAGTCTCATCATCATTACGGCCTATCTGCCGCTGTTCTCGTTCGAGCGCGCCGAAGCCAAGCTCTTTACGCCGATGGCGTACACCATGGGCTATGCGCTGTTCGGCGCCTTATTGACCGCGCTGGCACTGGTGCCGGGCCTCGCGTATCTGGCATTTCGCAAGCCCGGACGCGTCTATCAGAATCGCTGGCTCGAGCGCTTGACCGTGCGGTACGACCGCGTGCTCGCGAGCTGCCTCGATCAACCGCGCATCATTTATGGAGTCGTCATTTTTGCCCTGCTCGCCGTCGTCGGCCTGGGGGCCACCATCGGCCGCGAGTTTCTGCCGGACTTGGATGAAGGCGCGCTGTGGCTGCAGGTGCAAATGCCCACCGGCCTCGCCCTGAACAAGGCCAGCGACATGGCGAGCGATTTGCGCCGCACCGTCCTCAAGTACCCTGAAGTCTCCTATGTGGTGACGCAAACCGGCCGCAACGATGACGGTACGGATTCTTGGACCATGTCGCACATCGAAGCACCGGTGGGATTGAAACCCTACGACACCTGGCCCAGGGGCGAATCGAAGAAACAGTTCGTCAACCGCTTGGCGGCGGACCTCCGCAAGGATCTTCCCGGATATTCCATCGGCATCAGTCAGCCCATCATCGACGGTGTCAATGACCTGATCGGCGGCGCGCACAGTCCGCTGGTGGCCAAGATCTATGGTGATGATCTCGATGAGCTGCGCAGCATCGGCGCGCAGATCGTGAATGTGCTCGAGGGCATTCAAGGCACCTCGAGCGCGTCGATTTTCCAGGAGCCGCCGATCCCGCAAATGGAAATCAAACTCGATCATGAAAAGGCCGCGCGCTTCGGCGTGAACATGACGGACGTGCAGAATGTCATTCAGACCGGCGTCGGCCAGGCGCCGGTTTCCACCGTGTACGTCGGCCAGCGGACCTATCCTCTGACGGTTAGATTCACGGAAGATGCACGCAACTCACCCGAAGCGTTGGGCAACTTGCTGGTCAACACCTCGAGCGGCGCGCAAGTGCCGCTGTCCGAGCTGGCGGATATCCGCGTGCGCTCGGGAGAGAGCACCGTTACGCGCGAGAACGGCCAGCGCAATCTCACCATCCGCATCGATAACCGCGACCGCGACCTGACTTCGTATCTTGCCGAGGCGCAGGCCAAGATAGCGGCGCAGGTGCATTTCGATGCCGATAAAATTCGCCTGGAATGGGGCGGCCAGTTCGAGAATCAGCGGCGCGCCGAAGCGCGGCTGCTCGTGATCCTGGCGCTGGTGATGGGCATGATGCTGATCTTCCTCACCGTCGGCATCAAATCGTTCCGGCAAGCCCTGTTGATTCTGGGTGTGGTGCCGCTGGCGATGCTCGGCGGCCTGATCTCGCTGCACTTGACGGGACAAAATCTCAATGTCGCCAGCGGCGTCGGATTCATCGCGCTGTTTGGCGTCGCGGTGCAGAACGGCATCATCATGGTGTCGAATCTCAATCGCATGCGAAAATCCGGCTTGGAATTGCACGAAGCCATCATGCAGGGCGCCACCGAACGCCTGCGTCCGGTGCTCATGACCGCGACCGTCGCCACATTGGGCATGCTGCCGGCGGCCATCCATACGGGCGTCGGCAGCGACGTGCAGCGCGGGATCGCGACCGTGGTGGTGGGCGGTCTGGCGATTTCCACCGTGCTGACCTTGTTCGTGCTGCCCTCGATGTACCACGTCATCGAGCATTGGGCCGAGCAGCGCCACGGCCAGGCGCGGTGGGGCCGATGAGAGTCTCGCGCCTGACGGCAGGTGCGCTCATGGCGGCCCTGACTGCTTGCGCCGTCGGCCCCAACTTCAAGCGGCCGGCGCCGCCTGCCGCGACCGGCTACGGCAACGCCTCCGCCGGACAAACAGCCGCAACGCGCGACGCAGCGTATACCGGCGCCAATGGCGCGGGCGGCGATGCGCAGCGCTTCGTTGCCGGCATGGACATTCCGAATCAATGGTGGACTCTGTTCCGCTCGGCCAAGCTCAACCGCTTGGTCGAGCAGGCTCTGGCAGGCAACCCGAATGTGAGCGCCGCGCAGGCGGCATTGCGCCAAGCGCACGAATTGTACCTGGCACAGCGCACCAGCTTTTTCCCGAGCGCTCAGGGGAACTTTGGCGGCAATCGCTCGGAGTTTCCCGCCAATACCTTGACCAGTCCCACGGTGGCCTCGAGTTCAACCTACACGCTCTACACCGCGCAACTGACTTTAAGCTACGCACCCGATATCTTTGGCGCGACCCGCCGCCAGGTCGAGATCGCCAAGGCGCAGGACGACAGTGCCCGCTTTCAACTCGAGGCCACCTACTTGACCTTGAGCAGCAATGTCGTCGTCACCGCGATCCAGGAGGCATCGCTGCGCGGACAAATTGCCGCCACCGAACGGCTGTTGCAGCTGGAACACCAATTGACCGGGTTTGTGCAGCAGCAGCGGCACCTGGGGACCGCCGGCGATCTGGAAGTGCTCGCGCAGCAGTCGCTGGAGGCGCAGACGGCGCAGACACTGCCGCCGCTGCAAAAGCAGCTGGGACAATCTCGCGATGCCCTGACCGCATTGCTCGGCAAGCTGCCCGCCGACGAACCTGTGGAGACATTTCGCCTCGACGAGCTCACCCTGCCCACGGATCTTCCGGTGAGCCTGCCTTCAAAACTCGTCGAACAGCGGCCGGACATTCGTCAGGCCGAAGAGAACATGCACATGGCCTCGGCAGCGGTCGGGGTCGCCACCGCGGACCTGCTGCCGCAATTCGCGATCAGCGCCGACCTAGGCTCCAGCGCGCTCGCGCTGGGCAAACTGTTCACGCCCTACACGCAGTTTTGGGACGCCGGTGCGTCGCTGACCGAGACTCTGTTCGATGCCGGAGCGCTGATCCACAAGCGGCGCGCGGCGTACGCAGCCTTGGATCAGGCGGGAGCGCAATATCGAGCCGCGGTCGTGTTGGCATGCCAAAATGTCGCCGATACGCTGCGCGCGCTGAAAGCCGATGCCGATGCACTCGATGCCAGCGCCACGGCCGAGCGCGCGGCAAAAAAGACATTCGATCTGGCGCAAAAACAGCGGGCCCTGGGAACCATCAGCT
>DATHFB010000174.1:0-2442 GCA_035318305.1 Steroidobacteraceae bacterium | reverse complement strand
GATGCTGCCGCACCTCGCCGGCCGTCCCTGTTCGCTGGTGCGGGCGCCCAACGGCATCGGCGCTCAGCAGTTTTTTCAGCGCCACGCCATGCCCGGCATGTCGGACCTGTTCGACTTCGTCAAGGTGCGCGGCGACAAGGCTGCGTACGTGCAGATTGACCGCATCGAAGCACTGGGCGCCGTGGCGCAATTTGCCGCGCTGGAACTGCATCCGTGGAATTGTTCGCCGAACGATCCTGAGTCGGCCGGCCGTTTGGTTTTCGATTTGGATCCGGCGCCGGACGTGAAATTCGATGCCGTCATCGCCGCCGCCAATGACATCCGTGAGCGGCTGGAGAAAGTCGGTCTGGTATGTTTCTGCAAATCCACCGGCGGCAAGGGCCTGCACGTCGTCACGCCGTTGCTCGAGGGCAAGAAGGCGGTCGCCTGGCCTATCGCCAAGAATTTCGCGCATCTGATTTGCGCGCAGATGGCGCAAGACAGCCCCACCCGATATCTCGACAACATGTCCAAAGCCAAGCGCTCTGGCCGGATCTTCTTGGATTATCTGCGCAACGATCGCACCGCGACGGCGGTGGCGGTGCTCTCGCCGCGGGCCCGGGAGGGCGCCACCGTGTCGATGCCGCTGGAGTGGAAGGATCTGAAAAAAGGTCTTGATCCCAAGGCCTTCACGTTGAGGACCGCGCCGCAACGGCTGGCCAAATCCAAACCGTGGAAGGATTACGCCGGCGGCGCGCGCGCGCTGACCGACGCCATCAAGCGCGCTACCCGCGGCTAGTGCGGGTGCCCCAGTGAGCGAGCCTGATTCTCAATCCGTGACGATCGACGTCGGCGACACGCGCGTCTCCGGACTCTTGATGTCTCCGCCGCAGTCCAAAGCCTGTTTCGTCGTGGCGCACGGCGCCGGCGCGGGCATGCTGCATCCCTTCATGGCGACATTGGCGACCGATCTTGCGGCACGTCAGATCGCGACGCTGCGCTATCAATTTCCGTACATGGAAAAGCGCAGCCGAAGACCTGATCCGCCCGCTGTTTGTCACGCCACGGTTCGCGCCGCCGTGGCGGTGGCCCACACGCTGCTTCCCGCACTGCCGCTGATTGCAGGCGGCAAATCCTTCGGCGGGCGCATGACCTCGCAGGCGCAGGCGGCGAGTCCGCTCCCTCATGTTCGTGCCCTGGCCTTCCTGGGATTTCCGCTGCATCCGCCCAAGGAGCCTTCCGATCAGAGGGCCGAGCATCTTTCCAAGGTCAAGATCCCGATGCTGTTTCTGCAGGGCGCACGCGATGAATTCGCGCAAGCTTCACTGCTGAATCCGCTCATCGCGCGGCTGGGAGCCCTGGCCACGTTGTGCGTGCTGCCGGACGCCGATCACTCATTTCACGTACCTGCGCGCAGCACGTTTACCGCGGCTCAAACCAACGAACGGCTGCTGAGCGCATTGTCGGAGTGGACCGACGCGGTCACTCGCGCGTGACCCTGCTCGCCGAATTGGTTCGCGCATCGCAGCGGGTGGGAGCCAGCGCGGCGCGCAAGATCAAGGTGCGGGAACTGTCCTCGTTGCTGCGCGCGCTGGCGCCGGAGGAAATCGATACCGGAGTGCATTACTTATCGGGCGAGATCCCGCAGGGAAAAATTGGCGTCGGGTTCGCGGCGGTGCGCGCCGCCGCGTCGGCACCGCCTGCGGAATTGGAAGCGTTGGCTATAGCAGAAGTCGATCGGCGGCTCAGTGAACTCGCTGCCATTCGCGGCGGCGGATCCGCGGCGCGCCGCGCGGAGGTGCTCAAAGAACTATTCTCCCGCGCCACCGCTGCCGAGCAGCAGTTTTTACTGCGGCTTCTGATCGGCGAGCTGCGCCAGGGCGCGCTGGCGGGAATCATGATCGATGTCATCGCCGCGGCGGCAGAACTGCCGGTGCCGGACGTGCGCCGCGCGGCCATGTATGCCAAGAACTTAGGCAAGGTTGCGCAGGCCGCGATGCGCGGGGGAACCGCTGGAATCGCGGCCCTTGCCGCATTTCAACTGGAACTATTCTCGCCGGTGTCGCCGATGCTGGCGCAGACGGCAGCCGACGTCGGCGAAGCGCTGAAGGAAATTCACGGCGAGGTGGCGTTCGAGTGGAAAATGGATGGCGCGCGAATTCAGGTGCACAAGTCAGGCGATGAGGTGCGCATCTACACGCGCAGCTTGAACGAGATCTCCGCCGCCATCCCGGAAATCGTCGAACTCGCGCGCACCTTCCGGGAACGCAGCCTGGTGCTCGACGGCGAGGCGATTGCTTTCGATTCATTCGGAAGGCCGCATCCCTTTCAGGTGACGATGAAGCGATTTGGCCGCACGCTCAATGTCGAAGCGTCGCGCACGGCACTGCCCATTCAAGCGTTCTTCTTCGACTGCCTCGAAGTGGGCGATGAGAGCATGGCGAGCCGCCCTGTCCAGGAGCG
>DATHFB010000173.1:0-5230 GCA_035318305.1 Steroidobacteraceae bacterium | reverse complement strand
CGGTTGACCCGCGCGGCTGGAATCGCCGGCAGAAATCTTGGTGGCGTTCGATCTTCCATTGTTGGCAACCAATGAGGCCGGACCATCCGTCAGTCTTCCTGATGTCGGGTTGAACCCGGTTTCCAAGCGGAACACGCCGGTCCAATCACCCCAGAGCGGCTCGACGCCCGACAGTCCGACCTTGGATTGACTCAGCCCGTTGGGGCCGGCCGAGAGGATGGAATGGTTGCTGAAATTCTGGACGAAATAAGGCAATCCGGGAGACCAGGTCTGGCTGAGCGGAGCGCCGTGCGTCATGTACGCAATGCCGACGTCCACCGTGCCGTACAGCGTGACGCCGGCGAAAGTCAACGCGGACGAGTCACTCTTTTTCGCAGGAGCAGGAGCCGCAGCCGCGCTCGAGCTCGGCGCGGCCGTGGTTTGCGGTCCGCTCAGCTGGTCGATCTTTTTCTGCATCGCCCGTACTTGATCTTTGAGCGCCTGGATATCCGAAGCGTTGTCGGCAAGAACAATCGGCGCGGCACCCAGCGCGACGCTGGCCCCAAGCGCGGCCAGAATTGACTTGCGCAGATTAAACTTATGCATTGCGTTAACTCCCGCGGTTTTCGATTGTTGGATTTAATCGACGTATTGTTACATCAATGTGACGGTCGCTTTAGTCCGTAATTGTACTGGCTCTCGGACTTGGCGCTACATATATCACATACGTGACAAACATCAACTTCAATATGTAACATTTTTGCAACAGATCGCGGTAACAACCCTGTTCCGCAGTGCTGCATCTAGTCAAATGCCGAGCGGGTCCCACCCTAGCTGCGGAAACGCTAATCGGCGCGACGCTTCTTCGCGGACATCACCGCCAAGGCGGTGCGCGTGTTGGCGTGCAATTTCTCCATGATGCGGCTGACATAATTCTTTACCGTGCCCTCGGCCAGAAACATCGCTGCCGCGATTTGCCGGTTGCTCATACCTTCGGCGATGAGCTGTAGTATTTTTTCCTCCTTGTCAGTCAGCGCTTCGATATTCGCCTCGGGTTTCAACGCCGGCGGTGAGGTGGTTGTGGCCGCGCCGCTCAGCAGGCGAAACTGATCCATCACCTTGCGCGCGATCTGCGGTGTCAGGCGGGACTCGCCGCGCCGTAGGGCGCGAATGGTATCGAGCAGTTCTTGTTCGGTGACGTCCTTCAGCAGATAACCATGAGCTCCCGCGCGCACCGCTTCAAAAACCGTTTCGTCATCGTCCAAGGTGGTCAACACCAGGACTTGGGTGCCGGGCAGCGCGCGCGTGATTTCGCGCGTTGCCGCAACGCCGCTCTGGCGCGGCATGTGCAAGTCCATGAGCACGACGTCGGGACGCAGCTGTCCGGCCATCGCTACCGCCTCGATGCCGTCGCATGCCTGACCCACGACTTCCATGTCCGGTTCGGTGGCGAGCAGCACTGCCGTGCCGCGCCTGACGAGCGCGTGGTCCTCCGCAATGAGAATGCGAATCATGGACTATCATAAACGATGCTTCGAGACCTGAATCCGCGGCACAGCTTGGTTGCCGGCATCATCTGGCTCATGGTGGCCCTCGCGGCCAGCTTCGCCATTGCGGCATCCATTTGGGCGGGCGGGGTCGCGCGGGAAATCGTCGTGCAACAGCACGTGCGCAGGCTCGTGCTCGAAACCGATCAACTGGGATCGGATTTGGGCCAGGCGGCCAGCATGCGGCTCGAGGCGATCCGTGCTCTGGGCGGCCTGCCGCCGCTCGAGGTTTTTAAACGCTTGCGCAGCGCTTACCCCGATTTGGCATGGATCGCGGTGGCGGATGCCGCGGGCGTGGTGATGGCGACCGCCGCGAGCGAGAACTCCATCGACCAGAACTCCGGCGATAATGTCTCGACCACGCCGTGGTTTTCCGAGGGACTGAAGCGGCCTTGGATTGGCGTCATCGGAAAATCCACAAGCGCAAGCGCGGCGCCTCTGCTCGGCGACCTGGCGGCACCCGTGAGAGACGAGTCGGGTCACGTCATCGGTGTGATTGCGGCGCGCTTGACCTGGCATTGGGCGTCGACCGACGTACAACGCCTGAGCAGCACCTTGGACCCGCACGGGTCCGCGCAAACACTGGTCTTGAATCGGGCCGGGGTGGTTGTGGTCGGTCCGGAGCCGTTGCGCAACGCTGCGTGGGACGGCCTGCTGGTCGATGAGGCGCCGCCCCTCGAACCGCCGCTGGACCGAACAGGCGCGCCGCGCTTTGAACGGCTGCCGACCGGCCAAACGGTCCTGGTCGCCCGGGCGCCGGTCAGCATCGCGGGTGAAGATTTGGCGGCATGGCAGGTACAGCTCAGCGAGCCGAAGGAAATGGTCTATCAGCGCGCCGATGCACTGGCCGTTCGCATCGTATGGATTTCCATTTGCCTCGGCATCGCGACCGCCGTGCTCGGCGCTTTGGGGGCGCGCCATCTCACCAACCGGCTGAAAGGCTTGACGCGCTCGGCAGCCGCCGTAGGGCGCGGTGAAATCGCGCGCATCGAGGTGCCGAGCGGCCGCGACGAAGTTGCCCAACTCGCCGCGGTGTTCGCCAAGATTCTGGATGACTTGCATCAGGAGCGCAGCGAGCTGTTGAAGCTCAGTGGCGAACTGGAGCGCCGTGTCGCAGTCAGGACGCGTGAAGTGGAACGCCTCGCCGAAGAATCCCGCTATGCCGCCATCGTGCGCGAACGATTGCAGATCGCCCGCGACCTGCATGACACCCTGGCCCATTCGATGATGGCGATGCTGAGCGAAGTGCGTTTGCTGCGCAAACTTCACGCTCATGATCCTGATTCCCTGCCGGATGAACTGGCGCGCGCCGAGGAAGTGGCTCAGGCCGGAATGAATGAAGCGCGCTCGGCCATTGCGCAAATGCGCGTCAACTCGGTGCGCGACACCGGCCTCGGGCCGGCGCTGTCAAAAGCCGTCGAACGCTTCAAGGACCGCACCGGTCTGCATGTTGAATTCGCCGTGGATGCCGACGCGGCTCGCTTCGGCGATGAGCGCGCGGAAGTCATTTTTCGCATGACCGAGGAAGCGCTGCGTAATATCGAGCGTCACGCGGCGGCGTCCAACGTCCGCGTCGCGCTGCGCATGCTCGATGCCGCGCAACTCGAACTACGGGTGGAAGACGATGGGACGGGCTTCGATCCGTCCGCTTCCCGGCCGGGTCATTTCGGCTTGATCGGTCTTCGCGAGCAGGCGCAGCTCATCGGCGCTGAAATCGAGATCAAGAGCGCGCCCAATCAAGGCACCACACTGCGATTGACATTGCGAATGGCGCCGGAGCCTCTATAGGTGCGATCGCGAGGTGCGATCGCGCTATCTGCCCGCATTACGAGCGTTGAGCGAATTCACGACATCCTTGACATTCGCGACCTGCATGACGAGGGCCTCGGCGTTGCGGCGCTCGAAATCCGTTTCCACGGTGCCATTCAGGTACACGACGCCGTTGATGGTCTGAACGCGCAGCGCCGCCGGCGCGCCCAATTCACGGTGCTCGGCAAACACTGCGTACACGTCGGCAGTAATTTTCTTATCGCCGGTGCAACTCTCGGGATCGCACTTGCCGAACCCAACGCAACCGGAAAGCGCGGCCGCCAGGAGCCAGGTAAGAGTCAGTGCATAAAGCGGTGTGGATTTGGTCATGATCATTCCAGTGTCACGCGTGAGACACCGTCATGCAAGCAAGAGTTCCAGGGTGCGCCGATAAATAGAGTGCAGACGATCGATGTCCTCGACCCGCACGCATTCGTTCACCTTGTGGATGGATTCATTGATGACGCCGAGTTCAATGACCTGAGCGCCCATGGGCGCGATGAACCGCCCGTCCGATGTTCCCCCGCCGGTCGTCAACTTCGGGCTGATCTGCAATTGTTCTTGCACGGCGCGCGACGCCGCCTGCGACAAGATCCCGGGAACGGTGAGAAAGGGCTGTCCGGAGATGAACCATTCCAGCGTGTACTTGACTTTGTGCCGGCCTAAAATTTCTTCGACGAGGTGCTTCAAGCCGTCGATCGTTTGCTCGGTCGAGAAGCGCAGATTGAATCGTGCCCGCAGTTCGCCCGGGATGACATTGGGCGCCCCGGTTCCCGCGGATATATTCGACACCTGAAAAGTGGTGGGTTGAAAATGCTCATTGCCGTGATCCCAGACACGGGCCGTGAGCTCCGCCAGCGCAGGCGCCAGAGCGTGCACCGGATTATCGGCAAGTTGCGGATACGCGATGTGCCCCTGAATTCCGTGCACCGTCAGTCGACCGCTCAAGCTGCCGCGGCGTCCGATCTTGATGGTATCGCCGAGCGTACTCTCGCTCGAGGGCTCGCCTACCAGGCACCAATCAATGTTCTCCTGACGTTCGCGCAGCACCTCAACGACCCGGCGGGTGCCGTCGACCGAGGGACCCTCCTCATCGCTGGTGATCAAGAAGGCGATGGTGCCGCGGTGTTTCGGGTACTGGCTGATGAATTCCTCGCTGGCCGTCAACATCGCCGCGAGTCCGCTTTTCATGTCTGCCGCGCCGCGGCCGTACAGAAGTCCGTCTTTGATCACGGGCTGAAATGGATCGGTGCGCCATTCATCCAGGGGCCCCGAGGGCACGACATCGGTATGCCCGGCAAAGCAAAACACCGGACCGCCGCTGCCGCGCTTGGCCCAAAAATTATCGACCGCACCGAAGCGCAGGGTTTCGACCGCGAAGCCCGCCGCCGCGAGCCGCTCGATCATCAGCGCCTGACATCCGCCATCGACGGGGCTGACCGACTGGCGCGCCATCAGCGCTTGAGTCAATTGCAGGGTGCTCGACATCAGAAGCGCAGGACGGGCCGCTGATGCCGCAGATTGACCCACAATCCGAATCCGCCCAAGACCACGGCGCTGATCAACACCCACGCCGGCATTGCCAATCCCAGGAACTCCCACGTCACCTTGGCGCACTCACCGGATCCGGTCAGCACCTTGACCAGCACCTCGCTCAAGGAAAAAACCTTGAGCATGAAGTCCAAGGATGCGCCGCACGCCGGCACGCTGCCGGGCGGTAAACTCTGAATATAGAGATGGCGCAACGCGATGCCGATCGTGGCCAGCGCGGCCAGCGACAAGAGCAGCGCATACAGCCGCCTGCCGAAGGCCGCGGGGTCGTGAAGCGCCGCGATCAGGAAGACCAGGCACAGAACGATTACGCCGTATCTCTGGAACATGCACAGCGGACAGGG
>DATHFB010000172.1:0-4070 GCA_035318305.1 Steroidobacteraceae bacterium | reverse complement strand
CTCGCCAACCAAGCGGCGGTGGAATCGATATTCGGCAACACGCCGCGCATCGTGATTGCCTCGATCACGGCGTTTCTTTGCGGCACGTTCATCAACAGCTACGTGCTGGCCAAGATGAAGATCTGGACCCAGGGCCGTTGGTTATGGACGCGCATCGTCGGCTCGACGCTGTGCGGCGAGCTGGTGGATTCAATCATCTTTTATTTTGTCGCCTTCTACGGGCGCATGCCGGCGAGCCATCTGGTCGCGATCATGTTCACGCAGTACGCGCTAAAAAGCGGCTGGGAAATCATTGCCACGCCCGTGACCTATCGCGTGGTCGCATTCCTCAAGAAAGCTGAAAACGAGGATTACTACGACATCGGCACCAATTTCACGCCTTTCTCCCTCAGGGCCTGAGACCGGCGCCAGGTCCTGAACCCGCGCTCTCGGCTGCAATTGGTCGCGGCTTCGCCATGATTTGCCACGACTCCAACCGCAGCCCGCCCGAATGTAGGGCCGTAATGGCTCCCATGGGGCGACGGTCGTCGCCTCGATTGGCGAGGAGCGAGGAGTTTGTCATGAGCACTAGATATTCCAAGTTGGTTTGGACGATTGGCTTGATGGGCGTCAGCGCCGCGGCCCTGGCCGGCGAACCGAAGCCTCGGCCGCCGCAGGAGCCGCTCGGATTTGTATCGGGCGCGGTGATCGGGGCGTTTGCGGCGGGCCCGATCGGCGCCGTCGTGGGCGCCGGACTCGGCACGTGGCTGGGCAATCGAGTCCACCGCGCCGGCGACGCCAAGAAGGCGGAAGCACAGGTTGCCGTGCTGGAAAGCGATAAATCCGAATTGCAGACGGAAAAGTCGGCGCTCCTGACCGAAAAGACGCAGCTGGCCGAAACCAACATATCCTTGAGCGCCAAGCTCGATGATCTGTCGCAGAAGATCAAGACGGCCCAGACCGCCAAAGACGATGCTTCTGAGGTTCTCGACGGGCTGCAGGGCGATGTATTGTTCCGCACCGGCAGCGCTGAAATCACGGCGGACATTGCACATCAGATTCAAGTGCTGGCACAGGCGGTGACCAAATCCCCTGAACTCAAAATCCGGGTCGATGGCTACGCAGACCCGCGCGGTACGATCGACACCAACATGAAGCTCTCCCAGGACAGAGCCAATGCGGTGCGCGATCTGCTGCTCGCCTCCGGAGTGGGCGAAGACGCGCTCGAGGTGAATGCCTACGGGAAGAGCCAGAGCACCGCCGGGGACAATGACGGTTATGCGTTGGAGCGTCGCGTCCGGTTGACGCTGAAGATGGAATCCGGCGCGGCCGTCGCCCAGGTGGGCAAGAATGAGTGATGCCGGTGAAAACTTGATGTGAGGTCGAAGCGGCCCGGAGTTCGCCAAAGCTCCGGGCCGCACTTGTTTCCGCGCTCACCATCAGCCTACGATAGCGCATGAGCTTGCCCCCAAAGATCGTGGTCCTGGATCGCTACCAGACCGGAGAGTCTGCGAATCCTTCTCACGAGAATATTCTCGCGGGAATTCCGCGGACGCGCGTTTCCAATCAATACAGCGACGCGAACGGGGAGTTTCTCTGCGGCATTTGGACCAGCACCGCCGGCAAATGGCGCGTTCGCTACACCGAACACGAATTCTGCGTGATGATCGAAGGGCGTGTGCGCATCGAATCGGCGTCGGGCGAGAAGCACGAGTTCAAGGCGGGCGATGCCTTCGTGGTGCCCGCAGGTTTTGAGGGCATCTGGGAGGTCAGCGAGCCCTGCAAAAAATGGTATTCGATCTTCGAACCGAAAACCTAGGGTTCAATTCCCAAAGGCTAAGCCGTCTCGCGAATGACGCCGCCCAATGTTTCCACCATGCGTTCGACTTGCTTGGGTTCAATGATCAGCGGCGGCGACATCGCAATGGTGTCGCCGGTCTGGCGCACCATGACGCCTCGCTCGAAGCACTTTAAAAATACCTCGAAAGCGCGCGCGCCGGGTTTGCCTTGCCGCGGCTCCATCTCGACCGCGCCGATCAAACCGTAGTTTCGTACGTCGATGACATGCGGCAGACCCCTTAATGAGTGAACTGCATTTTCCCATTGCGCGCTCAAGGAAGCCGCCCGCGTGAGCAGGCCTTCCTTCACGTAGATATCCAGCGCCGCCAAGGCGGCCGCGCATGCGACCGGATGCGCGGAGTAGGTGTAGCCGTGAAACAGCTCGATCGCATTTTCCGGGCCCTGCATGAACGCGTCGTAGATCTTGCGCTGTGAAAACACGGCACCCATCGGTATGGCGCCGTTCGTCAATCCCTTGGCCGTCGTCATCAAGTCGGGCGTCACGTCGAAAGCCTGTGCGGCGAAGGGTTTTCCAACCCGGCCAAAGCCCGTGATCACCTCGTCGAATATCAAGAGGATGTCGTGCTTGTCGCAGATTTCGCGCAGCCGCTTCAAGTAGCCGACGGGCGGCAATACCACACCGGCGGAGCCTGAAATCGGTTCAACGATGACCGCCGCGATGGTCGAGGCATCATGCAATGCGATCATGCGTTCCAGTTCGTTGGCAAGATGCGCGCCCCACTGCGGCAGACCGCGCGAGAACGCGTTGTGTTCGATATCCAGCGTGTGCGGTAAGTGGTCGACGCCGGGCAGCATGGATGAGCCGAAAAACTTGCGATTGTTGACCATGCCGCCGACCGACATGCCGCCGAACCCCACGCCGTGGTAACCCTTCTCACGTCCGATCAGGCGCGTGCGCTGACCCGCACCGCGCGCGCGGTGGTAGGCAATCGCGATCTTCAGCGCCGTATCGACGGACTCCGAACCGGAATTGGTAAAAAAGATTCGATCGAGTCCGGGAGGCGCAGTCTTGGCCAGGCGATTCGCCAGTTCGAACGCAAGCGGGTGACCCATTTGGAATGTGGGCGCAAATTCCATGGTCTCCAGCTGCTTCGTGACCGCCTCGGTGATTTCGCGGCGGCCGTGGCCGGCATTCACGCACCACAGGCCGGCGACGCCATCCAGGACTTCGCGCCCGTCTTGGGTCCAGTAGAACATCCCCTGCGCTCGCGCGAGCAGGCGCGGATTGGCTTTGAATTGGCGATTCGCCGTAAAGGGCATCCAAAATGCGTCGAGTTCGGGATTTATCGCGGCGGGGGTGAGCTGGGCATTCATGGCTTTGAGTCCTTGCGATCGAAGGCGGTGAGCACCCGATGATAAGGAAAATCGACAGTCAGCTCAATTTTTGCTGCATCTTGGCCCCATCTGTCTATTATAATAGACAGCATGAGCTTGGACGTAGGTGCCCATTTAAAGGCCGTCAGGCAGATGTACGGCCTGTCGCAACGCGAGCTGGCGAAACGCGCCGGCGTCACTAACGGTTTGATTTCACTGATTGAGCAGAATCGGGTCAGCCCCTCGGTCAGCTCGCTCAAGAAAGTGCTCGACGGCATCCCGATGGCGCTCGCTGACTTTTTCACTCTGGACCTGGGCGGCAAGCCGCAGGTATTTTTTCCGCGCGAGGAGCTGGCGAACATCGGCACGATGAGCATCGAGCTGCGTCTCGTCGGCGGCCGCTTGGCGAAACGCGGCATGTCGATCCTGCACGAGCGGTACGCACCGAATGCAGATACCGGCGAGGAAATGTTGACACATGCCGGCGAGCAAGGCGGAGTGATCGTCAAGGGAAAGATAGAACTCACCGTCGGCGGCGAATCGCGCGTTTTAGGCGCGGGCGATGCCTATTACTTCAAGAGTTCCATGCCGCATCGCTTTCGCAACGTCGGCCGGGAAGAATGCGAGATCGTCAGCGCGACGACACCGCCCAGTTTTTAGGCACTCGCGTGCCGGATCTACGGCGTCGAAGCGCATTGCGCTTCGCACTCCGCCGCGCAGCGGCGGAGAACGCCCATGAGGGCGGCCCCGCAGGGTGAGGCGCTTCGCCGAATAGTCCTTAGCTTCGCGCAAGCCCTGAGTGACCGTTCCTGGTCACCCGTGCGACGCATGCGTCGCACCCGTCCGATATGGAAATTCAGAGATCGGGTAGCATATACACCCATATGAGCACGGTAACGGTAGCGGCCACCCAAATG
>DATHFB010000171.1:0-8565 GCA_035318305.1 Steroidobacteraceae bacterium | reverse complement strand
CGCCGGCAGGGCATGGTATCCGGCCTCGACGTGAAACAGCCGATCGGAATGCACTTTATCCTCGGCGCGCTGTTGCGCTACCAGCGCCGCAACACCGATGACGCGGCTGTCGGCCGCGTTGAAGCCTTCGACATAGGCCGTCGCGCGCCTGCGCCGCGATCCATCGATCCCCGCAAGATCTAAGTATTGCGCAAAGGTCACGTCGGTGCCGCGGGGCTGCCTCTCCAGCCATGCCATCATTTCATCGATGACGCTGACGGCCTCTCCGTAGTCCTCACTGCTTGATTGGAAGCCGCCGCGAGCGAACGATAGTTGAGTTCCGTCCAGTTCATAGGTGCTGAGGTTCGCCTCCTTGATCAGATCCCAGGTGACCGGCGGCAGTCCATGAATGAATTCCGCGCCGAGTTCAATCGAAACCGGCTCGCCGGCATTGCGGCTGATACGGTCGGTGAAAATGCGCCCGCCGATGCGGTCGCGCGCTTCGATCAGGGCGACGCGCTGGCCGGCAGCGGCGAGTGAGCGTGCGGCGGCCAAACCCGCAATACCCGCCCCCAGCACCAAAACGTCGTAGCGATCCATCGGCGCCATGGTAGCAATAAATATAAGCCGGACTTGTCTGACAGAATCTTTGCGACCGGCCGTGCTAGGCTTTTCACAGGTGGCCGCGCGCGACGCGGTATTTGCTCAATACGCTGCGCGTCCGCGCGGCTTCAATAAAGGAACAACATGGCTGCTAAGGTCTGGTTCATTACTGGCACGTCCAAGGGTTTCGGCCGCGTTTGGGCGGAGGCGGCGCTGGCCCGCGGCGATCTCGTTGCGGCGACCGCTCGCAATATCGACGCGCTTTCACCGCTGACTGAACGTTACGGCAAGCAAGTGACGGCGATCACGCTGGACGTCACGAACAAGGCTGATGTCGATGCCGCAATCGCGGAGGCGCATGCGCGCTTCGGCCGCCTCGACGTGGTGATCAACAATGCCGGCTACGGACTCTTCGGCACGATCGAGGAGGTCAGCGAAGCGCAAGCCCGGGCACAAATAGAAACCAATCTGTTCGGCGCGCTTTGGGTCACGCAAGCCGCGCTGCCCATCATGCGGGCCCAAGGTTCGGGACACATCATTCAGGTGTCATCGATCGGCGGCGTCAATGCCTTTCCCACCGTTGGCCTGTATCACGCCTCGAAATGGGGGCTTGAGGGCTTTAGCCAGGCGCTCGCCGCGGAAGTCGCCGGATTCGGCATCAAGGTGACCATCGTCGAGCCGGGTGGCTACGCCACGGATTGGGGCGGCACGTCGGCCATCCGCGCGGCGGCCAACCCGGTCTACGACGGCGCTCGCGCAAAAGTTGCTGCCATTCGCGGCAACTACGTGCCGGGCGATCCGGACGCGACAGGGCCGGCGATTTTGAAGTTGGTCGATGCGCAGGATCCGCCCCTGCGAATTTTCTTTGGCTCCAGCGGTCTGCCCATGACGCGCGCCGAATATGCCCGGAGAATCGAGACTTGGGAGAAGTGGAATGCGATTTCCCTCGAGGCTCAGGGCGATCTGGCGGCGAAGCGGGCACGTCAAACCGGAACCTAACGACCCGCACCTCGCGGCTACGCCATGCTCTTCAGGACCTCGTCGCGGCGAATCAGCGCATGGAACAGCGCGGCTCCAAGATGCCCGAGGAACACGGCAAATAAAAGCAAAGCCAACAGCGTATGGGTACTTCGTAGCAGGGCGAAGACCGGTGCATTGTGCGGAAGAATGGGCGGCAGATGGATCGCGCCCCATACGACGATGGGGTAGCCGCCGGCTGACAACATCGACCAGCCGACGAGCGGCAGCGCAAACATGAGCGCATACAGGATCACGTGTGAACCTATTGCCAAAAATTGCTGCCAACCCGGTAAATCCAAAGGCAGCGGCGGCGGCGGGTTGAGAAGCCGGTTGACCAAACGCACCGCCACCAGCACCAGGATGAGGCTGCCGAGCGACTTATGCAGCGACAGCAGTTGGTGATATTTCGGGGAGAGGGTGCTCACCATGCCGATGCCGATGAACGCCATCGTGAGTATCAGCACTGCCATCGTCCAATGAAGGAGGCGAGCAAGTAGGTTGAATCGCTGCACTGTCTGGATCATCGCCCTGTCCCCGCGCTTTGATTGGCAACGGCGCTCGGCGGCTTCGTCTCGCCCGCTCGTCTCCTAAAGGAAGTGGAATAGGCCGCCGATCGGGCATAGGGAATCGGATCGTCCGAAGGATCGATCCCCGGCGGCAGCACCAGTGGGTCATAGTTCACGTCCTGACAGTTGCCCCTGGTTTCGCTTTCGACGTGGGTTATGGTCAGCTCGCCGAGAGCGACTTTTTGCCGGTCTTCGGGCCAAACTTCGGTTGCCTTGTTGGGATCGCCCGGCATAGCGAGGACCGCAATCAACTGCCATTTGACGGGTCCGCGCGCAACCCGCGCCAGCAAATCATCAAACTCGTAGTTTGCCGATCTTCCGGCCCGATCCTCCGGCGATAACGTCGAGAACGGGTCCTCTGCTTGCATGGTCCAGCGCACCAACCGGCGCTTGCCATCGCCGGAAACGAAAATGAACCCGTTGACGCTGTTGTAACTGTCATTCGCGAAGCCGCTCGAAAACGGCCTGGCTTTCATGCGCGCGAGAAACGCAACGGTTTCCGGATGCCGGTCCAGATAAGCCTGCAACTTGGCGGGATCCGGCTTCCCGGTGCGAGGATCCGGTGTCGACGCGACGACGTTCTCGTAGAATGCCTGGGGCGTCGACACGTGCAGGCCCGGGGTGTCATTCATCCCGGTGCGCCACTCATCCGCGTGCAGCGGTTGAAGGCGCAGCGCCATGCTTCGGACGGGTGCCGTCGTCGTGTCATTGGTAAAGGGATCCGAAGTGGCTTCGGCGAAGCGGCCCGTCACCGGAACGACATCGCCTGAAAAGACGGCGGCTCGTGACAGCGTTTTCGCCTCCGCGCTGGCGAGGAAAGTTCCGGCCACGCAGATGCCTTTCGCATGCGCGCGACGAAATCCTTCGTGCGCACCGCCGCCGCTCGCCTCGATCGCGTCGACCAAGCGGTCGGCGCTGATACGATGCGGCGAGAAGAAGCCGCCGGTATACGCGAAGGCGCAGGTCGCTGCCGCCAGGACGACAGCGATGAAAATGAGCCGTCCGGGATTTTGCTTCAGCAGGTCGATGGTGGGTTGCGTGCGCATTGTCATTCTCCGCTCGACTCGGTCGCTCCCTGAGTAGTCCAATTTTCTGTCACTGTCAATGATCGGAACCAACACCCATAATGAAGGTCACTCTTCTAGAGGCTGGAGGAGCCGAACTGTTCATGAAGGAGTCAATCCGCCCGCGAACTGAGCGATATGCCGCGGCAGCTACCGTATTGGCGGTACACCTGGTCTTGATCGCGGCCCTCATCATGATGCCGCGGACCGGAAAGCTCGCTACGACGACGGCGAATGCCGTTGAACTATTGTTTATCGCGCCTGCAGAACCTCCAAAGGTGCGCGTCACGGCGAACCTTCCGCGACGCGGGCAGCATCTGGCACTGACGGTTGAACAGCCGGTTTTGGAGTCGCTGTCCTTTCCCGCTTCCACGGCGCCGGCGTCTTCGGCAAACGGAGAGAGCACCGGTGTGGATTGGGGAGCGGAAGCGCGGCGCGCCCTGCAGGCGTTCGAAATTCGCAACCACCAACATTCAGCGAGTCAATCGGTCTCAGGCAGACCGGAGGATGATCGTTGGCCGCTGCGTGCGCAGCACCACGCGGGCGAGCGATTCAAGACCGAGAACGGCGATTGGATGGTGTGGATCGATGCGAATTGCTACGAAATTGCGCATGCGGCATCGGGTGCTGGCGCGCATGTCGCGCCGCTTACGGAACCGATTTGCGAAGACCACCCCGTCGGCACGGCGGCGTCTCATCCGTGAGCCGGGTCGGCGAGCTCCAGTTCTGGCTGTTGGCTACAGGTTGGCGAAGAACGATCTCGTCGCGGCGAAGCAGAACGGCGCCACCAGTGTCGCGTGATAGGCCTCCGCGACCGCAAACGCGCCGCCGTCCGTGGCTCCTTGCGCGACGGCGGCGGCGGCGACCAGTTGCTTCGCGATCTCGAAATCTTGTTTGAGAGTGCCATACGGGTCGTTGGCCGATGCTGCGGACTCCAAATCGAGCACGCTGATCGATGCGGTCGGTGAATGTGACGCCCAATAATTCTGCATCAGCTGGGTATTGAACCAAAAGACCAGCGGGTCGACAGCGCCGCCGCACAGCTGTACCGGCACCGTGGGAACCCAGTTGCGCAAATCATTCATTTGCAACGCCTGCCGCCACGGCAGCGCCGGGGTCGCGGCCACCAATCCTGTGGTCATTGGGAAGCCCCCGTCCGGGTTCGCCAGCGCGTCTTTCAGATAGGTCAGGCGATAACTGTTCTGCAGCAAATTGCCGGCGCCGAAGCCCAGCGCGAACACCGCCGCCAAATTCGCCGGTGTCGAGGGTGGGGTAATGTCGGCGAAGGCCGGGTCGGGCGGCGTTGCGCTAAACAACGCAAATTCGGGAAGGCGCCCCTGAGCATACAGCTGACTTCTTGGGGTGGTGCTCGGCAACAAGGAGTCGATTCCGGCCGCGTACTGCGGCTCGAACACATCCACGGCGTTGTCGTAGATATTGCCGTATACCTTTTGATACGCGGTGAGCAAAAGCGTGGAAGATATCGGCGCACCGCCGTTGACCTCGCCATAGAAAACCGCGTCGACGAACGCGGCGAGCGCATACGGCCCTGACATGGGCGCGGATGCCGTGACGGTCATGCCGGCAGCCTGCATCGCGCGGTGAGTTGCCATCGCGACGTAGCCGCCCTGGGAGTAACCCGTGATGAACAGCTGCCCATTGTCCTTGGTCAATGTCGCCGAGGCGAGCGGCAGGGCTGCGCGCGCCGCCGTCAGCGCATCGATCATGTCCTTCGATTCCTGATCGGCAATCAAGTAAGGATGATAGGGAAGCGTTGAGGTGTCGTATCCCGCGTAGTTTGGCGCCACGACGATATATCCCTGCGATGCGAACAGCGCCGCCAAGGACAGCGTCTCGGCGTTGTCCGTGTTGGTCATATTGAAGGCGCGGTCGGTGGTGGTACCGTGCGCGTACAACACGATCGGGCGTTTACCGGTGCAGATCGCGCCGAAGCCCGCGGGCACCATCAGCGCGGCGGAGGCCGTGGTCGGTTCATTGGCGCCGCCCACCGTGCTGTACTCGATGTGATACATGAGAATGTCGCACACGGGTGGCCCACTGAGCGACAGCAGCTGCTGATTGGCAGCGAGGTTGAGCTCGAGCAGCAAATCCGACGTCGTCACCGTGGACAAAAGGTCCGGCGGACTCTGCAACAACTCGCCGCGCGGCGGGCTTGCGTGGGTCGCGGGTGAAGACGTTCCGCCGCCTCCGCCGCAAGCGAGCAGAAGCGCTGCCAATAAAGCCAGCGTCGCGCGTTGAACGAAGCGCATTCCCTTCACCTGAAAAGTACCGATCAGGCTACTGTTTCATGTGCTGCAGGTCTGTCAGACGGCAACCACAGCGTCTGCGGGAAAGAGCGCTGTGAACTGCCAAATGGTGCGGCGCAAAATATGCAACTTTTATCGTCCAACCGGGTTTTGTAGGCACACGCGAGTCGTAGTATGGCAACGCCCGGCGCAACCAGGTGGGGCCCGCAAATTTTCTATCAGCAATCGGGAGACCTTGGGCAATGACTCCTTCATATAAAAGAACCAGCACTCATCGATTGGCAATCATCGGCATGACGCTTCTCGCCACCGGGCTGTTTGCCGCCACTGTTCATGCGGATGACTACGCCAAATCCTTCACGATCTCGAATCGCGCCAGCGTGCGCGTCGACACGAACGATGGCAGCGTCATTGTTACCACCGGCGACGCCCAGCAGGTTGAATTTCGCGTTGAATATCACGGCTATGTGCTGAACAAGTCTCTCGAGATCGAATCCAACCAGCAGGGTGATCAGGTCGAGCTGACCGCCCGCATTCCGAACAAATGGCACTTCTCCATCGGGACCATGAGAACATTGCGTATCGAGGTTCGCATGCCGAAGAACGCGGACCTGCAAGTCAGAACGGGTGACGGCTCGATCAAGGCCAATGACCTGTCGGGCACCATTGATCTGCACAGCGGCGACGGCAGTCTCACCGTCGGTTCTCTCAAGGGTGCGGTCCACCTGCACACCGGCGATGGCACCATTGAAGGCCGCGATCTCGATGGCAAATGCGATGCCACCTCCGGCGACGGCCGCATCCGTCTCACGGGACGGTTTGATGTGCTGAGCGCCAGGAGCGGCGACGGCAGCGTCGGCGTGGAAGCGCTTCACGGCTCCAAATTGGATTCAACCTGGAGCATCACGTCGGGCGACGGCAGCATTGATGTGGCGCTACCGGCAGATCTGCCCGTGAATATCGACGCCAGCACGGGCGACGGACACATCAGCTCGGACATCCCGATCACGATGGAAGGAATCATCAGCAAATCGCGGGTCCGCGGCAAAATGAACGGCGGCGGCTCGACGCTCACCATCCACACCGGGGACGGCTCCATTCATTTGAAGCAGGCTTGAGCGGCCGCACTGACTGATCAGGCGCTCGCGGCGGCGGGAGCCTTTGCCGGCAGCCGCAATAGAACAGGGACGGTGATGAGATAAAGCGCCGCGCCGGCAATCCAGACGAGGCCTGGAAAGCTCGCACGATAGGAAAAATAAAGCGAGCTGATTGCCAGCGGTCCAACAATTGAGGCAAGGCTGGTGATGCTGGCCAGTACGCCTTGCAGTCGTCCCTGTTTTTGAGCGTCTACTTTGCCGCTCAATAACGATTGCAAGGCGGGCAGGCCCACGGCGCCCAGGCCAAAAAGCGGCATCAACGCGAACGCCATCCAACCTTTGGTGGCGAACGCGATCAGCACGGACGCAGCACTGTCGGTAATGACGCCGAGTGCCAGCGCGAAGCGCTCGCCACGGCGTTCGCTCAAGGGGCCGGCGATATACGCCTGCGCAATCGCGTGCAGCAGACCGAAGAAGGCGATGGACACGCCGATCCAGAACGGTGTCCAACCGTATCGATCCGATCCGTAAATGATCCAGATCGTGCCGCCCACCTGACCGACCAGCGTGAATATCAAGAACATGATCAGCAGCGGCAACAAGGCGGGAACCGACCATGCCCACTGGAATGTCCTCAAGGGATTTACAAAGGGCGCCTCACCCTCGGTTGCGGCATGCCGCGCCGGCTCGCGAAGAACCAACAGGGTCACCAAAAAAGTGATGCCATTCAAGCCTGCCGCGGCCATGAAAGGCGCGCGAATCCACAGAGTACCCAGCAATCCGCCCACGAGAGGCCCGGCAATGAAGCCCAAGCCTTGGACCGCATTGAGCTGGCCGAATCGTCGCGCACGCTCGCCCTCCGACGTCACGTCGGCAATGTACGCCGAGGCGACCGCCTGGCTGGCGCCGGTGATTCCAGCGATCGCCCGGCCCACGAATAGCAGTCCCAGCGAGGGAGCTACAGCCATGAAGACGTAGTCGACGGCGGCGCCGGCGAGTGAGCACAAGAGAACCGGCCGCCTACCGACTCGATCGCTCCAGATTCCCAAGATCGGCGAAAAGACGAATTGCATGAGCGCGTACAAACTCAAGAAAGCGCCGAATCGCCAGCCGAGATCGGTCGTGTGCGCAACGTCGCTGAGCAAGCGCGGAATGATGGGCAAGGTCAGTCCAATTCCGGCGAAATCGAGAGCGACTATCGCCAGAACTACGCCAATTCCTCCCCGCCGCTTCGGTTCGACATTCATGATCGCGAGATTCTAGCGTTCAGAATGCGGCAAGCGAGGTAAATTCACGCTGCGGGCATCCAGGATTTGCTCGGACGGGTCAAATCTGAGATTGTCAGACATGCGTAGTACACAAGCGGAATCTAAATCAATGAAGAAACTCCTCAGTTTGGGATTGCTCATTTGGGGCAGCGCGGCCAATGCGCAAAATGCGCCCGCGACGGCAACGGCGACTCAAGATCAAGGGCAGGCGCGTCAATTCGGCATCTTGGTTGGCGGGACGGCTACCCAGTACGATCTTTGCGTCAAGAAGGGGTTTCTTGCGAAGAGCGATCAAAGTGCTGAGGAAACCGCCAAGTCGATTTTCGACGAGATGCGCGCCACCGGCGGTCCCGACCAATCCGCTTATATACAGGACGGCTGGGACATGATGAAGAAACTAATCTCTGAAAATGAATCGTTCTACACACAAGAGAAGTGCGTTGGGGTGGGCAAGCAGTGGGCAAAAATCATGGCGACGATGCGCAAGAAGTAGCGGCCGCTTGTGAGCGGGCGCTGCGTTACTTGATAGTGGCTGCGCCAACCTTGCACGCCGCCTCATCCTGCGACCCCGTACCACCCGAGCAGACCTAAAGGTGGATCGACCTTGCGGGCCATCCTCAAGTCAGCGTGATGTCGCCGTTGAACTCCACGTTTATCTTGAGTCCGGCAACTTCCAGCCGCATTTTTGCCGGAAATGATTC
>DATHFB010000170.1:0-15562 GCA_035318305.1 Steroidobacteraceae bacterium | reverse complement strand
AAGCTCGACGTGTCGACACGCACGGAAGCCGTCACCGCGGCAGCGAGAATGGGGCTCCTATTGCTTTGATGGCGTTGACGCCGGACTCAGTGCGCTGCCAGGAAGTCCTGCACCGCGGCGATCGTCGCCGCGGGCGCTTCCTCCATCAGCCAGTGGCCGGCGTTCGGCACGACGACTTCCTGCACGTTCGTCGCCGCGTTGCACATGACGGCCGCCACGTTGGCGCCGAAGGCCTTCTCGGCGCCAATGGCGAGCACCGGCATCGCCAGCTTCGTCTCCATCGCCCTGAGGTTGTCGGCCTCGTCCTTCTGGGCGATCGCGAGGAACTGGGCGAACGCGGAATGCATCGCGCCGGGCCTGGCGTAGATCGCGGCGTAGTGGCGGCGGGTCGCTTCGTCGATCTTCGACGGGTCGCCGGCGAACTCGTTCCAGAAGCGATCGAGGTAGATGCGCTCGCGGCCGGCGACCAGGCGCTCGGCGTCCGGGCCGCCGAAGTTGAAGTGCCACAACGCGGGCAGGCGCACGATCTGGTTCCACGGCGGGATGCCGGGTATCGGCGAATCCATCACGACCAGGCGGCTTGTCTTGTCCGGATAGCGCGCCGCGTAGGCATACGCGACCATCGTGCCGATGTCGTGGGCCACGATGTCGGCGCGGTCGATGCCGAGCTTGTCGAGGACGGCGCGGATGTCGCCGGCCTGCGTCCACTTGTCGTAGCCGCCGACGGGGTGCGAGGACAGGCCCATGCCGCGCAGGTCGGGCACGACGACGGTGTGGTCCTTCTCGATCTCGGCGGCCATCGGCGACCACATGTCGCCGGTGTTGCCGAAGCCGTGGATCAGCACGACCGCGGGCCCGTGGCCGCCGACGCGCACGTTGATCGTCGCGTCGGCGTTCACCACCTGCGAGCTGCGGAAGCCGGCCGGGAAGGGCGTGGGCGCGGCGTGCGCCGACAGGGCGCCCAGCGCCAGGCTGGCGGCGAGGCCGGCCGCGACTCGGCGGAAGCAGCGGGCGAACGTGGACGAAACGGTTGCGGACATGCTCGGCTCCGTAGGGTGGGGGGACGGGCATTCCGGATTCGAAAACGTTCGCCGGATGCCGTGACGCCAGTCTCGGCCTTCATTGGAGTTGAAACAATGATACGAAGGTGTCGGTCATCACGCGCCCGTCGGGCAGCACTACGCCGCTAGATACCGGTCGGAACCTCGGCTTTATGCCTGCTGACTGACGCACCGTCCTGAGCTCGGAGGCGGGCGAACACAATGGTGGATACGATGGTCAGTGTGGCGAGGCACAGGAGCGCCAAATGAATCCCATGAATCATCTGCGCCTCGGTGGCGCGCAGACGGTCAGGAATGAAAAGCGCAGCGGCGAGCGAGGCCATGGCGATACCGAAGCTGACTGCCAATTGCTGCACGGTGCTGGCAATGGTGCTGGCTCCGCTTGCCTCGTGCTCGCCCACGTCCGCGTACGCCAGCGTATTCATGCTCGTGTACTGCAGCGAGGTGAGGAAGCCGTAAACGAATGCCATCATGACAATGAGCCATGCCGGAGTTTCGAGATTGATCGTTGCGAACAGCATGATCATCACGCCGAGCATGATGGTGTTGGCGATCAGCACGCTTCGGTAGCCGAACTTCTTGAGGATCAGCGGCATGGTCAATTTCAGGCTCATGGCGGCGAAAGCCTGCGGCATGATCAGCAGGCCCGACTGGATGGGCGAGAATCCCAAGCCAACCTGATATAGAAGCGGCAACAAAAAGGGAATGCCGCCTATCCCTAAGCGGGTGAATAAATTGCCGCTGACCGCAATGCGGAAGGTGCGAATGGCAAGCAGTTTGAGACGCAGCAGCGGGTGCGCGGTACGCTTGGTATGCAAACCGTAGGCTGCGAGCAGCGCTGCCGAAATCGCCAGCAGTCCGAGCATTTCCCGGCCGCTCAAGGTGGTCTCGCCGAACACCTCGAGCACATAGGACAACAATGCAATACCCGAGCCGAACAACACCAATCCGATGATGTCGAGGCGATAGTTGCGCTTCTCGCGATAGTTCGGCAAGTGCCGGTAGACCATGTACAGGCCACACAGGCCGATCGGAATATTGACGAAAAAGATCACGCTCCAGTGGAAATACCCGATGATCGCGCCGCCGATGACCGGGCCCAACATCGGACCCACAAGGCCGGGAATGGCGACGAAGCTCATGGCATTGATGAGTTCCGACTTGGCGAAGGTGCGTACCATGGTGATGCGGCCGACGGGCAGCATCATGGCGCCGCCGCTGCCCTGCAGAATGCGGCACGCCACCAAGAGATGAATGTTGTTGGAGATGCCGCAGAGGAACGAACCCAAGGTGAAAATGCCGATCGCGGACGCAAAAACGCGGCGGGTACCGAAGCGATTGGCCATCCAACCGCTGATCGGAATGAAGACGGCCAGACTCAGGGTGTAGCTGGCGAGCACCGCCTTCATGCTCAATGGCGGCACATCAAGGGCGTGCGCAATCGCAGGCACTGCCGTATTGAGGATGGTCGTGTCCAGGGATTCCATGAAGAACCCCACGGCGACCAACCAGGGCAGCAGCCGCTTGGCGGTAGCGGTCAGTGCGATCTCATCGGAATCCGGCAAGGCGATCCGCCCTCAAGCGCCCGCGAGCGCCGTGTCGACAATGGTCTGCGCCTCACCGATCAATCTGCGCAGATGCGCTTCGTCGTGAAAGCTTTCCGCGTAGATCTTGTAGATGTCTTCGGTCCCGGAGGGGCGGGCTGCAAACCAGCCGCCGCGCGCAGTGACTTTGACGCCGCCGATCGGCGCGTTATTGCCGGGCGCCTGGGTCAGGATCTGTTCGATCGGTTCGCCGGCAAGCTCCGTGATGTGAATTTGCTGCCGGTCAAGTTTGCCGAGCTTGGCTTTCTGCGCGGAGTTCGCCGAGGCATCGATGCGATCGGCAAAAGATGTGCCCAATTCCTGCGTGAGCGCGCGGTAGTGCTCGCCGGGATCTCGTCCGGTGCGCGCCGTGATTTCCGCCGCCAGGAGTGCCGGTACGATACCGTCCTTATCCGTGGTCCACGCCTGTCCGTCGATGCGGCTGAAAGAAGCACCGGCGCTTTCCTCGCCGCCGAAGCCCAATTTTCCATCCACCAGTCCGGCAACGAACCATTTGAAGCCCACCGGCACTTCGTACACGGCTCGTTTCAACCGCTTGCCGACCCGATCGATCATCGCACTGCTCACCACCGTCTTGCCAACGGCAGCATCGGCGCGCCAGCCGCTGCGATGACTGAATAAATAGTCGATCGCAACGGACAGGTAGTGGTTGGGCGGCATCAAGCCGCGGCTCTTGGTCACAATCCCATGCCGATCATGGTCGGTATCGCAGGCAAACGCGATGTCGTAGCGATCCTTCAGTTCGATCAGCCGCCGCATGGCGTAGGAGGAGGAAGGATCCATGCGGATTTTTCCGTCCCAATCGAGCGTCATGAAACGAAAGGTCGGGTCGACAGTATCGTTCACGACGGTCAGATCGAGGCGATAGCACTCGGCGATGCGCGGCCAGTAATGCACGCCGGCGCCGCCCAACGGGTCGACACCCATGCGAATCTTCGAATCGCGAATGACATCCATATCCAAAATCGCGCCGAGATCCTGAACATAATTTTGCACGTAGTCATGCGAGTGGGTCGTGGCGGCAGCGCGCGCCTGCTTGAGCGCTATTCGCTTGATGCCGCCGGCGCCGGGCTTGAGCAGCTGGTTGGCCCGGTTCTCGATCCACTTGGTGATGTCCGTGTCCGCAGGACCGCCGTTGGTCGGGTTGTACTTGAAACCGCCGCTATCCGGAGGATTGTGCGAGGGTGTGATGACGATGCCGTCGGCCAAGCCGGTCTTGCGGCCGCGGTTGTAATTGAGAATGGCGTGGGAAATGGCGGGAGTAGGCGTGTATTCGTCGCCCGCCGCGATCATGAGCTCCACGCCATTGGCGGCAAGCACTTCGAGGGCGCTGGCGAAGGCCGGCGCCGACAGCGCGTGCGTATCAAAACCAATGAACAGCGGCCCGTCGGTACCCTGCTGCTTGCGGTACTCGCTGATGGCTTGACTGATGGCCAAAACATGCGCCTCGTTGAAGCCGACCTCGAAGGAGCTGCCGCGATGCCCCGAGGTGCCGAAGGCAACCCGCTGTGAGGCAATCGAAGGATCGGGACGCTCACTGTAGTACGCAGTAATCAGCCGCGGCACATCGACCAGTACCGCCGCAGGGGCGGGCTGACCGGCGAGCGGGTTCACTCTGGAATTCAAGTGGTGGCCAGCGCGGCGCTCTTATCCTCGATGCGCTGCATCAGTTCGGTCCACGACTTGACGAATGATGCCGCGCCGTCGACTTGCAGTTGGGCTGCGAGGGCGTTGACATCGATTCCGGCGCGCGCAAAACGGCCGAGCGTATCTTCGGCATCGCCGCCGTCTTTGGCCATGACACCTTTCAGATTGCCGCTTTCCGCGAACGCCAGGAGAGTCTTCTCCGGCATGGTGTCGATGGTGTCCGGCGCGGCCAACCCCTCGACATACAAGCCGGCCGGAGCCTTCGGATCCTTGGTGCCGGTGCTGGCCCACAGCATGCGCTGCTTGCGCGCGCCCTTGGCCTCCAAATCCTGCCAACGTTTGCCGCCGATCAATTCCAAGTGCGCACGATAGGTGCGTTGCATGATGGCAATGCCCAAGCGATTGCTCAAGTCGGGCGGCACTTTATCAGCCACGGCGCGATCCCAGCGGCTGACGAATACCGATGCGACCGAATTGATTTTCGGATCGAGTCCCGCTGCGATGCGCCTCTCCATGGCGCGCATGTAGGCATCGGCTACTTTCAAGTATTGTTCACGCGAGAACAGCAGGGTCACATTGACCGGCACACCCGCAAAAATCGCCGCCTCAATGGCCGGGACGCCGGCAGGCGTGCCGGGAATCTTGACGTAAAGATTCGGCCTATTGGCCTGCTTGTGAATTCGCAGTGCCGCATCGATGGTGCTCTGCGTGTCGTTCGCGAGCAACGGCGAGACTTCCATGGATACCCAGCCGTCCAGCCCTTTCGTGCGATCGAACACAGGCCGGAAGAGGTCGGCGGCGCGGCGAAGGTCCTCCAGCGCCAACTCGACGAACAAGGTCTCCCCGGATAAACCGGCCGCTGCCTTTTGCCGAATGCCTTTGTCGTATGCGGCGGTCTTGCCGATGGCCTCGTCGAAAATCGTGGGATTCGACGTCAGGCCGGTGATGGAAAATTGCTCGATATAGCGGCTCAGGGTGCCGTCGTCGAGAATTTCCCGCGTGATATTGTCCAGCCACAGGCTTTGACCCAAATCATGCAGCTTTTTCGTCATACTCATGGTCGCACCTTAAAATCGGTTAGGTCGTGATTGAGAAGATCCGCGATGCGCTCGATGACCAGATCCGGCGCCGGTTCCGCCGATTTGGACTCCGCAGCCAGTGCGTAGTGCCCTTGGCGAACGAAAACTGTCGTCAGGCGCGCACCCAGCGCCGATTTCATCGCGGCCAAGAGATTAGCCTTGTCATCGACCATAACATAGTGCTTTGCCGGGTAGCGTTGCTGCATATGCTCGAGCATCTTTTCTTTGTGCAGGTAAATCAAAACCCGGCCTTCGACCGCGGCCCAGATGCCGCTGCGCTGGATTTTTCGCGGCTGAAACACAATGTCGCCATCCGACAACACGACCGGCAAGCCGAGGGTGCGCAAATGCGCAATCGCCTCGAGCGCTTGCGGAAACAAGCGGCTCGCAAACGAGTACTCGAGCAGGAAATCCGACATGCCGAGCAATTGCGGCTGGTCATCGAGGCCTGAGCGAAAATCCTGCAATGCACCCAGGTAATCCGCAAGCCCAAGGGCTTCGCGCCGCCGGCCAAAAATCTCCCAGTAACGCGCGCGTTCGGCGCCGCCGAAGGCACTTTCCAGGCGGTCGCCCAGATCCTTGGCGAACTGGTCGTTGTCCAACAACGTGTTGTCCACGTCGAGGAGGAATATGACGCTCTGCGGGTTCAGCACGGCGCGGATTTCTCGATCTGGGGGTCATGCCAGCTCGCGCCGCAGTCGACGACTTTGGCGGCGGCATCGGGACCCCAGGTGCCGGGCTCGTATTCAAGCACGGGTAAGGCGCCGCTGAGGATGGGATCAACCACGCGCCAGGCAGCCTCCACACTGTCATCCTGCGTGAACAATGCGGTCTCGCCTCGAACCGCATCTCCCAGCAATCGCTCATAAGGGGATTTCTCAGACTGCGTGTTGTGGCGCGCGATCAATTCGACCGGCTCGCCGCGCATGTCCTCGCCGGTGAGCTTGGCCAGCGCGCCTTCGCCAATGACCACCTCGGGACTCAAGCGCAACCTGAAATAATTCGCTGGCATGGTGTCGCTGGGATCGAAGATCGCCAAGGGCGGCCGCTTGAGCGTTACCCTCACCTCCGTCGCCGTGATCGGCAGATTCTTGCCGGCGCGGATGTAGAACGGCACATCCGCCCAGCGCCACGTGTCGATGCGCAGGCGCAGCGCGGCAAATGTCTCGACTTGCGAGTCTTTGGCGACGCCTTGCTCGGCGCGATAGCCGCGAAACTGCCCGCGCACCACTTCTTTCGGGTCGAGCGGGCGCATGGCGCGGAAAATGCGCAGCTTTTCCGCTTGCATGGTCTTCGAATCGTGGCCGACGGGTGCATCCATCGCCAGCAACGTCACCACCTGCAGCAAATGGTTTTGCACCACGTCGCGAACTGCGCCGACTTCCTCGTAGAAAGCGCCGCGGCCCTGCACGCCGAAGTCCTCGGCCATGGTGATCTGAATGTCCCGAATGTACTCGCGGTTCCAGATGGGCTCCAGAAAAGTATTGGCGAAACGGAAGTACAACAGATTCTGCACCGCCTCCTTGCCCAGGTAGTGATCGATGCGAAAGATCGAAGATTCATCGAACACTTCATGCAAGGTGCGATCGAGCGCCTGCGCGCTTGCCAAATCCCGGCCGAAGGGCTTCTCGACGATCACCCGGCCATTCTCCGCGCAGCCGCACTCGCGCAACCCCTGCACGACGCTGGCGAACATGCTGGGCGGAATGGCCAGATAATGAATGGGGCTCTTGCTGAGCCCAATGGCCGCCTTCAATTTGGTATAGGTTTCCGGATCCGCGTAGTCGCCCTCGACATAACGCAGCAGTGAAGCCAGCTTGGCGAAGCTGGTATCGTCGAAATCGCCGCCATTTTGCACGCTGCTGCGGGCACGCTCTTTGAGTTTATCCAGATTCCAACTGGCGCGCGCCATGCCGACAATCGGCATATTGAAGCCGCCTTTGCGCACCATCGCGTACAGCGCGGGGAAGATCTTTTTGTACGCCAGATCTCCGGTGGCGCCGAAAAACACGAAGGCGTCGGATTCCGTTCGAGTCATGAGCGTCGTGCCTCGAGCTCGCGCCGCAGCCGCTGCAGCTCCTCGAGCAAATCAAGGGCGAGCGCGACACCCGCAAGATTCAGCTCGAGATCCCGCTCCAGCCGAACCGCGAGACGCGCGCGACGCAGCGCATCGCCGGTAAAGCGCCACTCGCTGCTGATTTCAATGACATTGAGCACGCCTTCCTCGACGAATTCCACGATGTGCCGTTCGTCGATCTGGCACATGCGGCTCAAGTCCTTGATGCTCAAGATCGCGGATTGATCGAATATGGTGCCGGTTATAGCCTGATCGTCGGATGGGGGCATTTTAGGCTCCGAGGCTGGCGCGGGGGTTAAAGGCTAGGGCGGCCGCGAAAGCCGCGTACGCGGCCTTGGCCTTGTCATCATTGGCCGCCGGCAGCGCGATCTGCAAGACCACATAAAAATCGCCCGGCGGCGCCGCAGGAATGCCGCGGCCCTTGAGGCGCAACTTGCTGCCGGCGTGCGATCCGGGTGGAACCTTCAAATCGACCATGCCGGATGGCGTGGGCGTTTTGACGCTCGCGCCCAGTGCGGCTTCCCACGGCGCGACCGGTAATTCGAGCGACAGATCCCGCCCGTCGACTCGATACAGCGGATGGGGCTGAAATTCCACTTCGATGTACAGGTCTCCGGGTGTCCCGCTGCCGGGAGCGCGCGCACCCTGGCCTGCAAGGCGGATTTGCTGACCGGCCAGAATTCCCTTGGGTACTTGAACGTTCAAGGTGCGTTCCTTCGAGACCAACCTGCCTGCATCGTCGATTTCGGGCATCCTCAATGTAAATGTGCGAGGCCCGCCGTTGAGCGACGCTTCCAGATCGAGCAGCACCTTGGCGTGGTGGTCCTCGCCGCGGCCCGCGTGAAACTCGCCGCGGCTGCGCCCTGATCGCGCCTGAGCACCGAACAGCGAATCAAAAAAATCGCTGTACGCCGAATTGCCCGGGCCTGCGCCGCTGAATTCGAAGCCTGAGTCCCAATTGGGAGGCGGCCGAAATTCTTCGCCGGCGCGATGGTTTTGGCCAAGCTGATCATAGGCCGCGCGCTTTTCAGGGCTCTTGAGCACCTCGTAGGCCTCGCCGACCTCCTTGAATCGCGCCTCTGCGTCTTTTTCCTTGCTGACATCGGGATGATATTTGCGAGCGAGCTTGCGATAGGCCTGCTTGATCTGGGCTTCGGTAGCATCGCGCGCAACGCCCATGACCTTGTAATAATCCTTGAATTCCACCGATCACCCGCTTCTGGCAACGCTGAAGAATACTACGCGTAAAAACTCGTGAATCATAAATACGGTGTAAGACCAATCCTACAGTTGGTAAGCCACTGTCAGCAGCAATCCCTCGCAAAGATCGCGCAGCAGACCCGGCGGGCGGCCGTTGAAAGGCACCGTCTCCGGGATCTGTGCATCAATCCACTGTGCGAGCCAATTAATTTCCGCGCGGCCGTAGAAGACGACGGCGCATTCGTAGTTGAGCAGCAGACTGCGCGAGTCGAGATTCACTGATCCTGACAACGCGAGCGAGTGGTCGAATACCACGGCCTTTGCGTGGCTCATGTACGGCATCAAATGAATGTTGACGCCCGCCTGACTCAACGAACGCAGCGCGCGATTGCGTGCGAAATCCGCCAGGCGATGATTGGAACTGGCCGGAATAACCAAGTCGACGCGCACGCCGCGCCGCGCGGCGAGGCGCATGGCGGTTTCCAAGCTGACATCAGGGACGAAGTAGGGCGTTACCGCGAGCATGCGGTCGCGGGCCTGAAAACAGCCGTCGATCAGCAAGGCGTGCACCGTATCTTCGCTCTGGTCCGGCCCGCTCGGCAGAAACTGCGCCTCGCTCGCGGCGGACTGGGAGGCGGTGCCGGCAACGGCGGCGACCTCGGTCGACGCAGGCTTGCCGCCCGCCGCGACCCAATCCATTTCAAACTGCGCGGCGGCCGCGCCTGCCACCGGTCCTTGCAGGTCAAAGGTCAGGTCTCGCCACGCCGGCGCGCCCGCGACGCCGCAGAAATATTCGGCGGCGAGATTGCGTCCTCCTGCCCACAGACGTGCGCCATCGGCGATGACCATTTTCCGATGATTGCGCAAGTTGCGCGGGCCCTGAGTCCGGCGCGCGAACAGCGGGCTGAAAATCGCGGTCTCGACGCCGCCCAACTGCAGAGTCTTGAAGCAGACCCTCGGCAGTTGAATCGCACCCACGCCATCGAGGAGAAGCCGCACATCAACGCCGCAGCGCGCCCGTTCCATCATGCGCTGCATGGCTTCGTGCCCGAAGGCGTCGTCGCCGAGAATGTAGGTGCAGATGTCCAACCGGGAAACGGCGCTCGACATGACTGAAAATAGTGCATCGGCTGAATCGCGTCCGTCGCGATGCAGGTTGATGGCCGCGGGCGAAGGTCCCGGCAGTCCAAAGCTTTCAATGAGATCTTGCGCCCAGTGACCCGCAAACGACCGCACTCCGGAGCGCGCCGAGGTCTTACGCGGCAGTTTGCGCCGCCCGAACATCAAGTACATGGGCAGCACCAGATAGGGCAGAGCGATCATCCCCAGGACCCAGGCGATGGCGATCGAAGGCGGCCGCCGTTCGCGTTGGGCGCGCGTGGTCAGAATGTAGGCAAGCACACTGAGCACGACAACGAGTGAGTGCAGACTGACTGTCGGAAGCCAAACGCTCATGTCAATCAGACTGCGCGAGCCGCTTGAGAACCCCCGGCAAGAGGTCCGGTAAATCCTCGCCCAGCAGTCCCGGTCCAAATGCCGCGGCTGCGGCGCCATGCATCCACACCCCGGCCGCCGCAGCCGGGAATGCGTCCATGCCCTGTGCAAGAAGCCCCAAAATGAACCCGCCGAGAACATCTCCGGATCCCGCGGTGGCCAGCGTTGCCGGCGCGTTGCCGTTGATGACCGCGCGACCGTCGGGAGCTGCGATGACGGTGTCGGCGCCCTTCAGCACGACGACCGCTCCACTGCGACGGGCCGCTCGGCGCGCACGCGTTAATTTGTCGCCCGAGGGGTCGAAGATGCGTTTGAATTCGCCGTCATGCGGCGTGATGACGCAGGGCCCGCGGATCGCTTGAAACAGTTCGTCCATACGCGAAGAAAATACGCTGATGGCATCGGCGTCGAGCACCACGGGTCTGCCGGTTTGCAACAGGGCGAGCACCCGCTCGCGCGTCGCGTCGCTGACGCCTGCACCGGGTCCGATCGAAAATGCCGTGTACCGCGGATCCTTCAGCAGGTCGGCGAAGTCTTGATCCTGCGACAGCGGTTGCACCATGATGCTGGTCAAGGCCGAAGCATAAATGGCAAAGGCTTTTTCCGGTACGGCGATGCTCGTGAGTCCCGCTCCGATGCGCGCCGCGGCGCGCGCCGCCATCCGCGCCGCGCCCGTCATGGGATATCCGCCGTAGAGCAGTGCGTGGCCACGGCTGTATTTGTTGCCGCCGGCATGCAGTTGCGGCAACTTTTCCCGCCATAGGCCCGGCGTGTTTTCCCAGGTGTCGATGGGCAACGAGTCGAGCACGGCTTGCGGTATGCCGATATCCGCCACGACGATGTCGCCGCATAAATCGCGCCCCGGCAGCAACAAATGACCGGGTTTCTTTCTCATGAAGGTCACGGTGCAGGCCGCGGCCGCGGCGCCCCAGTCCTCGCCGCTGTCTCCCATCACGCCACTGGGCACGTCCACGGCAATGATGGGGATTGCGCGCCGTGTTGCGCATGTCAACGTATCGCTGACCTGCGAATCCAGGCGACGGCTCAAACCTGAACCAAAAAGGGAATCGACGATCAACTCAGCATCGTCGATGACCTGCGGAGTCAGCGGTTCGACGCTGCCCGTCCAGCGCTGTGCATGATGTTGAGCGTCGCCGCGCAGACCGCTGATGTCGCCCAACAGAGCAAGACGGACCGCCCAACCGGATTGCGCCAGGCGAAAAGCCACGACAAAACCATCGCCGCCGTTGTTGCCGGGTCCACACAGGACGGTGACCCGCCGCGGCGTCCATCGGCGCACCAGCTCGCGTACCACGGCCTCACCGGCTCGCTGCATGAGCAGCGAGCCGGCAGTGCCCGACGCCATGGTCAATCGATCGGCCGCATTCATCTGCGCGACCGTGAGCACGGTGGAGTTCACAATCGTCCAACTGCCGCGCCGACGGCGGTGGTGACGGCCATTGCCAGCGCGCTCCAAAAAGCGACGCGCAAGGCGCCGACGCGCACATTGGCGCCGCCGACCTTGGCCGACCAGCCGCCGAGAAACAGCAGGCAGAGGAGGCAGGCAATGGCGATTGCGCCGATGAGGTTGCGCGCCGGTGCAATCGCAACCACGGCCAGCGGCAGGGCGGCCCCGATGGAGAAACTTCCGGCCGAAGCCATGGCCGCCTGCATTGGCCGCGCCCTCGATGCCGGTGATATCCCCAACTCGTCGCGCGCATGCGAGCCCAACGCGTCATGCGCCATGAGCTGGTCCGCCACTTTGCGCGCCAAATGGGAATCGAGTCCACGCCGCATATAAATGTCGGTCAGTTCGCGCCGTTCACCGATGAAATCATCGCGCAGTTCCACGCGCTCCTGCGCCAATGCGGCGGATTCCGTGTCCGCTTGCGAATGCACAGAGACGTATTCTCCGGCCGCCATGGACATGGCGCCGGCAACCAGCGCCGCCGTGCCGCTCAACAACAGCGCGGCGTGCGAGCTGTGCGCGGCCGCCAGACCCAGCAGCAGGCTGGAAGTCGACACAATGCCGTCGTTCGCGCCCAAAACCGAGGCGCGCAGCCACCCGCCCGTTCCCAATTTGTGGCGGTCATGATCCTTAGGACGCATTGCTGTTCACATGAATCTGCCTGCTCGTTGCCCTGTATATGTGAACAGGCTGCCTCGGGGGGGTGGACCGCACTGCGGCGAATCCAATAGTAGCGAGCGCCATGCAAGCCGGGTAGTCTTCGCTTGAAATAATAAGCAGCCGGTCAACGCCTCGGTTGACCGCCGCAAGTAGTCCACCGTAAGTAGTCCGCCGCAAATAGGGAAGTCACGAATGTACAATCCTCTGTTCTGGATAGAGTGGCTTGATCGTCTCGATCGCGTGCTGACGAGCGCTCGCCAGGATGTCGCCCTGCTAAAGCGCGCCGTCAGCCCGCGCAGCCTCGAGGCCATAGAGCGCTCGAAGCGCCAGTTATGCGCGCTCATGAAGGATTTGCGGTTGCTTGATCGCGACGTGGTGGCGACGGATACCGCGCAGAATGGGGCGGACAATTTGCAACGAGCGCTCGACACGACCGTGGCGCAACTCGGCAGTCTCGCCGCGATCGCGGCCGCGAGCGCGCCGGGCATGCTGGATCGATTGCTGGCCGCCAGCGATTCCGCTTTGCGCGACAGCTGCTACGAGGCCGCGATATTGCTGGAGCCGAGTCGCCGTCGCGCATAACCCAATCATCCGGCCGCGACCTACGCTTTGGCGGTTTTCGGACCCCAAATATACCAAAGTATAAATCCCAGCAGCGGCAGCACCAGAACCACCACGGTCCATAGCACTTTATTGCCCGTGTCCGCGCTGCTTTGAAAGATATTCACGATCGCCCAAACGTCGGCGACCAAGACAATCAGACTGCCCAAACCACCTTGATACCCCACTGGCCTTCCCCCGCGGTTGGAACAAAGCTTCACGCTACACGTTTGCGGCTTGCAATGGCTATAAAATCAAGAGAATTCCCCCGATGGCACACAATAACAACACGAGTTGCTCGAACAGGTTCTGATTCACGCGTACCAACAGCCAGCGGCCGGCCAGCGCGCCGAGCAGCACGGCCGGCGCCAGCGCAAGATTGAATCCAAAGCTTTGGGTGGTGATCAACCCAAGATCGACCATGAACGGAACTTTGAATAGATTGAGCAGCATGAAGAACACCGCTGCGGTGCCCACGTATTCCATCTTAGGCAGTCTCATGGCCACCAGGTAAATGGCCATCAGGGGTCCTGCGGCGTTCGCGACCAGCGTGATGAAGCCTGCGGTCATGCCGATGACGGCGCCTACCGACCAGTGCAACGGCGCCGCCCGCTCTTGATTGGGGGAGGAGGCGTATCTGCGCCAATAACTCAGTATCACCAGCGACACGATGATCCAACCCACCAGGATCCGAGCGGTGTGATCGCTGATTCGACCAAGCGTGAAGTAGCCCAGCACCACCCCGATTGCGGTCCAGGGAAACAGCTGCCACAGGTAATGCCATTGAGTATGTTTGCGATACGAGAACACGGCGACGAAGTCGCCGAATATCAGCAGCGGCAGAACCAGGCCGCTGGCTTGTTTACTGCTCGGGAAGACGTGATTGAACAGGGCAATCGACAGGATGCTCAAGCCCGTGATGCCCGCCTTGGAAACGCCGACCATGAAGGCGCCAAGCGCGGCAAATATCCACAGCGAGAGTTCAGCTGGCAATCAGTTATTTACGTAGAATTGGCGCAGCTGATGCAGGTTGATGATGACGTCGAAACGCTCGCCTTCGGGGAGCCTCGGTCCGGTCGCGAACTCATAGCGCGAGTCCAAATTGACGACGCCGGGATGCAAGTCATGCATCGCCCGCTTGAACATTTCCCGCGGCACCCACTCGGAATTGGATGACAGCGAACCGAATTCATCGTGATAAATCGTGGCGGTGGAGATATCCCCCGGCGCTGATGCAATGGCGAAAATGCGCGGCCGAATGGAGGTCAAGTGCACTTGCTTGGCGCCGGCCACGATCAGCTGCCACTCGTTGCCCTGCGGCACGGCAATCAGCGCATAGACATGGTGTTGCGCGGTGAAAAAGGCGGTCGAAATGGCGAGCATCGCCAACACGCGGCGGGCGTTTGCACTCCAGCGTTCGGTAAGCGCGCTGATCGACGCCACCAGGAAACAGAGCAGCACACCGGTCATCGCCAGAATCGTACGATAGGTTGCATAGTGCTCGGACGCGATCATGCATACGGAGAAGGCGAAGACCGGAAGTCCCAGCAGCCCGGACAACCAAACGATGCCGCGCGCCATGCCGTGCCGGCGCCACTCGAGATAGGCACCTGCGATCAAGATCGCGCCCACGAGCGCCGCGCAAGCGAAATAAAGCGCGTGGTCGCGATGATTGTTGTCGTTCAGCACGAATAAGCTCAGCGCATTCGGCAGCGGCTCAGCCAGGAACCAGGCGATCTTGTCGCCCCAATGTGATTCGAAGGCAACTCGGCCGGACTTGACGAAGACGTGAGTGGCGTAGAGCAAGGACATCGCACCATAGGCCAGCCCCAGTGTGCCCGCGACAAACCCCAGATGGATCCCGACCCATCGCGCCGACTGCGGCAACGTGCGTCGCCGCTGTACGATCAGCGCGCCGGCCAGGGGCACCAGATAAAAGAGTGCGCTTGGCTGGTAGATCAATGCGCTTACGACCATCAACCCGAAGGCGACAGCCCACTGTCCCACGGCGCGTCCGACGCCGGCACGCAGGCCCAGAACCAGCGCTCCTTCCACGGTAAAAAACCCGCCGACGGCCAACAGCGCGGTCGCCACGTAGGGCCAGCCGACTGCCCAGCCGGCAATGACCTGCGCGGACGGCACCAAGACCAGCAATACCGCAAAACATAAGCTCGTGTTAATGGACCATCCGACCGCTCTCAAGCCCTTGAAGCACACCATGGAGATGGCGCCCAGGAGAAGTGCCGCGACGAAACGCATCCACTGAAGATTCTGTACGCTGCTGGTCTGGCCATACGTTGCCTGCAGCAACCAGCCGTAAATGGGGCGCGCATGCGAGGCACAGAATTTAACGACCTTGCCAACTTCTTCGTGAGCTTCGCGCAGATTGGAGTAGTCATCGCGCAGACCGTAATCGTGAAAAGTGGCCGGCCAATAGGCCACCAGCGGTATCAGGAAAAGCACGGCCGTGAGCATCCAAGCGCGGGCCCGCAAGCCCGTGCGCGGCTGCGCGATCGCGCTCGGTTCCGCGATCGAGCTTGGATTGCCAACCGGGACCGCAATCGCGGCCTCGCTGAGTATTGTTTTCGGAACGCTGCTCATTCGCCGCTAACACCTCAAGATGCTGCAATGCACTAATCTGCGGACATCATCACCTATTGCCAGACGCAAAT
>DATHFB010000169.1:0-5948 GCA_035318305.1 Steroidobacteraceae bacterium | reverse complement strand
ACAACCGGTTTTCTTGATTCCAACTCTCAAACCGACGCCGATTCCGCGTTGCGCCAAATGAGTTTTTACCCGATTGGCCGCCGATTCCGTCAGTAGTATCGCCATGCTGCGCTGTACCTCACCAAAGTTCAGCTATGAGGCGCCATACATAACACGTAGGCGCCTCGCCCGCACGGAACCAAAGCGCGTTTTTAATTAATCCTCCTTCACGCTTAGCGATCCGCACCTAGGTAAATGTGGGTGCTCATCCGCGGTAGTCAATGGCCGGGACTGCGGCCGCAAGCCACGCGTCTTCAATGATCAAAAGGCGGCCCATTTTGTCGACCGGCACGTCGAATCGATCACGCAATTGCTGAACACTTTCCGGAAGCGTGCGCGTTACCGTCCTTCCCACCGACTGCTCCGTCAGCCAGGCCGACACGGCGATGGTATGCGGGCATGCGAAAGCCAGGAACCGCGCTGCCTGCAGCGTTCCCGATACGCACTGCAGGTCGAACTGCACCCAAGTCCCCTCCTCGCGCTTCCCGGCGGCACCACGAAACACCCCGGGACCCGATAACTCGCCCACATTCGCCGGCGATTCGAAATAGCGGCGGGTCAGTTCGTTGTAGTTCACGCCGCCGGCACCGTCGGCGCCGAACGCGCGGACTGCGCGCCGGCGATGTGGCGTAGCCGCGGCACTTCCCGCGACAGAACCGCGATGGCCGCATCGATATCACTCTGCGTCGTCGTGCGGCCCAGTCCGAACCGCAGACTGCTTTCGCTCAAGCGTTCGCTGCGGCCCAGCGCACGCAGTACGTACGAGGGCTCCGCCAACGCCGAGTTGCAGGCGGAACCTGTCGACACGGCCAGCTGCGGGCGTATCGCCGCGAGGAGGCTTTCCCCTTCCACGCCTTCAAACGACACGTTGAGCAGGTGCGGCACCGAGTGCGAGACGCTGCCATTGCGCAGCACTCCGCCGATCGCCGCCAATCCCTGCCAGAGCCGCCGCTGCAGCTGTGCGATGCGCACGGTTTCCGTGGACGATATGGACGAGGCCAGCTCGAACGCCAGGCCCATCCCGACCACTTGGTGGGTTGCCAACGTGCCCGCCCGCAAGCCCCGCTCCTGGCCGCCGCCGTATTGCAGAGGCGTCAGCTGCAAGCGCGCGCTGCGAAGCCCGTCCTTGCGCTGCGCGACCAGCAAGGCGCCCACGCCCTTCGGACCGTAGACTTTGTGCCCCGAGAGGGACATCAAGTCGGCGCCGAGACTGGCAAAATCGATCGGGCATTTCCCCAGACTCTGCGCCGCATCCACATGCAGCCATGCGCCGCCGTGCCGCGCGCAAATAGCGCCGAGGGCGCCGATATTTTGGACCACGCCAATTTCGTTATTGACGTGCATGACGGACACCAGCACGGTGTCCTGCCGCAGTGCCGCGGCGACTTGTTCGGGATCGAGCAGTCCCTCGCGATCAGGCACCAAGTAGGTGACTTGCCACCCTCGCCGTTCCAGTTCACGGCACGGATCGAGCACGGCTTTGTGCTCCGTTCGTGACGTGACGATGTGACGGCCGCGCTCGCGGTAGTACTGAGCGACGCCGAATAGACTCAAGTTGTTGGCCTCAGTGGCGCCCGACGTCCAAACCACCTCCGCAGGTGCAGCCCCCACCGCCGCCGCGACCTGACACCGCGCCTGCTCCACCAGCGCGTGTGCAACGCCGCCATAGTCGTGGCTCGCCGATGCCGGATTGCCAAATTCCGTTTCGGAATTCAAGACCTCGGCCATGCGCGCGGCCACGCGTGGATCGACCGGGGTGGTCGACGCATGATCCAAGTACACCGGCATGCCGGCTGCGTTCGTTTGCACGGCCGTGTTCATTTGGGGGAGCGTTGCGCCGACTGGCCTCGCCGGCCCTGCACGGCGCTCAAGATTCCACGCATGATGTTGAGTTCATTGCGATCGAGCTGGGCGCGATTGAACAGGCGGCGCAGGCGTTCCATGAGGTGTCCGGTACGATCCTCAAAATCGATTTCGTTCAGGACCTGATGCAGGTGCGCGTAAAAGTGCTCGACATCGCCCGACGGAGCCAAGGGCATTTCCAATTGCGTGTGCGAATGCGGCTGCTCGCGCGCCATGAATATTTCGTACGCGGCAAGTTGCACCGACATCGCGAGATTCAGCGAGCAATAGTCTGGATTCGCGGGGATCCGTACCAGCACATTGCAATGATTCAAATCCTCGGTCGCCAGTCCATAGCGCTCCGAGCCGAACAACAGTGCCGCACGATTCTCGTCGGGCAGCGCCACGATGCGGCCCGCGACCTCGCGCGGCGTCGTGAACTCCCAGTAGTAGGACCTCGGCCGGGATGTCGTGCCGGCGATGAACCCGCAGTCGCTGATCGCTTCGGCGACGCTGCTCACGATGCGGGCGCCCGCCAAAATATCGTCCGCTCCCGCGGCCAGTGCATTCGCTTCCGCATGCGGAAATGAGCGCGGGCGCACCAGCACCAGATCCGAGAGCGCCATATTCTTCATGGCGCGCGCGACCGAGCCGATGTTGCCCGGATGGCTGGGATCGATGAGTACAATGCGAACGAGTTTGGTCACAGATGATATTCTAGCGCCACCTTATGCAACCCCTGCTCAATATCGCCATGCGCGCCGCGCGGCGCGCCGGCGATTTAATCGTCAAAAGCCTGTCGCGGCTCGATTCCTTGAAAGTCGATAGCAAGGGCCGCAATGACTTCGTCACGGACATCGACCGCAAGGCCGAAGCGGATATCATCGCGACCATACGGCGCAGCTACCCCCAGCACGCGATTCTCGCCGAAGAGTCCGGCCGCAGCGGCGAAGATGAGTTCGTTTGGATCATCGATCCGCTCGATGGCACCACGAACTTTCTGCATGGTTTTCCCACCTTTGCAGTCTCGATCGCCGTGCAGCAGCGCGGCCGCCTGCAGCACGCGGTGGTCTACGATCCGATGCGCCAGGAATTCTTTACCGCCTCGCGCGGCGATGGCGCGCAGCTCGAGGGCAAAAAGATTCGCGTCAGCACCCAACGAACCTTGGAAGGCTCGCTGATCGGGACCGGATACCCGTTCCGCGAGGGCGCGATTCATATCGATGAGTACCTGGCGATGCTCAAAGTGATTATGTCCACCGCCGCGGGCGTGCGCCGGCCCGGGGCCGCATCGCTGGATCTCGCCTATGTGGCCGCCGGGCGCATTGACGGCTTCTGGGAATTCGGGCTATCGCCTTGGGATACCGCCGCCGGCACCCTGCTCATCCAGGAAGCGGGCGGCCGGGTCGGTACGCCCTCCGGCGCCGAATATTCGTTGGGCGCGAATATCGTCGCGGGCAACCCCAAGGTCTATCAGGCGCTGCTCGAGGTCATCGGGCCCCTGACCCCGGCGTCACTTCGAGTCTAGAGGCTCGACGTATTCCGGGTGCAAGGTGCTGCGTTTGCGGCCGTAGACGGCATAGAACACCAAACCCAGCGCCGCCCAGCCGAAGAACACCATCTTGGCGAAGAACGACAGCAGCAAAAACAATGCCAGACAACCGACCAGCGCCAGAGGGCCCACGAGCCAGATGGCCGGGGTTCGAAACGGCCGTTTCCGGTCACGCTGAGTGCGCCGCAAGATCATCACGCCCATGGCCACCGAGAAAAATGCAGCCAAGGTGCCGCCGTTGGATGTGTCGGCGAGATTGCCGACCGGAAAAAACGCGGCGGCGCACATCACCACCGTGCCGGTGATCAGCGTCACCACATGAGGTGTGTGGAATCGAGGATGAATTTTCGTCAGCACGTCCGGCAACAAGCGATCGCGCGCCATGCTGAAGAAGACGCGCGTCTGACCGAACATCATCATCAGAATCACCGATGGCAAGGCGAGGAAGGCCGCCAAACCGATGAGCCGTGAAGTTTTGGGCCAGCCGATTTCCCTCAGCACGTGCGCCAGCGGTTCGTCGCTGCAGACCAAGGTCGAGAGTTTGGCCTGATCCACGCAGGCTTTCAGCATGTCCGGACCACCGGGGTCGATGCCATGGCCCGCCGCGTCCAGCACCGGCTGCGCGCCGATGGAACCGATCGCGCCGCTCGCCACCAGCAGGTAGAAAATCGTGCAAATTACCAGGCTGCCGATCAGGCCGATCGGCATGTTGCGCTGGGGATTTCTCGTCTCTTCGGCGGCGGTCGACACCGCGTCGAAGCCGACATACGCAAAGAATATCGAAGCCGCTGCGCCGCCGATGCCGAGCCAACCCAAGGGTGCGAACGGTTCGAAATTATCCGTCTTGATGACGGGCAGCGCCAACGCGCAGAACAGCACCAAGGCCGCAACCTTGATGCAAACCAATACCGCATTCACGGTCGCGCTCTCGCGCGTTCCGAGAGCGAGCAACGTGGTGACGAGCGCCGCGATGAACATGGCGGGCACATTGATGAAGCCGCCCGCGAAATAGCCCTTGGACAAATACAACGGGATATGAATGTCGAAGCTATGGGCTATCAGGGGCACGAAGTAATTGGACCATCCCACCGAGACGGCGCTGGCCGCGATGGTGTATTCGAGGATGAGCGCCCAGCCGACGATCCAGGCGATGAGCTCGCCCAAGACCGCATAGGAGTAGGTGTAGGCAGAACCCGATACCGGCACCATGGCCGCCAGTTCGGCATAACACAATGCGGTGACCGCGCACACGAAACCGGCTATGACGAATGAGGCCATCATTCCCGGGCCGGCCTTTTGTGCCGCCTCGGCCGTCAAGACGAAAATGCCGGTGCCGATGATGGCGCCGACTCCAAGCATCGTGAGCTGGAATGCTCCGAGCGAGCGGGTCAGCGACCGTTTCTCGGCACTCGCCAAGATAGCGTCAAGCGGTTTGATGCGCCAATTCATGTCATCTCCCGTTTTGAATACTGCGCGGACTTTAGCGGCTTTCCCAGTGCGCTAGCAAACTATTACTTAATGCGCCTTCGCATAAGGATGTTTATCCATTCGACGGCCGCCGAGAACGCCATTGCGAAATACAGGTAGCCTTTCGGGATGTCCAACTCCAAGGACTCTGCAATCAGCGCGGCTCCCACCAATATCAGGAAAGCCAAGGCCAGCACCTTGATGGTCGGGTAACGGTCGATGAAGCGGCTGATGGCCGAGGAGACCAACATCATCACCAGCACCGAAACCACGATGGCTGCAACCATGACCTCGATGTGCTGGGCAAGCCCGACCGCCGTGAACACCGAATCGAGCGAGAACACGATATCGATGATGCCGATTTGCAAGATGATCATCACATAGCCGTTCATCATCCCGGGCTTGCGAACGTTCACCTTGCCCTCGAGCATGTCGCGAAGCTCCATGACGGTTTTCACCAGCAGGAAAAGGCCGCCGGCGAACAGAATCAAGTCGCGGCCGGATACGTCCGTTCCCAGCGCCCGAAACAACGGATCGCGCAGCGTGGCCAGCCAGGTAATGGAAAACAGCAGGGCGATGCGCGTCAGCATGGCAAACCCAAGCCCAAGGACTCGCGCACTGCCGCGCTGAGCCTTCGGCAGACGCTCGACCAGAATCGACAGAAAGATGACGTTGTCGATGCCGAGCACGATCTCGAGCAAGGAGAGCGTCAGGAATGACACCCACGTCTGCGGATCGTAGAGCAACTCCATCACATTGCTCTGGCTCGCAACGCCTTGAGTTTATGGCAGGCCGTCAATTTCTTCCGGTTTCGCGGCCTTGCGCTCCAGCAAATCGTCGGTGCGCAGCCCCAAGTCGAGCGCCAAGGCTGAGGAGATGTAAATCGACGAATAGGTGCCTGCGATGATGCCGATCACCAATGCCGCGGAGAACCCGCGCAACGTCTCGCCGCCGAATATCAAGAGCGCGACGACCACCAGCAACGTCACCAGCTTGGTCATGATGGTTCGCGACAGCGTTTGATTGATCGACTCATCGATGACTTGCG
>DATHFB010000168.1:0-15487 GCA_035318305.1 Steroidobacteraceae bacterium | reverse complement strand
TGATACCGCGTTTTACGTGCCGGCGCAGGAGCTTGCGCGGCTTGCCGAGGCGTTTCCCAAGGACCCAGATACGGGCTCAGGCGTGCAATTGATCAATGTCCGCGAGGCGCCGAAATTTGAGTCGGGCGGCGGCGGTTTGGTATCCACGGCCGGCGACTACGCGCGCTTCCTGCAGATGCTGCTGAATCGCGGCAAGCTCGAGGGCATTCGATACTTGAGCCGCAAGACAATTGAACTCATGACGGCGGATCATTTGGGGTCCATCAGCGGCGCGCCCGACCTGCTGTTGCCCGGCTACGGATTCGGCCTGGGGTTTGCCGTGCGCCTGCAGGCTGGAATTTCCCACGTCCCCGGTTCCGTAGGCCAGTATTTCTGGGGAGGTCTCGCCGGCACCACCTTCTGGGTCGATCCGGCAGAAGAGCTATTCGCGATCATGCTCATTCAGGGGCCGGGCCAGCGCGATTACTTTCGAAATTTATTCCGTGATCTGGTCTATGCGGCATTCGATGACTGAATGCTCAAAGCTGCCGCTGCTTCCGGCGCCAGCGCCGCCTGCGCACGCCACCATGCCGCCGTCAACAAGCACTCATGTTCGCGAATGAACACTTCGCTCAAGGCAGACGGTATGGACAGAAATGGCAGCCATTGTTCCGGAAATACATCGCGCGGTCCGCAGTGAAACCAAGGTTCGGCGCTTGATTCCTCTTCTTCGTTGCGCGCACGCGGCAAATCTCGAAACACGCAATCGGATACCAGGCAGAGCTCGTCGTAATCGTAAAAGATGACGCGCCCGTGACTGGTGACGCCGAAATTCTTGAGCAACAAGTCGCCGGGAAACACGTTGCTCGCGGCCAGGTCGCGCAATGCGTTGCCGTAATCGATGATGGCCGATTCGGCGGCGGCAGGCTCCGCCTCGCGCAGAAATAAATTCAGCGGCCGCAAGCGCCGTTCGATGTAGCAATGCTCGATGATCAGGTCTTCGCCCTCGACCCGGCAACTCTCGCCGGCGGCGAGCAGCAGTTCCTCGACCAGCGCCGGCATGAAGCGGCCGCGAGGCAGCCGCAGCCGCTTGAATTCCTGTGCGTCGACCAGACGGCCGGCGCGGTCGTGGCGGAATACGTATTGATAGCGCTCCATGACTTCGGCGCGCGTCGTGGTCTTCGGCGCTCCGAATTTGTCGCGAATGACTTTGAACACCAGATCGTGCGACGGCAAGGTGAAGACGATCATGACCAGGCCGCGATCGCCGGGTGCATGCACGAAACTGTCGATCGATTTTTCCAGATGACGTTGCAGTGCGAAGTAGCGCTCCGTTTTGCCCTGCTTGGCGCGGCCGAGGACGGTGTAGAGCTCGTCGACGGGTTTGCGCGGCATGAAGGACCGCAGCAGCGTGATTGCGGCGCCGACCACGGGCAGGTCCACATGGAAGTACGAGCGCGCATAGCCGAATAAAGATCCAACCTCGGCGCGCGACAGCATCACGGCATCGATCTGCACGCTTTTGTGCAGATGTGTGAATGCCAACACCAGCGGCGTGATTGCGCCGTCGCCGATCAGCCGGCCGACCAGGAATGCCTGCATGCCGCGATAGAACACAGGCTCGATCAGCTCGATCGATTCCGGTGCGCCGCTGTGCCTCCCGGTTGCGAAATAGCGGCCGATTTCCGCGCTGATGCGATGCACCGCGGCCTCGGTGTCGCCGATGGCCGCGCCAAAAGGCAGATCGGCAAGAATTTCTTTCACGGCGGCGGGCAACGATCCACCCACGCGGTAGACGCGGAGGGGTACCGATCCGCAGGCGCGGCCCACGCTGGTGGCGCAAAACTCGACTTCCTTGTTGACGCCGACAGTACCGAACAAATCGCGAGTCACCGAATTGAAAAATGTGTTGTAAAAATCACTGTCGGGCCGGCGCGCGACCAGCGCTTCATAGGCGTGCTTGATCCCGACCCACAAGGCAACATCGGTGCGTCTCGTCTGCAGCTGGCCGCCGATGACTGCAACGCACCGTGCCACCCTCTGTTCGTACAACTCGATGCGATCGACGGCATCGAGCTGCGCAGCATGCCAATCCTCGGCAAGAAAATTTCTCGCCGCGCGCCGTGTGATGCGGCCGAACTCTTCGTTATAGAGCCGAAAGTGCTCGGCGATCTGCGCCGCCGCGGCGGCGAAGTCTGCACGCATCACAGCTCCTTCAGGCCACCACCCGCTTGGGCGCCGTCGCCGGCGCCGTGAACTGCTCGGTCTCGGTACTGCCGGCCATCGCAACGGTCGAACTCTTGGCGCTGATGGCGGTTTGCACGGCGTCGAAATAGCCGGTGCCGACAAACGCCTGATGCTTCGTAGCGCGATAGCCCGCCGCTTCCTGGCCGAACTCGCGTTGCTGCAATTGCGAATAGCCGAGCATGCCGTCCGCGCTGTAGGCCGACGCCAGTTCAAACATTGAAAGGTTCAATGCGTGCCAGCCGGCAAGGGTAATGAATTGGAAGCGATAGCCGAGCGCAGCCAATTCCTCGCGCCACCTCTTCATCGCCGACGCATTCAGCTTGGCCGCCCAGTTGAACGATGGCGAGCAATTATAGGCCAGCAACTTGCCCGGAAACTTGGCGTGAATGGCAGCGGCGAAGCGCTTGGCCTCATTCATATCGGGCTTGGATGTTTCACACCAGATGAGATCGCAGTAGGGTGCATAGGCCAGGCCGCGCGCGATCGCTTGCTCGATGCCGGCTTTCACGTAGAAGAATCCTTCGCTGGAGCGCGCGCCGGTCAGAAACGGCTGATCGCGCGCATCATGGTCGGTCAACAACAGGTCGGCCGCATCGGCGTCGGTGCGCGCGATGATGAGCGTGGGCACGCCCATGACGTCGGCGGCGAGTCGCGCGGCGACCAGCTTGTTGATGGCCTCGGCAGTCGACACCAACACCTTGCCGCCCAAGTGACCGCATTTTTTGGCCGAAGACAGTTGATCCTCGAAGTGCACGCCGGCTGCGCCGGCGCGTATCAGCGCCTTGGTCAGTTCGAAGGCGTTCAGGTTGCCGCCGAAACCCGCTTCGGCATCCGCAACGATCGGGGCCAGCCAATCGATCTCTGAGTTGCCGTCCAGATGATGAATTTGGTCCGTGCGCAGCAAGGCGTTGTTGATGCGCTCCACCATTTTCGGAACCGAGTCGACCGGGTACAAGCTCTGGTCGGGATAGACCTCTCCGGCGGAGTTGGCATCACCTGCGACCTGCCATCCCGAGCAATAGATGGCTTTCAGGCCCGCCTGCACGGTTTGAATGGCCTGGTTGCCCGTCATGCAGCCCAGGCCCGCGACGACAGGTTCGCTGTGCAGCAGCCGCCAGAGCTTCTCGGCGCCCAAGCGCGCCAGAGAGTATTCGATTTTCACCGAGCCCCGCAGGCGCGCGGCGTCCGCTTCACTGTAGGGGCGCTCCACACCATGCCATCGGTCGTTCAACTGTGCGTTCATGAATTCTCCTAAGTTGGGCTTGCTTATGCGGATGAGCCAAGCTTAGAGTGTTCATAGCGAGGATTTACACATTAGAAATTTCACAGTGTGAATTTCACAAGGCGGCCATGGCAGGACTGATCCGGCAAGGGCATTTTCTAGGGGCGAAGCTGCGTTCGCTGCGCAAGCGCAACGGCTTGACCCTCGATGAGCTCTCGGCACGCTGCATTCAAGTGGATGCGGGGGGCGCGCCGTCGGTGTCCTACCTGAGCATGGTGGAAACCGGCAAGCGCATGCCCTCCGCCGAAATGTTGGGAATGCTGGCGGGGATCTTCAGCAAGGACGCGCGTTGGTTCTTGGATGAGAATACGGATGTCGAAGTCGCGCCGGGGCCTCGCCAACGCGGCGGTTTGGAGGCCATGCCGCTCGAACCGGCGTTCCTGTTTTCGCACCAATTGCTGCAGAACGCGTTGCCCGAACTGCTGTCTCAAACGGGCACGACGGGCCGGCAATTCGCACAGCTCTTGATTCGGGTCTGGCAGGAGACCCGGCACAATAATTTCCCCGATATCGAACGTGCCGCAGAGGAGTGCGGCAAGCGGCAAATGCCCCTCAACCTGGACGCCGTCATGGCCATTTGCAAGCGTCATAACCTCGACATCAAATGGTTCGACAGCGATGGACGCAAGCCCAGCGGCGCACTGGTGCGTTCCCGGTTCGAGGCGCCTGGAACGGTTTGGATCAACAAGCGCCTGCGCCGTCAAGAAGAGCGGCTGAAATACGAGTTGGCGTTCTTCATCGGCCACAAGATTCTGCACAATGGCGACGGCATGATATCGCCGCACAGTGCGGTTCAGGCCGGCGATCCAGAATCGCCCGGTTCGGCCGGCGGCATGGGCGCACAGGATGTGCTGTACGCTTGGCGCGATTTTGAGTGCAGTTTTTTTGCCGGCGCGCTCTTATGCCCGCGCATTCCTTTCAGGCGCTTTTTGATTCGCGAAGCGCACAGCGTGAACGCGTGCGGCAAGGTCGGCGTCACGCCGGCGCTGGTCATGCGGCGCATGACGGCGGTGTCCCCCTATCGGCACTGGCATTTTTTCGATGCCTATCCACCCGGTTATCTGCGGGCCGTATACCGCGGCAACGGCATTCCGCTTCCCTGGGGCAACATGAGTCTGGTGTCCGACCCATGTCCGCGGTGGGCGGTGTTTCGCCTGCTTCAAACCGAGACGCCCTCGGTACAGAGGCCGAAATCCCAGATTTCAGTGATGCAGGACGGCAAGCGCGCACGCCTGTATTGCTGCCATTCCCTGCTCACCCGCGATGCCTTGGACGAGTTGCACGTCTTGTCCGTCGGTGTGGATTTATTGCCGGCGCTCGATGCCCAAGGGTTCGACGGCGAGCACATCGTGGCGGCGGTCGCCGAGTCCTGCCGCCGCGGTGGCGGCGATGGCGATATCCCCGCGGAAGCGACCAACGCCATTCGCGCGGCCTCCCAGGTCTTGAACATCTCCTGGATTGCCGATGCGCTTGGCTCTAAAGCCAGCGTCATTTGCCCGCGAAGCGGCGCGTGTCCGAGGCAGCCGCAGTCCTGCGCCCCCTAGCTCGAGGCGAGGAGACGAAGTGGTACAAGGCAAATGGAATATTACGATCAATACACCGATGGGCGTCAGGTCGGGTGTGCTGGACTTGAGCGTGAGCGGCCGGACATTGACCGGATCGCTTTCCGATGCCGAGCACCGCGTGCTCATCAGCGACGGACGTATCGAGGGCAATCAGCTTAGCTGGAAGGCAAAAGTGACCAAGCCGATGCGCCTCAGCTTCAAGTTCACCGCAATCGTCGAGCAGGATCGCATTAGCGGTGAAGCCCGTTATATGCTGGGCACCGCCGCCTTCAGCGGTACTCGCGCTTAGGTACTTCGGCACTTTGATTTTCTGCGGGTGCATGGTGCTGAATATCGAATCCGCAGACATCACGGTGCCGGAGTATCGAAGGTCTTGTCGGTCTCGACTGACCTTGGCGGGGCTCACTGCGACGTGATGTCGAGCGGTGCCCACTCATGGCTAGTTGATAGGCGCGTAGATTTCCGTGCGCAATTTTTCGGCCGCAGTAGTGCCTGGGTCATCGACGTACCAGGAAAAAACCGGGCCCATCTGTGTATAGCCGTGGGCTGCCATGTAGGCGCGTAGTTTCTCGTGGGTCTGCGGCATTTTTTCGTAGGCGCCGACATGCGTGGTCTTCAGCGCCTTGCCCGCATAGCTTTGTGCGACGCGTACGCCGTCCGCGCCTGCGACATCGGCGCGATCCACGGGAATGCCGGCGTCGAATTTGAAGTTGCCGGCCGTCATTTCGCCATCAATTCCCAAGGGTGCGCCGGCCTGATGAAGCTTGTTCTTGGCCATGAATTTACCAATTTGGCCGAAGCCCTCGGCGTAAGCCTTGCCGATGGCATCGGGCACGGCCGATTCACTTACCAGCAAAACGGGCGTGGCGGTGAGTTGCACCGGCTCGGCGCTGAAACCCGCGATCTCGACATTCGGCATACTTTCGACCAATACCTTGAGTTTGCCGAGTCCGCGCGCAAAGTCCTTTCCCATCATGCTGTCCATGGCCAATCCCATGTAATGGCCGATGGGATTGGCGCTCATGTCCATGTCGACCGCCCAGGTAGCCTGTGTCTTGCCGCCTTCGGGAGTGAGAGTCACCAAGGACTTGGCGCTTCCCATGTCGCCGAAGTCCAGATCGCTCGCCACGGATTGATTGGGAGTGGAGGCGGTGATCAATTGCGTACCTGAGCCGACCTTGTCATTGCCCTTCCAAACCAATTTAGCTCCCACACCGTCGCGCGGCCCTTCCGTGGTCTGGTGCATGTTGGGATCCAGGTCCTGCCACGGCGACCATTTCGGAAACAGTACAAAGGAATTCACCGTGGCATAAACCAGGCTAGCCGGCCTGTCGATGATCACGGATCGTTTCACAACCGCATGGCGCGGCAATATGAATCCAATGACGGCGATCAACACCACGACCACGACGAACACCGCGAGTATTTTCTTGAACATTTTTTTTCTCCCTGGAAAACCGCGATTCAGCCGGCGCCGGCTTCTTCTAATTCTCCGGCGGCACTTTGCACGTAATTCGCCAATCCCATTTTCTCGATCAAACCAAGTTGTTCTTCGATGAAGTCGATGTGTTCTTCTTCGCTTTTTTGGATATGCACCAACAAATCGCGAGTCACGTAATCCTTGACGCTTTCACAGTAGGCGATGGCGGATTTGTACATGGGGTGCGCTTCCATCTCCCGGCGAAGGTCGCACTGCAGTATCTCCTGCACATCCTCGCCGATGAAAAGCTTGCCCAGATCCTGCAAGTTCGGCAGCCCGTCCAGAAAAAGTATGCGTTTGACCAAGCGGTCCGCATGCTTCATTTCATCGATGGATTCTTCGTACTCGAGTTTCCCGAGCCGCTTCATGCCCCAGTTGTCGAGCATGCGCGAGTGCAGAAAATACTGATTGATGGAGGTGAGTTCGTTCTTCAGGGCCTGATTCAAGAATTCCAAAACTTTCGTGTCGCCTTGCACGGTAGCCCCTTGTTGGATTGCACATGAAATTGTGCCCGGATTGTAAGCCCGAACCCAAGCTTCAAGGAATCAATCGGCGGTAAGTTTTGGGTGGCCTAGACGGCGAATTCGGTGGCGGCGGGCGAAAACAAACCGGGCCTCGATTCGCAGGCATCGAGCGAGGCGCACAAAGCCGCTTTGGCCTCGGGCAGGCACTTGCCGCAACAGGTGCCGACGCCGAGCTCTCGCGTCAGATCACGCAGACTATTGGCACCGCCTTTGACGGCGTTGCGGATCTGTCGCTCTGAAACGGCTTTGCAAACACAAACTATCATGAGCGACATTGTGAACGCGAATGCGAATGATTGTCAATACCAAAACCGTCATCTCAGCATGCTAGAAGCACAGATTAATTCGTTATGTCTTATGACGTAATGATGTGATGAAATGGCTGACGCCCAAGATTCAGCGCCCCATACGCGTTTGAAGAACAAGAGATTCCAGGATGATTAAAATCAACAAGTTACGTACTGTTTTGATAGTTGTTTGCTCGTCGCTGATCGCCGCCGGCTGCGGGAAGTCGGGAGGGCCCCAGGCTCCACCGCCGCCCCAGGTGAGCGTGGCGCAGGTGATCGAGAAGCGGGTCAAAGACTGGGATGAATTCACGGGAAGGCTCCAAGCCGTCGAGACGGTCGAGATTCGGCCGCGGGTGTCCGGCTACATCGACAAGGTCGCGTTCACCGAAGGCAGCTTGGTCAAGAGCGGGACTCTGCTATTCGTTATCGACCCCAGGCCCTATCAGGCTGAAAACGATCGTGCCGCCGCCGACTTGAAGCGTTTCAAGACAGCGCTGGAGTTGGGCCGCATCGAATTGGGGCGCGTGCAGCGCTTGAAGGACAGCGGCGCGGTATCCCAGGAAGAGTTGGACGAGCGCAAGAGCACCGTGGCACAGGCCGAGGCCAACGTCGCGGGCTCGCAAGCGGCTCTCGAGGCCGCCGCGCTCAATTTGAATTTTACCAAGGTCACCAGCCCTGTTGATGGGCGCGTCAGCCGCGCGGAAGTGACGCGCGGCAATCTGGTCACGGGCGGCACCAACGGCGGCACGCTGCTGACATCGGTCGTATCGATGGATCCGATATATTTGTATTTCGATGCCGATGAACAAAGCTACTTGCGCTATTCGCAGATGGCACGCAGCGGCGAGCGTCCGAATTCGCGCGATTCGGGCAATCCGGTTCAAGTCGGGCTGGCCAACGAGGAAGGATTTCCACATCCTGGGACCGTCGATTTCGTCGACAATCAACTGAATCCGCAGACCGGCACGATCCGCGCGCGCGCCGTGCTGCAGAACAAGGACGGACAATTCACTCCCGGCTTGTTTGCGCGCGTGCAGCTGCTCGGCAGCGGGGAATATTCGGCGATCCTGATCGACGATCGCGCCGTTAATACGGACCAGAGTCAGAAATACGTGCTGCTTCTGGGCGCCAACAATCAAATCGAATACCGCAAAGTCAAGCTCGGGCGTGTGATCAACGGTCTGCGCGTGGTGCGCGAGGGCCTCAAGGCCGGCGATGTCATTGTCGTAAACGGCGCGCAGCGCGTACACCCGGGAATCACGGTTACACCGCAGCGGGTGACCATGGGTGCAGACGGCGCGCCGGCCGCGGCTGCGTCCTAAGGGTGTAGCCGATGAATATTTCTTCGTTCTTCATCGAGCGGCCGATCTTTGCCACGGTCCTCGCGATAATAATCACGGTCGCCGGCTTGCTCGCCATGCCGAATTTGCCGATCAGCGAGTATCCGGAAATCGTGCCGCCCACGGTCGTGGTCAGCGGCCAATATCCCGGGGCATCTCCGAAGACCATTGCCGAGACCGTCATCACGCCGCTGGAGCAGCAGATCAACGGCGTGGAAAACGCGATCTACACCAACTCGACGGCGACTCCCGACGGCACCTTTTCCATCACGGTGACTTTCAAGCTGGGCACCGATCTGGACATCGCGCAGGTGCAGACCCAGAACCGGGTGGCGCAGGCCGAAACTCGCCTGCCCGAAGTGGTGCGGCAAATCGGCTTGGTCACGCAGAAGCGTTCGCCTGACCTGACCATGGTGGTGTTCTTGAAGTCCGCCGACGGGCGCTACGACTCCTTGTATTTGCGCAACTACGCCGTGATCCAAATTCGCGACGTGTTGGCGCGTATTCCCGGCATGGGCGATGTGCGCGTGTTCGGATCCGGCGACTACGCGATGCGCCTGTGGCTCGATCCGGGAAAGATCGCCGCCCGCAGCATGGATGTCGATGAGGTACTGGCGGCAGTGCGGGAACAAAACGTGCAAGTCGCTGCCGGCCAGATCGGCGGACAGCCGTCGCTGCCGGGAACGCAGTTCGAGTACATCGTCAATGCGCAAGGCCGGCTGGAAACCGAACAGGAGTTCGGAAACATCGTCGTCAAGAGCGGAGCGAACGGCGAGACCACTTACTTGCACGATGTTGCGCGGCTCGAACTCGGCCCGGACAACTACGCGTTGCGCAGCATGCTCGACGGCGGACCCGCGGTTGCCATTCCCGTATTTCAGCTGCCGGGCGCGAACGCGCTGCAGCTCTCCGATGCCGTGCGCGTCAAGATGAAGGAACTCGAGAAGAATTTTCCGGAGGGCGTCAGTTACGAAATTGACTATGACCCGACGGTGTTCGTCCGCAGTTCCATCGAATCCGTGGTCCATACGCTGTTCGAGGCGGTGCTGCTGGTCGTTTTGGTCGTGGTGGTCTTTCTGCAGACCTGGCGCGCCAGCGTCATTCCGCTGGTGGCGGTGCCGGTGGCCATCGTCGGCACGCTGGCCGCATTGCTGCTGGCGGGATTCACCATCAATTCGCTCACCTTGTTTGGATTGGTGCTCGCCACCGGCATCGTGGTCGATGATGCCATCGTGGTGGTCGAAAATATCGAACGCAAGATTGAGTCGGGTTTGAACCCTCATGCAGCGGCGCACGCCGCGATGGGCGAAGTGACTCGCCCCATCATTTCCATTGCCTTGGTGCTGTGCGCGGTGTTCGTGCCGGTCGCGTTCGTCTCCGGACTCACCGGCCAGTTCTACCGCCAGTTCGGCATCACCATTGCGGCGAGCACCATCATCTCGACGTTCAATTCGCTGACCTTGTCGCCGGCGCTCGCCGCGCTGCTGCTCAAGCCGCGCAATTCTCAGCCCGATCTTTTCCAACGCGGCATCAACAAGGTTTTTGGGGGCTTCTTCCGCCTGTTCAATCGCGGATTCGAGAGTGCGTCCGAGCGCTACGGCCATGGCGTGCGGCGGCTGACTGGAATTCGCATCGTCGTGCTCGCCATATTCGCGTGTTTGCTGTTTGGCACCTGGGGCATGTTTCAGCTGGTGCCCGGCGGATTTATTCCCGCGCAGGACAAGCAGTATCTGATCGGCATCGTGCAGTTGCCGGACGCTGCGTCGCTGGATCGCACGGAAAAAGTAGTGCGGCAAATGTCTGCCCTTGCCAAGGAAACTCCCGGGGTCGATCATGTGATCGGATTCTCCGGACTGTCGGTGCAGGGGTTCGTCAATTTGAGCAACACGGCCGTGTTGTTCTTTCCGCTGAAGTCCTTCGATGAGCGCAAGACCAAGGATTTATCGGCGGGCGCCATCGCTCAAGCGCTCAACAAGAAATTCTCGACCATCCAGGACGCGGTCATATTTGCGGTGCCGCCGCCGCCGGTACAAGGACTCGGGACCACGGGCGGCTTCAAGCTTTTCGTGCAGGACCGCGCGGCCCACGGTTACGATGAACTTGCCAGGGTCACCGCCGAAGTCTTGAACAAGGCGCGGTCCGAGCGCCAATTGAATCCCTATGCCACGTACACGACCTTTCAGAACAGCGTGCCGCAGTTGTATGCGGATGTGGATCGGGTCAAGGCCAAGCGCCAAGGGGTGCCTCTCTCGGAAGTGTTTGACACCTTGCAGGCCTATCTCGGGTCGGTGTACATCAATGACTTCAATCGCTTCGGGCGCACCTATCGGGTCTATGCGCAGGCGGAGCCGCAGTTCCGCAACCAACCCGAAGACATTGCGAATCTGAAAATGCGCAATTTGAGCGGCGACATGGTGCCGATGGGCGCCGTCGCGGATATTCGTTTCGAAGCGGGACCCGACCGCGTCTCGCATTACAACGTTTATCTGGCATCCGACATCAACGGGCAGGGTGCACCTGGCGTCTCTTCCAGCGAGGCCACGGCGACCATGGAACGGGTATTGAAAGAAGTTCTGCCGAATGGCTTTGGCTACGAGTGGACCGATCTGACGTTTCAACAGAAGTCGGCCGGCAATACGGCGCTTCTGGTTTTTCCCATCTGCGTCATGCTGGTGTTTTTGATTCTGTCGGCGCAATACGAAAGTTGGGCGCTGCCCCTGGCCGTCATCCTCATAGTGCCCATGTGTTTGTTGTCGGCGATGGCCGGGGTTTGGTTGAAGGGTTCGGACAACAACGTGCTTACCCAGATCGGATTTATCGTCTTGGTGGGCCTTGCCTGCAAGAACGCAATTTTGATCGTGGAGTTCGCTCGCGAACGCGTCGAGCACGGTTTGGCGCCGGTTGAGGCGGCGATCGAGGCCTGCCGCTTGAGGCTGCGTCCCATTCTCATGACGTCGTTCGCCTTCATCATGGGCGTGATTCCGCTCGTGACTGCCAGCGGCGCCGGCAGCGAGATGCGCCAGGCCATCGGCGTCGCGGTGTTTGCGGGTATGTTGGGTGTCACGTCCTTCGGCTTATTCCTCACGCCGGTATTTTTCGTGACCATCGAAAGCTGGTTGGAGCGGCGCAAGCAGCACTTGGACTACCCGCAGTCATCCGCCATCGAGGAGCAGCCCCGTGCGTAGTTGGCTCAAGCTCGCTGCGGCGATCACAACATTATGCGGCTGTGCCGTTGGGCCAAATTATCACCGTCCGGAAACGCCGGTGGATTCGCAGTTTGCGAATTCCGCGGAACCGGGCCTGGCTGCCGGCGATACGATTGAAAATTACTGGCTGGGTTTTTCGGATGCCACACTGACGGGTTTGGTCGAGGACGCGCTCGGCCACAACAAGGACTTGGCGGTCGCGGAGGCGAACTTGCGGGCCGCGCGCGCCGTCAGGAGGCTGACCGGTTTCGATCAGTTCCCAACCGTGACGTTCAGCGGCGGCTACTCCCGCAACCTGGACGCGCAGGAGCAGCTGCCCGGCGTCGACAGGCACGACCGCGAGTTCGACGTCGCCCAGGCCGGCTTCGACGGTCTTTGGGAACTGGATCTGTTCGGCCGCGTCAGGCGCAATGTCGAAGCGGCGCGCGCCGACGTGGGCGTCAGTGCCGCAACGCTGCAGGATGCCCGCGTCAGCGTGATCGCCGAAGTGGCGCGCGATTATTTCATCTTGCGCGGATTGCAGGATCAGTTGGGCCTCACGCAACGCAATGCCGAAAATCAGTTCAACACGCTGAAGCTGACACGCACCCGGCTCGAGGCGGGTAGAGGGAACCAGTTGGATACAGCGCGCGCCGAAGCGCAGTGGCAAACCACGTTGGCCTCGATTCCGAGCTTGGAAGCCTCGATTGCAACCACCACCTATCGGTTGAGCGTTCTGACCGGGCGTCAGCCAACCGCGTTGAACGCGAGCCTTGCTCCGCCGGCGCCGCCGCCGGCTCTGCCGCCGATAAATTCGATCGGTACCCCTGAGCAATTGCTGCGCCGTCGGCCGGATGTGCGCACGGCCGAGCGCAGACTGGCGGGCGCAACCGCGCGGGTCGGCGTCGCAGTCGGCGACCTCTTCCCAAAGGTCACCCTCACAGGAGAAATAGGCTACTTCGGTCCCACCTTCGGCGAGCTAGGTTCTGGCGATTCGAGGTTTTTCTCCTTCGGGCCGAGCATTTCCTGGGCGGCATTCGATCTGGGACGCGTGCGTGCGCGCATCGGTTCCGCCAAGGCGCTGACCGACGCGGCGCTGGCCGCTTATGAAGGCGCGGTGCTCGGCGCGCTCGAGGACACGGAAGGGGCCTTGATCAGTTACGGGCGCTCGCAAACCCGGCGCGATGCCCTGCAAGTGGCTGCCGCGGCGAGCGATAAGGCGGCGGATCTGGCGCAGAAACGCTTTGAGGGCGGCCTCATCGATTTCCTAGAGGTCCTCGATGCGGAGCGCACGGCATTGAGTGCGGAGTTGCTGCTTTCGCAGAGCCGCACTGACGCCGCGACGTCGCTGATCGCCGTGTACAAGGCTTTGGGCGCAGGCTGGCGCGCGAGCCCGGCCAAGTGAAGATTTACTCCTGGAATGTGAACGGCATCCGAGCCGTTCATAAGAAGGGGCTGTTCCTCGCATTTCTCGAGGCTCACAATCCCGACATTTTGTGCCTGCAGGAGACCAAGGCCGAGCGCGGCCAGATTGAAATCGAGCTGCCCAACTACCGCGAGTACTGGAACTCGGCGATAAAAAAAGGCTATTCGGGAACGGCGATATTTTCCAAGCAAGAGCCGGCGAAAATCATCAACGGCTTTCCCACGGACTTCGCCAAGAGGTTCACTTTCGCCGATGAACTGAAGCGCGACAGTGCGGAGGAGGGACGGGTCATCACCGCGGAATTCGCGAAATTCTTCATCGTCACGGTGTATACGCCCAACGCCAAGGACGACCTGAGCCGGCTGGCGCTTCGTCACAAGCACTGGGATCCGGCGTTCCTGGCCTATTGCAAGCAATTGGAGAAAACCAAGCCCGTCATATTTTGCGGCGACCTGAACGTCGCCCACACCGAGCTTGATCTTGCGAACCCCAAGCCCAATCGGGGCAAGAAGGGTTTTACCGACGAAGAGCGCGCGGGTTTCCAGGCCTTCATCGACGCGGGTTTTGTCGATACTTTCCGGCTGTTCACCCAGGGCAATGGGCACTACTCGTGGTGGAGCCACTTTGCCAATTCGCGGGCGCGCAATGTCGGATGGAGAATCGATTACTTGATGGTGTCGGCAGCGTTGCGCAATGCCGTCAAGAGCGCGCAGATTCACCCGGCCGTCATGGGCAGTGATCATTGCCCTGTCAGCATTACGCTCGAGAGCTTCTAAGGCGCCTCCCAAGAAATCCCGACCGCTATGTTTGTCAGCGAACAGACTGCTTAAAAAGCAATCTGTTTAAATGTGGAGGCAAGGACCAGCCTCCGTCACTCCAGGAGGGCGCGAGGTACAAAGGAACTGTAATGACAAGTCGCATACTGTTAATCCAGAAAGATCACGCTGACGCAAAAGCCATTCAGGATGCGCTCGCCGGTTCGCGAGACTCATTGTTTCGAGTCGAATGGGTTCAGCAGCGTTCCGAAGGGGTTGATCGCGTTACCGAATACGTCAGCCATCTCAAGGCCGGTGTACGCGATTTGGATGCCGTCCTGCTCGACCTTTTCCTGCCGGATGCTCATGGAATCGAGACGTTTGACCAATTGTATGCGTTGGCTCCTCATGTACCCATTCTGGTACTCACTGCGCCGCAGGACGAGGCCATCGCCAAGATGGCCGTGCAGCACGGCGCCCAGGACTACCTCCTAAAAGACCGCTGGGATGCCTATCTGCTGCCGAAGGTGCTGCGTAGCATGATCGAGCGGGCGGCCAACACGGAAGCGTTGTTCGATGAAAAAGAGCGGGCGCAGGTCACGCTCAAATCCATTGGCGACGCGGTGATGAGCACGGATTGCAATGGGGACGTGACATTTCTCAACCTGGTCGCGGAGCGCTTGACCGGCTGGTCTTGCGAAGAAGCAACGGGCCGCCCCTTGGAGGAAGTATTTCAACTCATCGATGGTGTGACGCGCGGGCGCGCAAGAGATCCGATGTGGCGCGCTGTCCGGGAAAACAAAACGGTGGGCCTGACGCCCAATTGCATCCTGGTGCGACGCGATGGCTTCGAGGCGGCGATTGAGGATTCGGCCGCGCCCATACACGATCGCCACGGGAAGGTGACGGGTGCCGTCATGGTATTTCGCGACGTCAGTACCACTCGCGCGCTCTCGCTTCAAATGTCGTATCTAGCGCAGCACGACAGCCTCACCGATTTGCCCAATAGAGTGCTGCTGAACGACAGGCTGACGCAGGCAATGGCCATTGCTCAACGTGGAAACACCAAGCTTGGGCTCCTATATCTGGATATCGATCGATTCAAGACCATCAATGATTCCCTGGGCCACGCGATCGGCGATCGCCTGTTGCAATCCGTGGCGTTGCGCTTGCTCGACTGCGTTCGCCACTCCGACACCGTCAGCCGTCAGGGTGGGGACGAATTCGTGATCCTGCTGTCGCGGCTCACGCTTGCCCAAGACGCCGCCGTGATTGCGGAAAAAATCCTGGCCGCTTTTGGCGTGCCCTTTCAAATCGACGAACACACGGTGTACGCGACCGTCAGCATTGGCGTCGTGACGTTTCCCGCTGATGGCCTTGACGCTGAGAGCCTGTTGAAAAACGCGGATTTCGCGAT
>DATHFB010000167.1:0-33947 GCA_035318305.1 Steroidobacteraceae bacterium | reverse complement strand
CTTGGCGATGCGAATTTCGCCTTCGCGCGTCAACAATTCGACCGTACCCATTTCGCGCATGTACATGCGAACCGGATCGGTGGTGCGCCCGAACTCCGCATCGAGATTGGCGAGCGCGGCGGTGGCTTCTTCCACCGCTTCCTCATCGGGAGCGGCGGTCGCATCCGTCAACAACAATGATTCGGCATCCGGCGCCTTTTCGTACACCGGAATACCCATATCGTTGATCATGTTGACGATATCTTCGATCTGTTCGGGATCGACGATTTCGCTCGGTAGGTGATCGTTGACTTCAGCGTAGGTGAGGTAGCCCTGCTCCTTGCCGCGCGCGATCAATAATTTCAATTGCGACTGACGCTCGTCCGCGATTTGAGTAGCTGTGCCTGCTGGCGCTTTTTTGATCAAGGTGGACGCCTCGTAGAGAATCTGGACATTTAAAAATGCAAGCCGAGCAGTATACGATTGTGGCCATTCCGTAGCCACAAATGCTTCGGCAGTTTAAGGCGCTCGAAAGCGGCCTTTGGACTTGAGTAGGCTGCTTAATTCGGCCTTTTCATCGTAATTCAAGCCCAATTCCTCCGCTTTTTTCAATAATTCGTCCATTCGGCGGCCCGGACCGTACTCTTCAAGCAGTTTCTCGACCGCCATTTTCAATTCCTTGGCCGCGGAGGCCGTATCGGGCATCTGAGGGTCCAACGTGGCCAATTCGGTCAAACGCTCGTATTCGGCGCGATCTCGCCACCGTTCGAGCAGCATAGCCGTGCTGGGTGAGGAGGCCGTGGCCGCCTGCTCCAGCAGCTCTTTGAGTACGGAAACACCGGTTTTATCGATGCTGCCCAGCAGGTCAGGGTCCTCGATGGCGCCCGCCGCCGCAGGGTGGTGCAGCACCAGCGTAATGGCCTGAGTCAGCAGATTACCGCGCCCGACACTCATTCGACCGCGCTGCCGAACCCGTAGTTCCGAGGCGTGGCCCGCGGCTCGCTTCGGCTCGCCGGCTGCGAAGAATTCCTTCAGTTTATTTGCCGGCATGCTGACCCTGGATGCAAGCCGCTCCGCCAGCATTTCGCGGTATATGCCCTCCGGCATGCGCGCAAACAGGGGCCCCGCCAGGGCCTTTAACTTTGCGCGTCCATCGATATGGTCCAAGTCCACATCGGCAATCAGCTGCTGCACCAGGTATTCCGAGAGCGGCAGCGCCTCCTTCATCCGGTTTTCGAACGCTTCCGGGCCCTCTTCGGCCACCAGTGTGTCCGGATCGTGCCCCTCGGGCAGAAACATGAACTTGAGTTCCCGTCCATCGCGCGCCAGGGGCAGGGCGTTTTCCAGCGCCCGCCATGCGGCCTGGCGACCCGCGCGATCGCCATCGAAGCAAAACACCACTTCGCTGGTCATGCGGAAGATCTTGTTCAGGTGTTCCTGCGTGGTGGCGGTCCCCAACGTGGCCACCGCATAGGTGATTCCTGCCTGGTGCAGGCGGACCACGTCCATGTAACCCTCGACGATGAGCAAGCGCTTGAAGTCGCCGCGCGCCTGGCGCGCCTCGTAGAGCCCGTAAAGCTCGCGGCCCTTGTGAAACAGCGGCGTTTCAGGCGAGTTCATGTACTTGGGCTCGCCTTGATCGATGACGCGCCCACCGAATCCGATGACGCGCCCGCGTGAATCGCGAATCGGAAACATCAATCGATCGCGGAAACGGTCGTAGAAGCCGCTGGTGCGCTCGCCGCTGCGCTCGAGAACGAGGCCCACCTGCAGCAGGCGGCGCCGATCCTCTTCCTGCGCGCCAAAGCGCTTCAGCAGCGCCTCCCAGGCGTCGGGCGCGTACCCCAAGCTGAATTTAGCGCTGATTTTCGCGTCGATGCCGCGCCTCTCGACGTACGTCCGCGCCCGCGCATTGTCCGAAAGATTCTGCTCGAAGAAGCGCGCCGCCCGCAACATCAGGTCATGCAGGTCGGCGCTGCCGGGATCGCGCGGCGCCTGCGCCTCGCGCGGCAGCTCGAGCCCGGCGCGCTGCGCGAGATCCGCGACGGCGTCCAGGAACTCCATCTTCTCGTATTGCATGAGAAAGCCGATCACGGTGCCGTGCGCGCCGCAGCCAAAGCAGTGATAGAACTGCTTTTCCGCACTGACCGAAAATGACGGGGATTTCTCGTTGTGAAACGGGCAACAGGCCTTGTACTCGCGGCCGGCCTTTTTGAGCGGCACGCGCGCGCTGATGATGTCCACGATATCCGAACGCGAAACGAGTTCGTCGAGGAACGAATCTGGAATTCGGCCGGTCATGGACCGCCTTTTGGGTTATCCGCCCAGCTTGGCTTTGATTTTTGCGCCGACCGACGCCATATCCGCGCGGCCCTGGGCCTTGGCCTTGATGAGGCCCATGACCTTGCCCATATCCTTGATGCTCGAGGCGCCGGTCGCGGCCACCGCTTCATTGATCAGGGCGTCGATTTCGGCGCCGCTCAGCTGCGAAGGCATGTAGCCCTGCAGCAGGGTGATTTCCGCGCTTTCCTTGTCGACCAAATCTTGGCGATTGCCGGCTTGGAACTGCACCAGCGATTCCTTGCGTTGTTTGATCATCTTCTCGAGAACGCTCAAGACCTGCGTGTCATCGAGCGTGATGCGTTCATCGACTTCACGCTGCTTGATGGCAGAGGTGATCATGCGAATGACACCGAGCCGCTCCTTCTCGCCGGAGCGCATCGCCGCCTTCATATCGTCGGTTATTCGCTCTTTGAGAGTACTCAAACCGCGACCAATTCCCTTAGTAGGACGGTCGGGGCGGGGCAGCCGGCGGCGGACTCGCAGGCTGCTGACCCGTACCGCGCATGTTCTCTCGCGAGAGGCGCTTCAAGTGCCGTTTCACCGCGGCGGCTTTTTTTCGCTTACGTTCTTGGGTCGGCTTCTCGTAGAATTCACGGCGCCGCAGCTCGGTGAGGACGCCCGCCTTTTCACAGGCACGCTTGAAGCGACGCAGGGCGGCGTCAAAATACTCATTCTCACGAACACGAACGCTGGGCATTCAGACCTCAAAAATTGGTGGCACGGCCGCCGGCATTCGGCGACAGGGGGGCGCATTCTAAAGTGCGCCCCAGTAAAAGGCAAAAATATGCGCGTTTTAGGCATTGAAAGTTCATGCGATGAGACCGCCGTCGCTGTCTATGACGGGACGAGGGGTCTTCTGTCGCATCGCCTTTACAGCCAGATCGCCATGCACCAGGCCTACGGCGGGGTGGTGCCGGAATTGGCCTCCCGGGACCACGTTCGCCGGCTTTTGCCCTTGGTAAGGGAGGCGCTGGCGGAGGCCCACTCGGACAAGGACACCATCGACGGGATCGCCTACACGGCCGGCCCCGGGCTGATTGGGGCATTGCTGGTCGGAGCGGGTTTTGCGACGGCTTTGGGCTTGGCCTGGCGCAAGCCGGCGTTGGGGATCCACCATCTGGAAGGACATCTGTTGGCGCCCCTGCTGGAGCCCAAGCAGCCTGCCTTCCCCTTCCTCGCCCTGTTAGTCTCCGGCGGCCATACCCAGCTCGTGAGTGTCGCGGCGTTGGGCGAGTACCTGATAGTGGGAGAAACTCTGGATGATGCGGCTGGAGAGGCATTCGACAAAACCGCGAAATTGCTGGGGCTTCCCTATCCCGGCGGCGCCGCATTGGCCACGCTCGCCGAAGACGGTCGCAGCGGTCAATTCGTATTTCCCAGGCCCATGCTCGACCGCCCGGGCTTGGATTTCAGTTTCAGTGGCCTGAAAACCGCAGCCCTAGTAGCCTTGCGCGGCCGCGATTTGCACGGACCGGTCCGCGCCGATATCGCGCGCGGCTTCGAGGACGCCGTGGTCGAGACACTGGCCGAAAAATGCCGGCGTGCCCTGGTTCAGACCGGTCATAAGCGCCTGGTCATTGCCGGCGGCGTGGGCGCGAACCGCCGGCTGCGCGAGCGGTTGGCGGCGGTGGGCTCAAGTGTAGGCGCCGACGTGTATTTTCCGCGCACCGAATTTTGCACGGACAATGGGGCAATGATTGCACTGGCAGGATGCCTGCGATTGGCTGCGGGCATGCTTAGCGGCCTGGGAATGAGTGCACGTGCCAATTGGGAACTCGGCAGCATAGGGGTCTAAATCGATTGGACAAAATTTTCATTCATGCGCTGAAGACCGAGACCATCGTCGGCATCTTCGACTGGGAAAGACAGGTCAAACAAACCGTTCTCATCGACATCGAATTCAGCGCCGACATCCGCAAGGCTGCGCTGTCCGATTCCATCCACGACACCTTGAACTACAAGGGAGTCGCCAAGCGCGTACTGGCTTTTGTAGAGGTATCCAGTTTCCATCTGGTGGAAACCCTCGCCGAGCACATTGCCATGCTCATTCTTCAGGATTTCGGCGTTGCGTGGGTCAGCATCACGCTGAGCAAACCCGGCGCGATCCGCAGCTCACGCGACGTCGGCGTCATGCTGGAGCGCAATGCTGCGGATTTGCAAACGTGGCGCGCCGCGATCGCGGCACCTGCGGTCCGATGAACGCGCCTAAATGCTGCGGCCGCCGTCCACCGCGATGATTTGACCCGTGATATATGGCGCATCCTTCGCCAAGAACAGTGCCGTGCGCGCGATATCCTGGGGCGTGCCGTGGCGTTTCAGCGCGGTTTTATCGATGATTTCGCGCTTCAGCGCCTCATCCATGTCGCCTTCCGGCCACAGCACGGGGCCCGGCGCGATGCCATTGACGCGAATCTCGGGGCCCAACTCTCGGGCCAACGAGCGGGTCAGCATCGCAAGTCCCGCCTTGGCTGCGCTGTAAACCGGATGCGCCTTCAAGGGCCGCAAGCCATGGATGTCGATCATGTTGATGATGAGTCCGCGTTGCGCGCGCAAACAGGGCGCAGCTGCCTGCGACAGAAACAGCGGGACTTTGAGATTGCTCCCCATCAGATCGTCCCACTGCGGCACCGTGATCTGTCCGATCGGCGTCGGATAGAAGCTGGAGGCGTTGTTGATCAAAATATCCAAGCGCCCGAATTCGAGCAGGGTTGCGGCGACGAGCTTATCGGGTGCATCCGCGTTCAAAAGATGCGCGGCAAAGATGGCCGCCGAGTGGGCGCGCAGCTTGTTGAATTCGTCGGCCAAAGCAATGGCCGCGGCGGCCGAGGTTCGATAGTGAATCAATACATTCGCGCCCGCCGCATGCAATATGCGCGCAATCTCGGCGCCGACGCGCCGCGCGCCGCCCGTGATCAACACGACCCGATCGCGGAGCGCAAAATTGTCGTCGATGACTGCCATGCGCGGCAACGATACAAGATTTGCGGCGGCGCGCAATGATGTTGAGCGAGGCTCAAGCCGAACACAGCGCGCTCGCGCATCGTCATCTCGCGGAGCAAATCGCGGCCGCCGGCGGCTGGCTCAGTTTCGAGCAGTTCATGGAATTGGTGCTGTACGCGCCGGGCTTGGGCTACTACAGCGGCGGCGCTCAGAAGCTAGGGAAAGGCGGCGACTTCACGACCGCTCCGGAAATCTCCAGCCTGTTCGGCCGCTGCGTGGCGCTGCAAAGCGCCGACGTGCTGCGGGCGTTGCATGCCCCACGCATTCTCGAAATAGGCGCCGGCAGCGGGCGCCTGGCCGCGGATATATTGGCGCGCCTCGAAGGCTTGGGGCAGTTGCCCGAGAACTACTGGATTCTGGAGGTGAGCGCCGACCTGCGTGAGCGCCAGCGCGCACTTCTTGAAGAGCGTCTGCCGCATCTGCTCGAGCGCGTCGGCTGGCTCGATCGGCCGCCTGATGCGCCCTTTGACGGCGTTGTCCTCGCCAACGAGGTGCTGGATGCATTGCCGGTGGCGCGCTTTCGCTGGCGTGCGAACGGTGTCGATGAATTGGGTGTCGGTATCGATGACGGGAATTTCGCGTGGGTTGCGCGTCCGGCGAATGCGGCGATGGTGCAAGCCTGCCGCCGCTTGTACGAGGCTGGCGGCGGCTGGGACGAGGGATACGTCTCGGAGTATTGCCCGCGTACCGCGGCGTGGACTCGCGCCGTCACGCAATCGCTGCGCAGCGGCGCCGTACTGTGGTTCGACTATGGATTGCCGCGCGCCGCGTATTATCTGCCGGAGCGGCACGACGGCACGCTGGTGTGTCATTACCGGCATCGCGTGAGCGGCGATCCTTTCGTCAATGTCGGTTTGCAGGACATCACGGCGTGGGTGGATTTCACTCTTCTCGCGGAGGCGTCGCGCGAGGCCGGATTCGAATTGGCGGGCTTTACCACGCAGGCGCATTTTCTGGCGGGTGTCGGCATCGATCGAGAAATGCGGCTGGCGGCGGGCGAGGATGAGAACCGATTTGCGCGTCTTGCCCAGCAAGCGCGGCAACTGATGTTGCCCGGTGAAATGGGCGAGCGTTTCAAGGCCATGGTATGGCTGCGAGGCCTGGAGATTCCGTTGCCGGGCTTCGAACTGTTGGACTTGCGGCACACCCTATAAGGACACGACTTACGTGAAAATCGCGGTATTGGATGACTATCAAGACGTGGCGCTCAGGATGGCCGATTGGTCCGGGCTCGCCGATCGCGCGCAGATTGATGTGTACAACGACCATCTCGCCGACTCCGACGCCGTGGTCAAACGCCTGCAGCCGTACGACATCGTCTGCGTCATGCGGGAACGCACGCCGCTCAACCGCGGCATCATCGAACGATTGCCGAATTTAAAATTGATCGCCTCGAGCGGTCCGCGCAATGCTTCCATCGACCTGGAAGCGGCCGCTGCGCGCGGCATCAAGGTGGTCCACACCGGATATTTTGGCAGCCCCACGGTTGAACTCACGTGGGCGCTTATCTTGGGCAGCGCACGCCACCTCACCGAGGAGGCTGCGGCCGTCCGGCGCGGCGGATGGCAGCACACCATCGGCGATGACTTGTCGGGTCAAACGCTGGGAATCTTGGGGCTGGGCAACCTCGGATCAAAAGTGGCGCAGGTGGCCTTGGCATTCGGCATGAAAGTGATTGCGTGGAGTCAAAACCTCACCGCCGAAAAAGCCGCTGCCGCCGGCGCAGCGCTGGTGTCCAAGGACGACCTGTTGCGGTTATCGGATTTCGTCTCGATACACTTGGTGTTGAGCGACCGCACGCGCGGGCTCATCGGCGCCCGCGAGCTATCCTTGATGAAGCCCAGCGCGCGCTTGATCAATACCTCGCGCGGACCCATCGTTGTGGAAGCCGACCTCGTCCACGCGCTCAACGCAAGAAAAATCGCCTTCGCCGCCATCGATGTCTACGACACGGAACCACTCCCGCCGGATCATCCGTACCGCCACCTGGCGAACCTGCTGGCGACGCCTCATATCGGTTACGTGTCGCGCAGCCTGTACGAGCGTTTTTACCGCGACACGGTGTCAAACATCCTTGCCTGGTTGGATGCGCGAGGCTAGGGCGGCTAGGCTCTGGAGGCGCCGCTCGTGCAGGCGCTCCGCAATCTTGGGACCGGCGTGCTCCGCAATGTCCTGCGGCGTGGGTTTGATTGCGGCGGCCGCGTCGCGCGCGGCCTGTAAATATTCCCGCTGCGGATAGGGAATATTTTCCAAGCCCAGGCGGCCGCGCGAGTCCGCCTCGCAGGCGAGCAGCGCTTGCGCGAAGCGCTCGGGGCGGCGGAATGCGTCCGTCTTTTCCAAGATGCCGAGGATTGTCTTGGGCCGCAGCTCAAAGGCACGGTGCACATTGCCGTGATAGCGCGCCACGATCACGCTCAATTCGCGATACTCGTTCGGCAGGCGCAGCCGCTCGCTCAATGCCCCGATCAGCGCCACGCTGCGCTCTTCGTGCCCCTTGTGGCCGGGCCATTCGGCCGGCGGTGTCGTCGCCTTGCCCAGATCGTGCACCAGCGCTGCAAAGCGGACTCTTACATCGGTGCTCAATCGTACCGCCTGATCGAGCACCATCAAGGTGTGAACGCCGGTGTCGATTTCGGGATGCCATTTTTCGGGTTGCGGCACGCCGAAAAGCGCATCGATTTCCGGATAAATGACTTTCAATGCGCCGCACTCGCGCAAAACCGTAAAAAACACGCTGGCGCCCGGCTCGTGCAGCGCCTTTTCGGTTTCCTGCCACACCCGTTCAGCGACCAAGGCATCCGCCTCGCCGCGTTCGACCATCGCCCGCATCAGCGCCATGGTTTCGGGCGCCACGTGAAAGCCCAACGAAGCGAAGCGCGCGGCAAACCGCGCCACCCGCAGAATGCGCACCGGGTCCTCGATGAAGGCGGGCGACACATGCCGCAGGACGCGAGCGTTCAAGTCGCTCTGGCCGCGATAAGGATCGATCAGCGAACCGCCTTCGGCCTGCGCGATGGCATTGATGGTCAGGTCGCGGCGCGCGAGATCTTCCTCGAGCGTCACTTCGGGCCCAAATTCAACCGCGAACCCTCGATAGCCGGGCGATACTTTCCGCTCCAGGCGCGCCAGTGCGTATTCTTCTTGGGAGTCAGGGTGCAGGAACACGGGAAAGTCGCGGCCCACTTCGCGATATTTCAAACGCAAGAGTTCGTCTCGGGTGCTTCCCACGACGACCCAATCGCGTTCCTTCACGGGCAGACCGAGCAGCGCGTCTCGAACGGCGCCGCCAACCAGATACACTTGCATGCGTGAATATTAACAGCATGGCCGCCACAATCCGCGCGGCGTTGGCCATCGCGCTGATCGCATTCTCGAGCGGTGGCTGCTATCTATTGCAAAGCGCCCAAGGCCACTTGGCGCTCATGTCCAAGCGAGAGCCCATCGCCGGCGTCATCGACAAGCCCTCGACGCCCGCCGCACTGCGCGCGCAGCTCAAATCGGTCACCGCCATCCGCGACTTCGCCAGCCGCACGCTGGGATTGCCGGATAACGGCAGCTATCGAAAATATGCGGATATCGGCCGGCCCTATGTGGTGTGGAATGTGGTCGCCGCACCGGAATTTTCCGTCGATCCGAAGCAGTGGTGCTTTCCGATCGTCGGATGTGTGGCCTATCGAGGCTATTTCGTCGAGAAGCGGGCGCGCCGTTTCGCCGCCGGATTGCACGCCAAAGGATTCGATGTGGTGGTCGGGGGGGTCGCAGCCTATTCGACCCTTGGCCACTTCGATGATCCGATCTTGAGCTCCATGGTCAATTGGAACGATGTGGAACTGGCTTCGATCATTTTCCACGAGTTGACCCATCAAATGCTGTACGTGCCGAACGATGCCTCCTTCAACGAGGCGCTCGCGACAACCGTGGAAGAAGAGGGCGTGCGGCGCTGGCTGCAACAGCAGGGCCGCGAAAAGGACTTGGCGGATCATCTGCTGCGGCAGAGCCGTTACTTCGAGGTGATCGCTCTGATGAGCAAGACGCGCAACCGCCTGCGTGTGCTGTATGCCTCAGGCCTGCCGCAGCCTCTGCTGCGCGAGCGCAAGCTCGAAGCATTCGAAGAAATGCGTGAATCCTACGCCGCGCTCAAAAAGGAGTGGGGAGGCCGTGCGCCGTTCGATGCCTGGTTCGCCGACGACATCAACAACGCCCATCTGGCCTCCATTGCCACCTATTTCGCCTGCGTGCCGGGATTTCAACGCGAATTGCAGGCCGTGGGCGGCGATCTGCCTGCGTTCTACCGCCGTGCCCGCGAGCTTGCAAAACTCGACCAACGACAGCGGGACGCGCTGGTCTGCACGACGCCGCAAGCGCCTTAAGCCATCACCAGTGAGAACTGAATCGCGGCCACGATGGCGGATACAATGGTGACCGCAAGAAGACCCTGCACCAGTCTTGCGACAATGAATAAATCGTTCATGATATGTGCTCCATTGAAGAATTGAATCCACGGTGCATAGGTTGGCCTTCGTGTCGGATCCGAACAAATTCAATCCCTGATCAACTGTTAAGGAAAGCTTAAAGTGCCATGCGCGTACGACAGATTGCCTTTGGGATCTTTGCGCGTATTCGAGGCGGTTGCCGCGCACTTGAGCTTTTCAGCGGCCGCGGATGCGCTCAATGTCACGCCGGCGGCCGTCAGCCAGCAGATCAAGACGTTGGAGGCTTATATCCAGGTGCCGCTGTTCCGGCGTAGCGGGCGGCGCGTGGAGATCACCGAAGAGGGACAGGAGCTGCTGCCGGCGGTCAGATCGGGACTGGAGAAACTCGAATCTGCGCTGCAACAGATGAAACATCATCGCCGCGCGGGACCACTGCAAATCAGCCTGTTGTCCTCGTTCCTGCAAATATGGCTGCTGCCGCGCATCCGCTCATTTCGACGCAAATATCCCGACATCGAATTGCGATTTCATACATCGCGCGCCTTGGTGGATTTCTCGCGCTCGGAAAATCACATCGCAATTCGCTTCGGCCGCGGCGACTATCCCAACATGCACAGCGAAAAATTGCTGGACGATTGGCTGGTGCCGGTTGCGAGTCCTGATCTCATCAAGCAGCACGGCATGATCGAGCGCGGCGCCTCCTTGAGCAAATACCCGCTGCTCGAGAGCGGCGATGAGCCCTGGCACGTGTGGGCGCAGGCGGATGAGGAGGCCGCGTGGCATTCCAGGGCGCCCAGCATCGAAGATTCTGCCGGCCTGCTGGCTGCGGCAGAGGAGGGATTGGGATATGCGCTGGGACGCTGGACGCTGGTGACGCGCTCGCTGCAGAAGGGTACGCTCAAGCTCGCCGGCACGGGGGCATTGCCGTACGCGTCGGCCTATCACTTCGTCTGTCCGAAAAGTTTTCTGGCCCTTCCCAAGGTGGCGCATTTTCGCGAATGGATCTTCGCCGCGGCAAAGGCCTTTCCGGGACCGCCCGGGCGAGATACTTGATTGGAGCGTCAATACAGGCGTATTGACGCTGCTGCGGCAGCCGGGCAAGATATGCAATATGCGCCAATCTCCGAAAACCTCGCAGATGCAGATTCGCGTCTCGGCACAGGAGAAGGCCGCCATTCGCCGCGCCGCCAAGAGGGCGGGCATGGACATGTCCAGCTACGTGCTCGAGCGTGTGCTGTCGCTTCCGGCCCGCCGGTTTCGTGACCTCGTGGAGGCCTGCGCCGGCCCGGGACCCACGAGTTTCCCGCTTGCCGAACTCAACTCTTTGCTGTCTGGCTTCACGGCCGCCGAGTTGCGCGAGGCGATTGCCGCGGCACCCGCGGTGACACTGACCCCTTTTCTAGCCAACTACATCGCCGCAATGGTGGAGTATGCCTGCGAGAGACGCGCGCTCGCGTTGCCCGCGTGGACTCGCGCCATCTCGCCGCTGTCCGATCCCGCGTTTGGAACGGCCCTGCAGGCTCTGCGCCTACATCTGCTGAGTCATTCACCGCCGCCGTTCAGGCGGCGCAATATTTTCATCGATGCAACGTTGGGCAATCGGATCTGAATCCCATGAGCCCGCTTACTCAGGCGGATCTGCGCCGTTTGTTTGAACTCTTGAATGAAGAATTGCGCGAGTCCGGCACGGAAGGCGAGTTGTTCCTTGTCGGAGGCGCCGTCATGTGCCTTGCGTATGCCGCGCGGCCGTCTACCCAGGATGTGGATGCCCTGTTCCGCCCCTCAACCGAGGTGCGCCACGCCGCGGCTCGCGTGGCGGTTCGTGCGCGCGTGAATCCTGACTGGCTCAACGATGGTGTGAAGGGGTTCATGAGTGCCCACGGCGATTACGCAGAATACCTGGCGCTCGACCACCTTCGCGTCATGATCGCGCAACCCGAGTACCTGCTGGCAATGAAATGCCTGGCGATGAGGATCGGATCCGAATTTCACGACGAGGATGACGTCCGGTATTTGTTGCGCCACCTGGACATCCGCTCATTCGAGAGGGCGGTCGAGATCATCACGAAGTACTATCCGCTCGAGCGCTTTCCACAGAAGTCCCTTTATGCGCTCGGCGAACTACTGCCTAAGCCGGCAGAATGGTCTGAGCAGAGATAGCCGCGAATCGTGCGACCCTAGCGGCCGAACTTGGCTCTTCCCGCGGCCGCGCGATTCTGGCTGAGGCGCGCGTTGTCCTCTTGGGCGCCCAGGAAAAGGCGCGCCGATGCCGCCATGGACTGCGGCTTGATGCCCAGCTTCGCGAAGCCATCCTCGCTGCACACGCTGTCGACCGTGAGCGATTTGTAGTTATCGCTGGAGAACGGGCGGCCGGGCGCGAAATTCATGAAGAACGCCTGCATTCGGCCCAAAAAATTCGGCAGGCCGAGGATCCAGCGCCGGCGGTGCGTCAGTTTCGCCGCCAAACCGACAATTTCGCGCAGGGTATAGACCTGTGGGCCGCAGAGTTCGTAGGTTTGGCGGCTGCTCGCGCCGCCATGCAGGCAGAGCCTGATGGCGTTCACCACATCGTCCACCGCCACGGGCTGAAAACGAGCGTTGGGTCTTGCCAGCGGAAAGACCCAGGGAATCGCCGCGAGCAATCCTGCAAAGCGGTTGAGAAAGGAGTCGCCGGGGCCGAACATCACGGACGGCTGAAAGATGGTCCAATCCAATGCGGTGTGCTGATCGCGAATCAGTTTTTCCGCCTCGCCCTTGGAGCGCAAATAGTAGCTCGGCGCACCGGTGGCAGCCTTCAAGGCGGACACCTGCAGCAGGCGGCTCACGCCGGCGGAACGGGCGGCGTTGAGGATATGTTGGGTGAGTTCCGTGTGCGCGCGGCGGAATCCCGCTCCCCCGAACCAGCGCTCATTGAGAATGCCCACCAGGTTGATCACCAGGTCCTTACCGCGCAAGCGCTCGCTGAGTTGCGCTTCCTCGTAGACATCGCAGTTCTCGAGCGTGAGGCCGGGCAGAACCAGCAGGTGCTTGTGCTGTTCGCGGTCTCGCGACAGCACCGTGACCTCATGGCCATCCTTGATCAGCCTGGCAACCAGCCGGGTGCCTAAGAACCCCGTACCGCCGAGAACCACGATGGATAATGGGCGCATAAATTCAGCGGATGGGAAGCAAAAGAGTGTCGCTGCCGCGACGAACCCGAAGCATCAGCACCGAGGCGCCCTTCACGGCCTCTCGGAAGGACTTCATGTTGGTGATCGGCGTGCGCCCCACACCCACGATGACATCGTTGGTGCGCAGTCCCGATTGGGCCGCGGCGCTGGCTTCTTGAATCTTGTTCACCACGACGCCGCCGCCGTCCGGCGCGTCGGCCAATTCTGCGCCATCGAGACCCCGATTGATCTCGGCGGCGCCTGCGGATTCCACCTCTCCGCGGTCGGCGATCAAGGCGGTGACTTTGCGCGGCTTGCCGTCTCGCAGCAGGCCCAGCTCGACCTTGTCTCCAACATGCAGCATGCCGATGGCATTGCGCAGCTCGCCTGAGCTCTTCATGGTGACGCCGTTCAGCGAAGTGATGATGTCCCCGGTTTTGATGCCGGCGCGTTCCGCGGCCGACCCCTGCGCCACGCCCGCCACCAGCGCTCCGGTCGTCTCGGTCAGCCCGAACTCCCTGGCGATGTCCGGCGTGACGCTGTAGAGCTGGACGCCGAGAATCCCGCGTTTGACCTGGCCATATTTGATCAGCTGATCCATGACGCTATGGACCATGTTCACCGGAATGGCAAAGCCGATACCGATATTGCCGCCCGTCCTGGACAGGATCGCAGAGTTGATGCCGACCAGCTCGCCGCGCAGGTTCACCAGCGCGCCGCCCGAATTCCCGGGATTGATCGAGGCATCGGTCTGAATGAAATCCTCATAGCCGCCGGCCTCTGGATTGATGCCGCTGCGCCCCAACGCGCTGACGATGCCCGCGGTAACCGTATGCTGCAAACCGAAGGGGTTGCCGATGGCGACCACGTAATCGCCGACTTCCAGCTTGGTCGAATCGCCCATGGCCATGGCGATCAGATTGGGCTGCTTTGCCTGCAGCACCGCGACATCCGCGCCCTCATCGGAGCCGATCACTTTGGCGCTGAAGGTTCGGTCGTCGAGCAGCGTGATGGTGATCTCGCTGGCATTCTCGACGACGTGATGATTCGTGATGATGTAGCCGTTTTTGGCATCGACGATGACGCCGGAACCGGCGCTTTGGAATTGCCGTTCGCGCGGCTTCGAATCCGGCGGCGCGTCGAAGAAGCGGCGGAAAAACGGATCGTCCAACAGCGGATTGCGTCCGGGCTGCTCTTTAATGGTGCCGCGCGTCGCGATGTTCACCACAGAAGGAGAGACGCGCTTGACCATGGGGGCAAGCGAGGGCATGGGAGACGCATCGACGGGAGCCGGCGAGGCGGCGTAAAGCGGCCCGCTGATAACGGCCGCTGCGAGTGCGGCGGCTGCAAATTTGAGACGCAGATTCATGCAAGTCCTTCGGGGTATCTTGGGCCGGCGAGCAAGCAAGGCCGGACGGATTCGTCCGGCCTGCTCGCCAGTATCGACGCGATTTTACACTGAAGGGCGCGTCCCAAGGATCCCCTTAGGCAGCTTCGACTTGGATCCTAAGCGGTTGCACCTGCGCCAGCTTGGGAATTGAGACTTCCAGCACACCATTGGCAACCTTTGCCTTGATGTTCTGAGCGTCCGCGGTCTCCGGCAGGCTGAAACGGCGCTGGAATTCGCCGCTGATGCGCTCGACGCGGCGGAATCCTTCGCGGGACTCCTTGCGTGATTCCTCGCGCTGCCCGCGAATGGTCAGCACTCCCTGTTCGGAAGTGATTTCAACAGCCTTCGGATCGACGCCCGGCAGATCCACGTGCAATACGAACTGATTCGCTTCCTCGTGGATGTCCACCGGCGGCAACCACGCGCCGGAATCGGCGGCCGTGGTCAACGGCGCGCCAAATAAACGGTCAACTTCTTTCTGGAGCCGGCTGACTAGTGCCCATGGCTCATAACGTACGACAGTCATGTCTGAAACTCCTCATAGAAAATAAATAATGAGTGCAAATTTTGTGAATCGAAAGCCACGCGTGTGAGTCGAGAAATTGGGTCTTGGCAATCGATTTCAACTCGCGAGGAGTCAAGGCCTGGCAAATAAGCGCGGCTTTGAGGCGGCGGGAAAGTGTGACGCAGTTCAAAGTCAATGGAACATAATGTGGATATCGTGTGTAAACACAATATCTTGCGATTTGTACTTTTTCCTCTTGACCTAGCCCTTCGGAAGTGTAATCAGCTAATTTCTCGGAACATTTCGCTATATCATTGATATATCTGTATTTTTTTGATCGAAAATACTGTGAAAAAAGCCTTGACGCTGATTGCCATCGCGCCGTACCCTCTCGGCTTAAACACAAGATGTTGTGTTCGACAGGTACGTTGAGTCCCATCAGTCTTACGTTTAGTCCACCAACGCTTTTTTTTCCTGAGAACACCCCAATTTGCGTTCTATTTTCAGCTCGATAATTATAACGGAGCGGCGTAGATACCCATGAATACGGTGGTCAAAATACAGCCCAAAGATGTTGGCAGCATTCCTTATCAAGAAGCGTCCTTCGACATTTGGGATAAGAAATACCGGCTGACCGCGAAGGATGGTTCGCCCGTCGACAAAACGATGGACGACACCTACAAGCGTGTCGCGCGCGCGCTTGCCGATGTGGAAGGCGAGCACTGCCGCGAACAGTGGTACGAATCGTTCCTCTGGGCATTGCGCCGCGGCGCGATTCCCGCAGGCCGCGTCACGTCCAATGCCGGCGCGCTGGAACACAAGCCGGCGACTTCGACCATTAATTGCACCGTCTCGGGGACGATTCGCGATTCCATGGACGATATCTTGAAGAAGGTCCATGAAGCCGGCCTCACGCTCAAAGCAGGTTGCGGAATCGGCTATGAATTCTCCACTTTACGGCCGCGCGGCGCGTATGTGTCGGGTGCGGGAGCCTATACGTCGGGCCCCCTGTCGTTCATGGATATCTACGACAAAATGTGCTTCACCGTGTCTTCGGCCGGCGGCCGGCGCGGCGCTCAGATGGGCACGTTTGATATCGGACATCCCGATGCGCTGGAATTCATTCGCGCCAAGCGCGAGAACGGCCGTCTGCGCCAGTTCAACCTGTCCTTGCTGGTCACCGACGAATTCATGAAGGCGGTGAAGAGCGATGGCGACTGGACGCTCGCGTTTCCCATCGGCCGCCAAGAATTTGAGGCAGAAAAGCCTGATCTTGCGGACGCCGCCAAGTTCGTCTGGCGCGAATGGCCCTATACGGAAGGCTATGTCGCGAACGAGGAGGGGCTGGTCGCCTGCAAGATCTACAAGACCCTGCCGGCACGGCGCGTGTGGGACGTGATCATGACCTCCACGTATGATTTTGCCGAGCCGGGCTTCATCCTCATCGACAAGGTGAATGAGATGAACAACAACTGGTGGACGGAAAAGGTCCGCGCCACCAACCCATGCGGAGAGCAGCCGCTTCCAGCGTACGGCTCATGCCTCTTGGGCTCGGTGAATCTCACCAAATTCGTGGTGGATCCGTTCACCGAGGATGCGCGATTCGACTGGGAAACCTATCGCAAGGTGGTGAAGATTTTTACCCGCATGCTCGACAATGTGGTCGAGGTCAACGGCCTGCCGCTGGCGCAGCAGCGCGAAGAAATCATGCGCAAGCGCCGTCACGGCATGGGGTTCTTAGGGTTGGGTTCGGCCATCACCATGCTGTGCATGAAGTACGGGTCGAAGAAGTCGGTGGCGTTTACCCAAAGTGTCTCGCGGGAAATGGCCGTCGCTGGGTGGGAAGCGGCCCTGGATCTCGCGAAAGAGAAAGGTCCGGCGCCCATCATGAACGAGGAATTCACGGTAACGCGCGAAATGCTGCGCAAGCGCCCTGAAATGGTGAAGGACGGCTGGCGCGTGGGCGCGCGCGTGGCCGGCCGCGTGCTGCATGCACGCTACAGCCGCTACATGCAGCGCATCGCCGAAGCGTCTCCCGAACTGGTCGATGAACTCGCCGAGGTCGGTGCGCGCTTCACGCATCACACCTCGATTGCGCCGACGGGGACCATTTCCTTGTCGCTCGCCAACAATGCCTCCAACGGCATCGAGCCCTCGTTTGCGCATCATTATTTTCGCAATGTGCTGCGCGAAGGCAAGAAATCCAAGGAAAAGATCGATGTGTTTTCCTTCGAGTTGTTGGCCTACCGTGAATTGATCAATTCCCGCGCCATGCCGAGTTCACAACTTCCCGCCGAGAAGCTGCCGGAATATTTCATTTCCGCGGACGACATCGGGCCCAAGGAGCACGTGGATATCCAGGCCGCGGCACAGCTCTGGATCGATTCCTCGATATCGAAGACGGCGAATGTGCCGACCGATTACAAGTACGAGGACTTCAAAGACATCTACATGTATGCCTATGAGCAGGGTCTGAAAGGCTGCACGACGTTTCGATTCAACCCGGAAGCCTTCCAAGGCGTGTTGGTCAAAGAGGACGACCTCAAGAATACGACCTATGTGTTCACGCTCGAGGACGGCACGGAAGTCGAAGCGCGCGGCGATCAGGAAATCGAGTACGACGGTGAGATGCATACCGCCGCGAACCTGTTCGATGCGCTGAAGGAAGGCTATTACGGGAAGTTCTGATCATGGCACACATTAAAATAGGCAAGAAGATCGCCAAGTATCGGGTGCAGAAGCCGGAAGCGAAGGAGGCTGCCGCGCCGGCGCCTGCGCTGAAGGCCCAAGACAACGTCATTTGGATGCACGAGAAGCTGGAGCGGCCCGAGGTCCTGATCGGTTCGACCTACAAGATCAAGACCCCGGTGTCCGATCATGCGATGTACGTCACCATCAACGACATCGTCCTCAATGAGGGCACTCCGCATGAGCAGCGCAGGCCGTTTGAGGTATTCATCAATTCAAAGAACCTCGATCACTTTCAATGGATCGTGGCGCTGACCCGGGTCATTTCCGCCGTATTCCGCAAGGGCGGCGACACGACGTTCTTGGTCGATGAACTCAAGGCGGTATTCGATCCGAAGGGCGGGTATTGGCAGCCGGGCGGCAAATTCATGCCCTCGACCATCGCCGAATTGGGCTACGTGATCGAGCGGCACTTGCAGTCGATCGGCTTGCTCAAGAAACCCGAGCTCGACGTGCATCAGCGAAAATTGGTGGATGAGAAGCGCGCCGAATTCGAGGCTCGCACCAAGCAGACCGATGCATTTTCAAAGTCGCATTTTCCCGAAGGTGCGCAGCTCTGTGCAAAGTGCAGCACCGCTGCCGTGGTCATGATGGATGGCTGCAATACCTGCCTGAATTGCGGCGATTCGAAGTGCGGATAGATGTAGCCTGACGGATGAGTGCCTGCCGAGTTGTCGAGCGTTAGCGACGAAGTATCAAGCCGATGTTTTTCGCACTGGTCGCTTCGTCCGCAGCTGGCGTGCGTACATGGCACGAACCGATCCTGTCGAACCCGCCTCGTCCTGATTGACCGCGAAGTCAGAGGGCAGGCGCTGCCTCCGCACCACCTGCGCCCGGGCGTCGAAGGCGGCCTGCGCGGCGCGGACGGCCCCGGCATGCTCGCTGGTCCAGGCATTGAGCGCGTCGAACGGCTTGTCCAGCGTATGGCCCAGCACGGTGATGACGTACTCCACGCCGGGCGGCGCGCCGTCGATCAGGTGCCGTTCGACCAGGCCGTTGCGTTCCAACCGGCGCAGGCACTGTGTCAGCGTCTTCTGCGAAATGCCGTCGATTTCCCGTCGCAGCGCGTTGAAACGCATCCCGCTGCGCTCGGCGGTACAGATCGCGCCCAGCACCAGGATGGTCCAGCGGTCGGCAATCTGATCGAGGAGCAGGCGATCAAAGTCGCGGCCGTTGTTCTTCGCGTCACTTTCCTTCATCTCGGGTTCCCTTCGGGCAACTACGTTACCTCAAAGTGCCTAATTTACAGTTAGTGTAGAAAAGATACCATGGTGTCTGTTCGACTTTTAAGGAATGGCAGCTACCATGAACAAGATCGGAATTGGCGTGATCGGTGCCAGTCCTCTGCGCCCGGGCTGGGCGGTCAACTCCCACCTGCCTGCGATTGCGGCACTGTCTCGGTACGAGCTGCGCGCGGTGGCCACCTCCAGCGAAGATTCCGCACGCGCTGCCGCCGAAGCCTACGGCGTTCCCGCCTTCAGCGACCCATCGGCGCTGATCGAACGGCCGGACATCGATCTGGTCGTCGTCACCGTCAAGCTGCCCCATCACCGCGAGCTGGTTACCGCCGCCCTAGCGGCGGGCAAGATGGTCATGTGCGAGTGGCCGCTCAGCATGACTTTGGCGGAAACGCAGGCATTGCAGCAACAAGCACAGGCCGCTGGCCTGAATACGCTGATCGGACTGCAGGCACGCATGGCACCGGCCATCCGCTATGCCCGCGACCTGGTGGCGCAGGGCTATGTCGGCGAGGTGCTGGCGACCACGATGGTGGGTTCCGGCATCGGCTGGGGTCCGGTTACTGACCGGGCGCACGCTTATATCTACGACGCCGCCAACGGCGCCACCACGCTGTCGGTGCCGACGATGCACGCACTGGACGCGGTCACCTTCGTGCTGGGCGATCTGGCCGACATCCGTGCGGTAGCCGAGGTGCGGCGGCCTACGGTGACACTGTCCGACACAAGCGGCACAGTCTCGGTGTCTGCGCCGGATCACATCGCCATCTCGGCGAGGCTGGCCAGCGGCGCGGTGGCCTCAGTGTTCTACCGCGGCGGCGTGTCGCGCGGCGACAACTTCCGCTGGGAGATCAATGGCAGCCAGGGCGACCTGGTGTTGACTTCGCCGGTCGGCAACCTGCAGGTCATTAACCCGACGCTGTCCGGCGCTCAAGGTGATGGTGCCGTGCAAGTGCTGACGGTACCGTCGGAATACGACCTGGCGCCACAGGCGCCGGAAGGTCCAGCAGCCAATGTCGCGCGGCTGTACGCCGCCTTCGCTCGAGATCTGGCACGGGGCACGCCCGGTGCGCTGGCGCCGGACTTTGCCCATGCTGCCCGGCTGCACGGGTGGCTGCAGGCCATCGATGCCGCGGCGCGTAGCGGACGGGCGCAGATGTTCCCCGGCGATACGGTGACAGCATGAGCGAAATGCGACGCTGGGAGCTGGCTGCCTACGGCCGGCAGCATCTTTCGCAGGTCCGCGTGCCCAGAGCTGTCCTCGTGTCGAGCTCGAAGAGCAAGCTCCAGCGGGTGAAGGCGGTCAACTTGCCGGGCTGGCCTTTCCCAACCAAACATTGAAATCACGAAGAGAAAGCTATGAATACCCAAACCTGGTTCATTACCGGCGCGTCGAGTGGCCTTGGCGCATCTGTCGCGAATGCGGCGTTGCGCGCCGGCCATCGTGTGGCCGTCACCGCGCGGGACAGCGCTCGCCTTGAAAAGCTGGTCGAAGCATATCCCGATGCCGTACTCCCTCTGTCGATGGATCTGACGAGGCCTTCCGGGATCCAGGCAGCCATCGCGGCCGCAGAAGAATGGCATGGCGGCATCGACGTACTTGTGAACAATGCCGCAATCGGCTATCAGGCTGCGATTGAAGAAGGGGAAGACGACAAGATTCGGCAACTGTTCGAGACAAACGTGTTTGGCGTGGCGAGCACCATCCGCGCAGCGCTGCCTGGCATGCGTGCCCACAAGAGTGGCACGATCATCAACATCTCGTCTCTGAACGGGATGGTCTCCATGCCTGCCCTCGGCTACTACAGTGCATCGAAACATGCGCTTGAAGGCCTGACGGATGCGCTGTCGCAAGAGGTCGCACCGCTTGGCATCAAGGTGATAACCGTCGAGCCGGGCGGGTTCCGCACCGGTATTGCGACACGTAACCTGCGTAGCCCCAGGATCGACGCCTATGGTCCGACCGCACATCAGATCATGGATCTCCTGTCCAATGACAAGGACGGCGTATACGCGCCAGGCGATCCCGATCGTATGGCCGAAATACTGGTCGATCTTGTGAAGTCCGCCGACATGCCTCAGCGACTCATCATGGGCGCCGACAGCTGGACGGCGATCGTGGCGAAGCTGGATGCCCTGCGGACGGAGTACGAGAAGTGGAAGGCAGTGGCCTACAGCACGTACTTCTCGTGATGGATTGAAGCGTGTGGCTTGGGTTTATTCCTGGCAGCTACGCCGACATGGTCGTCGTCCCGGCAACTTCCGTCGTACCGAGTGCCTGACGCGATCGATGATCGAACTGCTGCGTCGATCATGATGGCTGGGCTGACCGCGAGTCACTTCGCGACCAACTTCTATCCTGTGCAACCCGACTGCCGAGCAATCCATTGCCGAACCGCCCAAATTTCGCCTGCGTAGTGGGGTCACTTGGCAGTACCGCAACTTAACCGCCGATCTCATGCTCAATCATGCGAGCGCTTACCAGAACACGCTCTTCAGTCCAACACAGAACATCGCTTCATGGACGACCGAGGATCTCACGTTGAAGGTAAACATCCCGCCCCACGCGGGCATGCTATGGCGAAACGCGGGTGAGGATCATTTGGATGACGGTAAAAACTACTTACGAAAGTGCAAAGCAATCCGCTGGCGCACGAGCTTTCGAACGACATCTCTAAGCGCGGTGTTTTTGAAGCGCTCGAGAAGGACGCTCTTGCTTGTCATGCCGTGTCGGGCCAGCTCGAAAGTGAAGCTCAAGTCCTTTTCCCGGCCCGCAACATACTTGGAGATCGCCAGGTCGTGTACTTCCAAGCACAGGCCCACGGCCCGCCCCGTGTCCTCGCTCTGCACCGGGATTACTCGCTCAATCCACTCAGCCGGTAGCGTTGCGGTCTCGGGGCCCACGCCTTGCGCGTAGTAACCGTAGGTGTCATGAAACGCGGAGAGTTCGCCAATTGCGCCATCAATCGCATCGGCAAGCTCGGGCTCCCGCAGCGGGTAGAGATCTGCTGCCATGGAGCGAAGCAGATCCCCTGGAGCCTGCGGATACTGGCCGAGGATAGCCTGGTTGCCAATCACGACCAGCTCTTGCGTCGGTGCGCGGCTGCCGCTGTCGATCAATATGGAGGCGCTGGCGCGCAGCAGATGTTCGAGTTGTTCGCGCGTCACCGGAAAGCCCCGAAGATCCTCTTGCGCTCTTCGGGTGTCAGGCAATTCGTAAAGGGAGAGGATTGCCGAAGGCGCATTGCGTCTTCGCGCATGCTTGCCAGAAAGGCGGCGATTTCCTCCGGTCTTCCCTCTAGGATACGCCCCCACTCAAAAAAATATGATGGCACGGGTTCAGCGGCCTGCGCTCTCCAGCGCGCCAGCGTACTGCGCGCCTGAACGATAATTGCCGGGGTCGCCAGAAGTTTTCTGGCGATGAGGCAATGCATCGCAAGGCTCCTGGCATCGAGGCGCTGGTGATCGGAGTACACCTGGGGTTCTGCGCTGACCCAGCTCTGATGCAGGCGAAAGCCCGCGCGCCGCTTGCGCGCGCGCGCGGCCCGCATCCGCTCTGCCGCATCGGGAGCGCCAGGTTTGCGGGGCCGGCCGGAACCCTTCTTGGACGTTTCCATGCCAATAAATGTAACATGTTACATTTATTACGGCCACTACCGGCCACCGATTGCGGCGCGGGTACTATGCCGACGGTCAGGCGCCCGTTGCACCGGGCTTGCGGAACAGGGTCCAGGCGGCTGCGGAGAAAACCAGCACGTTGGCCACAATGACCGGCGATGCGTTGATCAATATCCCATAGGTCATCCACAACAGCGCGCCAATCATTTGCACGCCGCGCAGTACGGAGGGTCGGCCGAAGAAGTACGATCCCACAAAAACGGCGGTCGCGGCCCAACCCACGCACTCGACGGCGACATGGTTCATGCCGCTTCGATATCCAATCGCGCCCTGAGGACTTCACTGACCTTTACACGATCGGTCCGGTCTTTTTCCCACTCACTGAGGGTCAAGCCGTAGCGCTCGAACAATTCCCGTATCTCTCCGGTTCGCCAGCGGAACAGCTGATCGAGAATGGGAACCATGATGCTGAAGGCGTTGTCGCTGATGACCGTGCTCCTGGCAATGCGGGCGAGCTGCTTATTTTCCGAGACGGCAATTGTAAATCCATCATGATTATTCACATGCAGCATGACGTGAACGTCGGAACTGCCATCGCCGACATAGATCATCCGATCGGCTGTAACGCCCAGTTGACGCTCGAGTTCCTCCACGACCGCAACTTTGCCGTAGCCCGCGGGCACGCGCTTGATGGCGCGAACTTCGCCGGAGCGGACGTCGAATTCGAGTTCGGTACCGTAAATGCGTTCCGGAGGTACGATGCCGTCCAGCGCTGAAATGACGATTTCGCGCGGCGCTGCCGATATCACGTAGAAAGAAAATCGATACCCTGCGGTACCGCGCTCCATGAAGTCGACCAGCGCGGGGATCGCGCTCTTGAGACGAACGCGGCGGCCCGCCTCGACCAAATGTTCACGACGTACACCGCGAAACTCCGGATCGTGACGAATCAAATAGGCGAGCTCGCCGCCCTGTTGCACCAGGTTGCTGCGCGCGAGCCCTGCCACGCGCTCCTCGAATCCGGATACCCCCAGCAATTCGCTCAGCACGAGTCCCGAATCGTTGAAACTCAACGTTTGGTCGAAGTCTGAGGCCAGCAAGTAATGCTTCAGCGGTGTCTCGGTCATAAACTTACAATCTCCTGCCCGATTCTCAATCGAGAAATGCTCGGGTACCATAATCCAGCAATTGACGATAGATGTCAGACGATAAAGATTCTTGGGTTGGGCAATTCTTTTCATCCATGACCGGGTAAAACTGTGACGTGGGTAGGCTCGTCCGGCCAATAACGGTGTAGAGGGCCCGAAAATCTCCCCGCTTGCAAGCGGCAGGGGCGGTGTAAGCTCTTAGGGGCACTCATTGCGCAAGAAAGTGGAAGCTTCAGCGTCAATTACGGGGGAAAGTCGCAGCTAATGCGTAAATTGAGTAGCGGTCTAGCGGGTCCTTGGGCAACCGCATGAATGTCGTGACGCCTAAAGCCAAGCATGAACAATACGACGTCATCGTCGTCGGCTCAGGCGCCGCAGGCGGCCAGACCGCCTATACGCTCAGCATGGAAGGCGCCAAAGTGCTCATGCTGGAGGCGGGCCGCAGCTACATACCGGAACAAGAAACGCCCATGTTTCAGACGCCGGATCAGGCGCCGTTGCGCGGCGCCGCCACGCCGGAAAAGGGTTTCGGATTCTACGATGCGACCGTCGACGGCGGCTGGACGGTGCCGGGCGAGCCGTATTCCCAGTCCAGCGACGATCCGCGGCGCCGCTTTGCGTGGTGGCGCTCGCGCATGCTGGGCGGTCGGACCAATCACTGGGGACGCATTTCTTTGCGCAACGGGCCGTACGATTTCAAGCCCCACAGCCGCGACGGCTTGGGCTTCGACTGGCCGATGTCCTATGACGATGTGGCACCGTACTACGACAAGGTGGAAAGGCTCATCGGCGTGTACGGCACTTCCGAGGGGCTGGAAAATACGCCGAACTCCCCGGATGGCTGCCTGCTGCCGCCGCCCGCGCCGCTGGTCAGCGACTACTTGGTTCAGCAGCGGGCCACGCGCCTCGGGATTCCCATCATTCCAGGGCACCGCGCCGTTCTCACGCAGCAGCTCGATTTCAAGCGCTCGCCCGCGCTGCTGCATCCCGGCAATCTCAAGGCGCAGAAGATCATTGCCGCCCACATGCAGCAACGCGCGGCGTGTTTCTGGGCGACCGATTGCGGCCGCGGCTGCTCCATCCGCGCCAACTATCAGTCGACGACGGTACATCTGCCGCCCGCGCTGGCGACGGGCAATCTGCGCATCGTCACTGACGCGATGGTCAGCGAGGTCCTCATGGGCCGCAACGGCCTGGCGAAAGGCGTGAAATACATCGATAGGATCAGCGGCCGCGAGCGTGTGGCCGCCGCGCGCGTGGTTGTTCTGGCCGCGAGCGCCTGTGAAACGGTGAGAATCCTGCTCAACTCGAAAAGCGCGCAGTTCCCCCAGGGCCTGGCGAACTCCAGCGGTAGAGTCGGCCGCTATCTCATGGACACGGTGGGCAGCAGCCTGCGCGGCCAGGTGCCATTGCTCGAGAGTCTGCCGCCGCAAAACGAGGACGGCGCCAGCGGTCACGCGTTCTATGCACCTTGGTGGGGATATCAAGATCAGCAGAAAGGCAGGCTGGACTTCGCGCGCGGGTATCACATTGAGTTCGGCGGCGGCAGACGCATGCCGGATTTCGGCACTTTGCGCGGCATCGAATCGCTCACCGGGGGCAGCTACGGGAACAAGCTCAAAGACGATGCGCGGCGCTATTACGGCTCCTTTGTGGGATTCGCCGGCCGCGGCGAGATGATCCCAAACGAGAAGTCATATTGCGAGGTCGATCCGAACCTGAAGGACAAGTGGGGCATACCGGCGCTGCGCTTTCATTGGCAATGGTCCGACCACGAGACCCGCCAGGCCGCGCATATGCAAAAGACCTTTGCGGGCATCATTGAAGCCATGGGCGGACGTGTCATGGGCGAAGTGAAGAGCGACGGTGCCGAAGCGATCTCCCCGGGAGGCTTCATCATTCACGAAGTCGGCGGCGCCATGATGGGCGCGGACCGGAAAACCTCCGTCACCAACCAATGGTGCCAGACCTGGGACGTCAAGAATCTTTTCCTGAACGATGGCGCCGTGTTCGTTTCCAACGCGGATAAGAATCCGACGCTGACGATCATGGCGCTGGCCTGGCGCGCGTCCGATCATATTGCACGGTTGATGCGGAGGAAGGAGCTGTGACGGATCGGCGAACGACAATCAAGTGGATGCTCGCGGCGGCCGCCGCCATGCCGCTGTTGAATCAGCGCGCGGCAAGCGCAGAGGTTTCGGCGTGGCTGCCGACGGCGAACGGCTATGGCGGCGACCCTAAGCTGACCAAGATCTATCATCCGGGCGAGGTCTGGCCGTTGACGCTGTCCGCGGCGCAGCGGCGCACCGCTGCCGCGCTCTGCAATACTATTCTGCCCGGCGATGCCCGTTCGCCCAGCGCCGAAAGCGTAGGCATCGTCGATTTCATCGACGAATGGGTGAGCGCTCCTTATGCGCGCCAGCTGGACGATCGCCCGATCGTGCTGGAAGGTTTGGCCTGGATGGACGCCGAAGCGCTGCTGCGCTTCGAGAAATATTTCGCTGAACTCGATGAATCACAGCAGCACGCGATCTGCGACGATATCTGCTACGAGCCCAAGGCTGCGGCGAAATTTGCGCGAGCCGCCAAGTTCTTCACGCATTACCGCGACCTGACCGTCGGCGGCTACTACTCGACCCCGGCAGGACACCAGGATCTCGGCTACATCGGCAACGTTCCCCTGCTCAAATTCGACGGACCGCCGGTGGAGCTGCTGCGCAAATTGGGCCTAGGAAAGGAACCGGCATGAGCAGCAATTCAAACCACCACACACAGGGCCGGCTTGGCGTGGGCTTCGTCGGCAGCGGCTTCAATGCGCGCTTTCACATGCAGGCCTTTCAGGCAGTGCGCGACGCCGATGTGCGCGGCGTGTGGAGTCCGAATCTGGAACATACGAGCTCGGCGGCCGCGCTGGCGCGCAGTCTGGACATCGGCCCGGCGAAGGCCTACGCATCGATTCGCGATATGGTGGCGGATCCCTTGATCGACGCGCTTTGGCTCACCGGACCCAACCATTCGCGGCTCGAGAACATGGAAGAGATCGTTCACGCCATCGAAGGCGGAGTGGGGACGCTGCGCGGCATCGCCTGCGAGAAACCGCTGGCACGGAACGTCGCCGAGGCCAAGCGCATGCTGGCGCTCATGCAGAGCATCGGCGTCGCGCACGGCTATCTGGAGAATCAAGTATTCGCTCCGCAAATCGAGACCGGCCGAACCCGGCTTTGGGCGCGCGGCGCGGCGAGCACCGGCAGGCCCTATCTTGCGCGCGCATCCGAGGAGCACAGCGGGCCGCACGCTCCCTGGTTCTGGCGGGGAGAATTGCAGGGCGGCGGCGTGCTGAACGACATGATGTGCCACTCGGTGTTGCTGGTGCGGCACTTGCTGACGCAGCCTGGGGCGGCGCGCGCCTCGGTGCGGCCGGTGCGCATCACGGGGCATATTGCCAGCCTCAAGTGGTCGCAGGCTCCCTACGCCGCCAAACTCGCCGCCACTTTTGGCCGCGAAGTCGACTACGCAAAACGTCCCTCGGAGGATTTTGCGAGCGTCATGATCGAGTTTGAAACCGCCGACGGCCAGATCTTGATCGGCGAAGCCTCGACATCCTGGAGTTTCGTGGGCGCCGGGTTGCGCTTGTCCGCCGAGCTGCTGGGCCCCGAGTACTCGATGTCGTGGAATACGCTGAATAGCGGACTGAATCTGTTTTTTTCGCGCGAGGTCCGCGGCGCGGCGGGCGAGGATCTGGTCGAGAAGCAAAATGCCGAAGTGGGATCGATGCCGGTGATCGCGAACGAGGCCGCCGCATACGGCTATGAGAATGAAGACCGGCATTTTGTGCGGGCATTTCTCGGCAAGGAAGCGCCCCTGCTGACTTTCGACGACGGACTCGAGGTGGTGTCGCTGCTGATGGCGGCATATCAAAGCGCGGAGCTTGGCAAAACACTCGACTTTCCGCCGCCGGGCTTGGACGCGTTCGTGCCCGCGGTGGCGCGGGGCACGTGGAAGGCTTCTTGAGCACATGGAAGACTTCTTGAGCAATGGGTACTCAACGCTAATTTCGCGCAGGATAAAATATGCACAACAGGTTAATTCGCCACGCGGCGCTGCTGGTCAGCGCTCTTTTGTTGGCCGCAGGGATGGGCGGTGATGCGAGCGCCAAAGATCCTCCGCCGCCGACGATGAAGTGGCGGGTGCTGTTCGACGGCACGCTGCTCGACACCTTTCGCGGCTGGCGCTCGGACGGCATGCCTGAGGGCTGGCATGTCGTTGATGGCACTCTGGCGAAGGAAGGGCATGTCGATGATCTCGTGACTCGGGATCAGTTCGGCAATTTCGAACTCGAACTCGAGTGGAAGGTCGGCAAGGCGGGCAACAGCGGCGTTTTTTACCGCGGCACGCGCGAATACGATGAAATCTACTGGAGTGGGCCGGAGTACCAGCTCCTCGACGATGCCAACGCGCCCGACGGGCGCAACCGCCTGACCGCCGCCGCCGCGGCCTATGGCCTCTACGCACCGACGGCAGGCGTGGTCAAGCCGTTCGGCGAGTGGAACAAGACGCGCATCGTCCTCAAGGGCGATCATGTCGAGCACTGGCTGAACGGCCAGAAAGTGGTCGAATACGATTTGCGCAGCCCCGAGTGGACCGCCAAGGTCGCTGCCAGTAAATTCAAGGAATATCCTCATTACGGCCTCGCGAAGAGCGGTTTGATCGGTATTCAGGGGGACCATCCGGGATCCCTCGCGCTGCGCCACATCCGCATCCGCGAACTGCCATGATCCCGGCGCGCCTGTCGCTGATGATGTTTCTGGAGTACTTCATCTGGGGGGTCTGGTTCGTCACGATGGGGACCTATCTCGGACAGACGCTGCACTTCACCGATTCGCAGATCGGCCTCGCGTATGGAGCGACCGCCATCGGTGCGCTGTTGTCCCCGTTTTTCATCGGCATCGTCGCGGACCGTTGGTTCGCGAGCGAAAAGCTGCTGGCCGCGTTGTATTTCATCGGCGCGGGCCTGATGTGGATGGTATCCCGGCAAACCGAGTTCGCGACCTTCTATCCTCTGCTCATTCTCTACGCGCTGTGCTACATGCCGACCCTGTCGCTGACCAACTCTCTGGCCTTCCACCATTTGAAGGAATCCACCAGCTTTCCCTACGTCCGCGTGCTCGGCACACTGGGTTGGATCGCCGCCGGCGTATTGGTCGGCAAGCGCCTGCACGCGGATGCCTTGGTGCTGCCGATGCAAATCGCGGCCGGCGCATCCCTATGCATGGCGGTTTATTCGCTGTTCTTGCCGCACACACCGCCGCAGTCGGCCAAGGCGCCGTTCAATCTGCGCGATGCCTTGGGGCTCGACGCCTTGCAGCTGCTCAAGGAGAGCGATTTTCTCATTTTTGTTCTCGGCTCATTCCTGCTGTGCATTCCGCTGCAGTTCTACTACACCTTTGCCAATCCGTTCCTGAACGAGATCAAGGTGCCGGAGGCCGCATTCATCCAGACCTTTGGGCAGGTCTCGGAAGTCGCCTTCATGTTGATGCTGGCAGCGTTGCTGCGCAAATTCGGCATCAAGGTCATCATGCTGGTGGGCATGCTGGCTTGGGGCTTGAGGTATTTTGCCTTCGCCAACGGCAACGCGGCAGCCGGCATGTGGCTGATCTACGCCGGCATCCTGCTGCACGGCGTGTGCTACGACTTCTTCTTCGTCGGCGGCCAGGTCTATACCGATCAGCGTGCAGGAGAGAAGATCCGCGCCGCCGCGCAAGGATTGATTAATTTCGTGACCAACGGACTGGGTTACTTCGTCGGCGCTTTCGTATCCGGCGCCATCGTCAATCGCCACGCCATTCGCGATCCGTCGTGCAGCGATGCGTCAGCGGCGCTGCACGCGTGCTTGCAGGTAAGCCACGATTGGCATGCAATCTGGGTGATTCCGGCCGCCGCCGCAATCGGCATCTTTTTGCTGTTCGGATTGGCGTTTCGGCCCAACAGGAACTTGCGCGCCAGCGTCGCCTAGGGCGGTGTCGGCCGAGCGGTGGCTGGGCACCGCCCGGCGCGGGTTGCTTAGCGGGCCTGGTCCGATGCAAGCAGGATTGGCTTTGAAGTTCCGGTCTTGGCACTGTAAATCGTGAACAAAGCCGGCTGATTGACTTCATTGACCGCGTCGCTCATTGCCTGGTGCACGCATGCAGCCAAGAGTTTCTGCGAGGCGAAATCTCGATTGCTGAACGGGTGGCATACATTTTCCGCCGCCGCACGAATGCGGCTGTAGAGCGTGGCGGCGCCTGACGGGCTCGATACGTTGAGGTCGCCGTATTTCACCGTCGTCTGCAAGGCGTCGGTGCCGTCGGATGCGAAGGACACCGTGGCGATGCCGCATGTCAGGGCGGCGAAAATCGTTGCGGCGAGGATGCGGGGTAAGTGATTGGAAGTGTTCATTGTCGTCTCCGGGATGGTCGATTAGGTGGCCTGGCTGTTGGCAGATCGGCCGTCCGTTTTGCTGCCTCACTCATACAGACGCCGGCCGGGAGCGAAAGCCGACATCGGCCCCTGACAATTCCTCTGCCCGCCGTGGCACTGGGCCAACGGAAGCGCTATCTTGCTTGGATCGAACCTAAGCGGGATGCCAGGGCAATCGATGAACCAGCTCACCGAGCTACTCGGACGGATGCAGTCGGGAGACGCGGACGCGCGCAACGCGCTTTACGCCGCCGCTTATCCTGAGCTGCAGCGGTTGGCGCGAGCCCGGTTGCGGGACGGAGGCCGCGACGCAGTCTTGGACACGACGTGCCTGGTGCACGAGTCGTATTTGCGCTTTGTGCAGGCCGGCGAGCTGCGCGCCGAGGACCGACGGGCCTTCTTTGCCTATGCCTCGCAGGTGATGCGATCAGTGATCGTCAACAGCGTGCGCGAAAGGGTCGCGAAAAAAAGAGGCGGCGATTGGCGGCCCCTGACCTTATCCACCAAGCTTGCAGCCAATGTCGCGAACGATGAAGAAACCATTCTGCGGGTTCACGAAGCGCTCGATGATTTGGAAAAAGCAGAACCGCGCTTGGCCCAAGTGGCGCAAATGCGCTACTTCGGCGGTTACAGTGAGCAAGAAATTGCCGAAACACTGGATGTCACCGAGCGCACGGTGCAGCGGGATTGGGAGAAGGCGCGAATGATTCTCGCGGCGGCATTGCGTTGATCGAGCGCGCGCTGAACAGAATGCGGGGAGTGACTGAAATGAAGCTGCTTGCGGGATTGTTGGGTACGGTGGCCTTCTTCGCGGGAGCGAGCGGTGCATTGGGCGACGCGAAGTGTCAGAAATGCACGCACGAAATGCAGGTGCAGTATCGAAAATGCTTGAAAAGCGGAAAGGATCAGGCGGCCTGCGCAAAGGAGCAGCTGGAGGCAGCGCAGGTGTGCGTGGCGATTTGCAATCCGAAGTAGCGGCTGCGCGCCTAGAATCAACGCGTCCCGCTCCCGCCTGGCGGCTTGCGATCGCGGTATGGGAAGAACCATGGTTTGCGCTCCATGACCCAGTCCAAGTGCACGTGCTTGGGCTCGCGGAAGGCGTCGAGCCCCTCGGGCCCGAGTTCACGCCCGATGCCGCTGTGGCGCATGCCGCCGAAAGGCGCCGCGTCATTGTCGGTCAACGGATCATTGATCCAGAAGGTGCCGGCCTTGATCGACTCCATCGCGCGCATCGCCGTCGCGAGGTCCTTGGTGTAAATCGAAGCGCCGAGCCCGTACGCGGAATCGTTGGCGAGGCGGATCGCCTCGTCGGCATCGGCAACTGTGGTGATCGACACCACCGGCCCGAAAATTTCCTCGCGCGTCGCGACGCTGCCGTGGCGCACATTGGTCAAAATGCTCGGCTGGAAGAAGTGTCCGGGGAGCCCACGCGGCCGCAACGTTCCACCGCCGAGCTTGAGAGTGGCGTCATCCTTCACCGCGCGTGCGACCTGATCTTCGACCCGCTGCGCAGCCTCGCGCGAAATCAGCGGACCCAAGTCGGTGTCGGATGCCATGGGGTCGCCGACTTGCAGCCGGGCCACATACGCTTGCATCCGTTCCATGAACTCGCCGGCGATTGGCTGCTCGACATAGATGCGTTTGCTCGAGGTGCAGACCTGGCCGGCATTGAGGAGCCGCGCCCAGGCAACGCCGGGCACCGCGACGTCGAGGTCGGCGTCCTTGAAGACAATGAACGGATCGATCGAGCCGAGTTCGAGGTTCACTTTCTTGAGCTGGGCGCCGGCGGCCGCGGCGATCTTGCGCCCCACGGCGTTCGAGCCCGTAAAGGCGATGAAGTCCACGTCCGGGTGCTCGACGAGAGCGGTACCGGTGTCGGCCGCGCCGGTCACGACGTTGACGACGCCGGGCGGCAGCAGATCGTAGACCTCGGCGAGCATGAGGTTCGATAGTGGATTCTGGTGCGGTGGCTTGCAGATCACCGTGTTGCCGGCTGCGATCGCAGGCGCCACCTTCCAGGCCATCAGCAGCAGAGGAAAGTTGAACGGCACGATCGCGGCGACCACGCCGAACGGCTCCTTGATGGTGAAGTTGAGCTGATGGGGCGCGACCGGCGGCACTGAGTTGCCATAGGACGAGCGCGCCACCTCGCCGAAGTACTCGAAGCATGCCGCTACCCAGTCAATGCAGTCGACCGATTCGCACAGCGGTTTGCCGGTCTCCCGGGTCATCAGGGCCGCGAGTGCGTGCTCGCGGCCGCGGATTCGGGCCCCGATCTCCCGCAGCAGCTTGGCCTTTTCAACGCCGGGCACCTTCCACCAGCCGCGCTGCGCCGCCTTCGCCGCGGCGACCGCACGAGCAACATCCTCAGGACCGCAGTCCGCCACCCTGCCGAGCAGTTCCAGCGTCGCTGGGTTCTTGATCTCGCGGCTCGCATCGGTGAGCGCGTCGACCCACGCGCCGTTGATCAGGATCTTGTGCATGCCGGCTAGAATAGGCAATGTCCACCACGCCCGCCACTACAGCCCTGCTCGCCTGGCTGACGCCTTCGATGTTCGCGTTATTTCTGTACGGCGTCGGCCAGGGGCTCGTCAAGAAGTACATCGGCGAGGTGTCGCCGGCCCGTTTCTGCCTGTACTTCGTGCTCGCCAAGGCGATCGTCAACCTGTCCTGGTTCTTCACTCACGAGCATCCGTCGCTGTTTTCGGCCGACGGCCGAGCCTTCATCGAACTCGGTGTCCTTGCCTACATCATCGACGGCACCGGCTGGATTCTGTACTTCGAGTCGATCATCGCGGGTCCAATCACCATCGTCGGTACGCTGTCGGCGGCATACCCGGCACTCACCGTCGTGTTCGCGCGGATCTTCCTCGGCGAGGAATTGGGCACCTTGCAGTACGTCGCGGTTACGTTGGTGATCGGCGGCTGCCTCGGGCTCTCTTATTCGCCGCCGGACGCGGACATGAAGATTCTCAGCCGACGCTGGATCCCGCTGGCCTTCCTCGCGCTGATTTGCTGGGCGACGTCCAACACCATCGTCAAGCACGCCTACTCCTTTGCCGGGGCCAGCGAGGTCAACCTCATGGTGTGCAACACCATCGGCGGCGTTCTATCGCTGGGCCTGTACGGGTTTCTCAAGGGGCGGCAGGGAAGGCACTCGGCACGCGAGTACCTGCACTCATTCGTGCCGATGGGGATGATGGCCGGCGGCGATCTCGGCGTGATGATCGCGAGCCGCTACGGGCCGATTTCGATCGTGGTTCCGCTGACGGGAGCCTATCCGGTCGTGACGCTTGCGTTCGCGGCGCTGATCCTCAAAGAGCGCATCTCGAAACTCCAGTACGGATGCGTCGGCGCGATCATCGCAGGCATGGTGCTGTGCCAGCCCTAGAGGCCAAGTACAACCACGCAGGATTTGAGGGCGCCGGAGGCTGCCGACCGAATCGTCATTTTTTAGTCTCCCCTCCATTGCGTGCCGATATTACTAAGCCGTAAGCATCGCGGCGCGTCCAATTGCGCGACAATCGCCGGCCGGTCGCCGCAACCTGCGTCGTTCTGGGTTGTTTTACTGTTGAGGCCATTGAATTGCTTGAATTTAAGTCGAATCGTCGAGGTTTGTTCACCGCGCTGGCCCTGCTGCTCGCGCCACTCATCAGTGGCTCGAGCCTGGCCGCGGAGCCCGCGGATGCATTCGCGCATCCGCCGGAGCTCGAGCCGGACGTGCGCTTCTGGATTCGCGTCTACACCGAGGTCACCACCGACCAGGGATTGCTGCACGATGACTGGAATTTAGGATTGGTCTACGAAGTGCTGCGTTTCGATCCGGCGGATTCCCCGCGGCAGCGGGAGCGGATCGTCGCGCAGGCCAAGGCGCACTATGCCGAGTTGCTGCGGCGATTTGCGTCAGGCGCCACCGACAACCTGACGGCGCACGAGAGGC
>DATHFB010000166.1:0-7222 GCA_035318305.1 Steroidobacteraceae bacterium | reverse complement strand
GTGCGTTTTATGGTCGCGAGCACCACGCTCGATTGCATGTCGCGAACGTTGGGCACGCGAATGAGTTTCTTGAGCACCACGTTGCTCAAGGCATCCAAGTCCTTGCCGTAGACCTCGAGGATGAAGTCGTAGCTTCCGGTCATCGCGAAGCATCTCGTCACCTCATCCATGAGTTGGATTTCGCGCTCGAACCGCGCCACCGTTTCGTCGGTGTGCTCGGTAAGCTTGACTTGCACGATGGCGAGCACCGCCAGTCCGACGCGGGCCGGGTTGAGCACGGCGGTGTAGCCCTCGATGGCCCCTTCGGATTCCAGCGCTTTGATGCGTCGCGCGCAGGGCGTGGGCGACAAGCCGATGGAGTCGGCGAGGTCTACCACCGACAATCTGCCGTCGCGTTGCAGCGCGTCAAGTATTTTGGCATCAAAGCGATCAAACTTCATGTTTCAAGCACCTATTAGCTATAAATTGGTGATAATCGCCAATAATACCGCAAATGTAGGCTGTAATTGGCGATTCCCTGCACCCCTGGTGCATTAGTCTCAGGCCGACTAGACGATTAACGAGGCATCGCGATGGTTGCAAACCCCCTTAAGATGCAGCAGGCGCCGCAGCCGAACGCCATCGACTGGCGCAGCGTCCTGCGTCATGTCGCCGTTTCGCGCGCGCTCGACGACCTGGAAGAATTCACGCTGTTGCGCGATCGCAAGGTCCTGTATCAATTTTCCGCTCGCGGGCACGATCTCACTCAAGTGCTATTGAGCACTCAGCTCACCGGATCCCAAGATGGCGTGGGCGCCTACTATCGATCCCGTCCGCTGTTGCTCGGACTAGGGCTTCCGCCGGAGGAAGCGCTGGGCTCCACCATGATGCGCGCCGGCGGCATGAGCGATGGGCGGGATATCGGCGTGGTGTTCAACATGCCGCGCAAAGCGGGGCCCTGCGTTCTACCGGTATGCGGTGGTGTGGGCGCGCAATACACGCCGGCCGTGGGATGGGCGCAAGCCCTGCGTTATCGGAGCGCGCAGCTGGGCGATCAGGCCTGCAGGAGCAGTATTGCCGTGGCGCATGGCGGAGAGGCCTCGACCGCGACCAACGGGTTTTGGGCTGCCTTGAATATTGTCACCACCGAACGTCTGCCCTTCCTATTCTTCATCGAAGATAACGGCTACGGAATTTCGGTCCCGTCGCGACAGCAAACTCCGGGCGGCAATATCGCGCGTAATCTCGAGAGCTTTCGCGGGCTTCGCGTACTCGATGGCGATGGATCGGATCCATCGGCCGCTGCCGCCCTGATCCAGAGCGCCGTCGCCGGGGTGCGATCCGGTGATGGCCCGGCACTCATCAGGCTCGTGGTGCCCCGCCTGTCGGGCCATTCCGGACAGGACACTCAGGCCTACAAGAGCCCGGGTGAAATTGCGGAGGAAAAGGAGCGGGATCCACTCGCGAAGCTGCGCGGCCAATTGGTACCGCACACGATTTCCGCCGCCGACTGGGATCAAGAAATGGCCGACGGCCGCGCAGCCGTTGCGCAGACGCTGGCCAAGGTCGAGCGGCGCGCCGCACCTGACCCCAAGCGCATCCAACGCCATGTGTTTTCCGAACTCCGCGCGGATGGCGCAATCGATCTACAGCAGCAAGGTGGAATACGCTGCGCGGGCGTCGTGCCATCGCCGGGCAGCGAGCAGCCCCACCCCGAAGGTCCGCGCATCAACTTGGTGACCGCGGTACGCCGCACGCTGGAGCATGAACTCGCCACGAATCCGCGCATGCTGGTGTTCGGCGAGGACGTCGGGCGCAAGGGAGGCGTGCATGCGGCAACCCTGGGACTGCAAGAGAAATTCGGTGCCGATCGCGTATTCGACACCAGCCTTTCCGAGGAGGGCATCATCGGCCGCGCGGTCGGCATGGCGGCGGCCGGCCTCATGCCCGTGCCCGAAATTCAATTCCGCAAGTATGCCGACCCCGCCGCTGAACAGCTCAACGACTGCGGCACGATGCGCTGGCGCACCGTCAATCGATTCGCCGCCCCGATGGTGGTGCGCATCCCGGGCGGATTCTTCAAGTGCGGCGACCCTTGGCACAGCCAATCGAACGAGGTGCAGTGGCTGCATGGAGTCGGCTGGCGATTGGCCATGCCGTCGAATGCTCAGGATGCGGTGGGATTGCTGAGAAGCGCCTTGCGCGGCAACGACCCCACGATTTTCTTCGAGCACCGATCATTGCTCGATGGCAGCTGGGCGCGGCGTCCCTATCCCGGCGACGACTTTGTGGTGCCCTTCGGCAAAGCCAGCCTGCTGCGTGAAGGCACCATGCTGACGGTGGTGACCTGGGGGGCCATGGTGGAGCGCTGCGAGCAGGCCATCGATGCCAGCGGCAAATCAGCCGAGCTCTTGGACTTGCGCACGCTCTGTCCGTGGGACCGGGAGGCGACGCTGGCATCGGTGCGCAAGACGCGCCGCTGTCTGATCGTTCACGAGGACACGATGACGGCCGGGTTCGGCGCGGAAATCGCGGCGGTACTCGCCAAAGAGACTTTCTTCGACCTCGACGCGCCCATCGAGCGGCTCGCCATGCCGGATGTCCCGAGCCCCCACAATCCTGCGCTGCTCGACGCCGTGCTGCCCAGTGTCGAGACCATTACCCGATCGATCATCGACTTGACTGAAGTTTAAGCATGAGCCGCATTGAAGACGTGCTCGCTCCGCCGAATGCGGAAGGAACCCGCGCCACGATCTTGCGCTGGTGCAAAGCGGTCGGCGATCCGGTCATCAAAGACGAGCCTTTGGTGGAACTCGAGACCGACAAAGTCACGGTCGAGGTGCCCGCGCCGGTCAGCGGCACGTTGATCGAAGTACTGAAGGAGGTGGACGCCGAGGTCAGCCCCGATGAAGTGCTCGCGCGATTGAGATTGGCGGGCGAATCGGCATTGCCCAAGGAAATGGGCGCTCCGAAGGCAGCACTCAAGATCGACGCTCCGCAGGCGGCCGCGGCAGCCGCCGGTCAGGAGCCCCTGAGCCCGTCGGTCAGGCGGCTGCTGCGCGAGCATTCGATTGCGGCGGGCGACATCAACGGCACCGGCCGCAACGGCCGGGTGACCGCCCAAGACGTGACACGCCATGTGTCGCGAACCCAAGTCCCGCGCGCCTCGCTACCCAAAACAGCGCCCGAGCCGGCACGCGACGCCGCGGGCACGCTGATTCCGCATACCGCGATTCGACGGCGCGTGGCCGAGCACATGGTCCGCAGTCTCGCCGACGCGCCGCATGTCACCACGCTGTTCGAAGCTGATCTCACGCGCGTCCTCAAGCATCGTTCCTTGCATGCGCAAAATTACGAGTCGCAGGGCACGCGACTGACGCTGACCGTGTATTTCATCAGCGCCTGCGCGCGTGCGCTGCGCGCGCACCCGGAAGTCAACGCTACGTTCACCCAAGACGCGATGCAGTTGCACGCGGACGTGAACATCGGCGTCGGCACGGCATTGGGGACCAAGGGATTGATCGTGCCGGTCATTCACCGCGCTCAAGAATTGAGCTTGTTCGACATCGCCCGACGTCTCAACACGTTGGTGGAAAGTGCGCGTGCGGGCCGGCTCGCGCCGCAGGATGTGCGCGGCGGCACGTTCACGATCTCGAATCACGGCGTCGGCGGCAGCCTGCTCGCGGCGCCCATCGTCATCAATCAGCCGCAAGTGGCGATTCTCGGCGTCGGTAAAGTCCAACGCCGCGTCTGCGTGATTGAAGCAGGCGGCAGCGAATCCATCGCGGTGCGCCCCATGTGCTATCTGACGTTGACGATCGACCATCGCGCGCTGGATGCATTCCAGGCAAACGCTTTCTTAAAGTTGGTGGTCGAGACGCTGGAACAATGGCCCGATACCGCCGAACCGCTGCATGATTGACGGATCGACCGCCGGCAGCGGCCCGGCAAGCCTTTTGGCAACGCGCGACAAATGGATTTCCGAGGGTGCGAACACCCGCGCATAAATGTCGCGGCACAGGGCGGCGGCCTGCGCCCCGGGCCAATCTGCCCGCAACAGCTGCGCCGGCAGCAGCGGGTCGCGCAGATGCAAACGCCGATATTCGTGAATCAACAGGGTGCGCACCAGAAAGCAGTCTTGAGGCGCGATTTCCCGCCGGCGTTCAAGCTCGGCCGTTACCGGAGCAAAGCGCTTGACGAAGCGCTGATAGCGAAGCCCTAGATCATCGAGATCCCATCCCAGGTGAATGAGCTGTTGCGGCGCGTCGTCGGCCGCCAGCGCCGCATCGAACGCGATGACTTTGGACAATAGTCCAGCCGATCGCCGCTGCGAGCGCAAGGTTCGCAAATCAAATTCCGGATGCGCAAATACCGTGGCGGAAATCTCGCCGAACCCGCGCCAGACCAATTCCTCGCGGATTGCGCGCCGCTTGGGCGAGCGCATCGGCGGCACCACGATCAATGTCCATCGGCCCGACCACTGCGTGTCAGGTTCGCTGTAAATGCGCTTCGTCGCCTCGGCGAAGCGTTCGCGCCCGTTCTTCGACAGCCGATACTCGCTGAGCTTGCCCTCGCGGCGCCCCTCGAGCCAGCCGTCCTGAGCGAGCCGGTTGGTCGCTGTGCGCACCAGCCGCTCATTCAGCCCAAACGGCGCCGCCAAGTCGATCAGGCTGCCCAGAGCAACGGCGCCGCCCCGCGGCATGATGGCGTCCCCAAACAGCGTCACGATGAGCGATCCGCCGCGCAAAGGGCGCTGCCGGCGAAAGCGAGCAACCAGTTCGGCAGCGCTGGTGTAGGTGTTTTTGGCCATATTCGTCGCTTCAAGAGCGCCCGACGGTTATGACACAAAAAACATTGCATTTCCATATTTTTTGTATCACTATTATGCAATCGGCCACCCGCGGAGGCAGGTATGTATACGCAAGGCTTGGATGCGAAAACCGAGGACGCGGCGGCGCCGCTCGACGAAAGCGCACTCGAACAGCGCTTCCTGGCGCGTGTGGACGCCGAGGAAAAAATCGAGCCCAAGGACTGGATGCCGGCCCGCTACCGCAATACCTTGATCCGGCAGATCTCCCAGCACGCACACTCCGAAATCGTCGGCATGCTGCCCGAAGGGAACTGGATTACGCGCGCGCCCACCTTGAAGCGCAAAGCGATTCTGATTGCCAAGGTCCAGGATGAGGCTGGACACGGCGCGTACCTGTACAGCGCCGCCGAGACGTTGGGGGTGAGCCGCGACCAACTGGTCGAGCAATTGTTATCGGGCAAGGCCAAGTATTCGAGCATCTTCAACTATCCAACCCCGACCTGGGCCGACGTCGGCGCCATCGGTTGGCTGGTCGACGGCGCCGCCATCATGAATCAGATCCCGCTATGCCGTTGTTCGTATGGCCCCTATGCGCGCGCCATGGTGCGGGTGTGCCGCGAAGAAAGTTTCCATCAGCGGCAAGGCTACGATCTGATGCTTCACTTGGCGCAAGGCACGCCCGATCAGAAGCGCATGGCGCAGGAGGCGCTGAACCGTTGGTGGTGGCCGGCACTCATGATGTTCGGCCCCTCCGATGCCAATTCGACCCATACGGGCGACTCGCAGCGCTGGAAAATCAAGCGTTTCTCAAATGACGAATTGCGGCAGAAGTTTGTCGACTTTACCGTGCCGCAAGCGAATTTTCTGGGCCTCACGGTGCCCGATCCGAAGCTGCGCTGGGACGAATCCAAACAACAGTATGAATTCGGGCCGATCGACTGGAGCGAGTTCGATCAAGTTTTAAAGGGCAATGGCCCGTGCAATGCGGAGCGCATTGCCGCGCGCCGCAATGCGCATGCCGCGGGGGCTTGGGTTCGCGAGGCAGCGAGCGCGTATGCCGCGAAACAGCGGCAGCCTGCCGCGGGTGCCGCGGCTTAAGGCCGCATTGGGAGGTATCGATGGAAGACAAGCGTCAGTGGCCTTTGTACGAAGTGTTCATCCGCGCTCGCGGCGGTCTTGATCACAAACACGTCGGCAGTTTGCACGCGGCCGATGCACGCATGGCCGTCGATCACGCTCGCGACTTGTACACGCGCCGCCAGGAAGGAGTCAGCATCTGGGTGGTGCCCTCCAATGCCATCGTTGCCTCCGATCCCACCGAGACCGATTCTTTGTTCGAACCGGCCCGCGACAAGATCTACCGCCATCCCACGTTCTATGAGATTCCCGATGAGGTTAAAACCTTATGACTTTGGGCTCACCCGCGATTGACGCGCACACGGTCGACTCGCACACGGTCGAATCGCAGGCGCTGTTCCGCTATGTGCTGCGCCTAGGCGACTTGAGCTTGGTTCTCGGACAGCGGCTGGGAGAATGGGTGGGTCACTCGCCTGCCCTGGAAGAGGATTTGGGCGTGGCCAATATTGCGCTGGACTTGATCGGTCAGGCGCGGCTGTTGCTGACCTATGCCGGTGAGGTCGAAGGCCGCGGCCGCGACGAAGACAAACTGGCCTACCTGCGCGAACAGGGGGCGTATTTCAACGCGATACTGGCGGAGCAACCGAACGGCGATTTTGGCCAAACCATCGTTCGGCAGGTATTGATCGATGCGTTTCAGCTGGAACTGTACGAGCGAATGACCAACTCGCTCGATGCGCGCTTGGCGGCGATCGCAGCAAAATCCGTCAAGGAGACCCGCTATCACCTGCGTTATAGCAGCGGCTGGCTGGTGCGCCTCGGCGACGGAACCGAAGAAAGCCACGCTCGGGTTCAATCTGCCCTCGAGTTACTTTGGCCCTACACCGTGGAATTGTTTGCCGAAGACGATTTGGACCGCTTGATGGCCGACAGCGGGATCGCACCGCGGCTGTCGGAAGTTCATGACGCCTGGGTCCGGCGCATCGAGGCGATATTGACCGAAGCGACGCTGCAGCGCCCTGCGGATCGCCCGCATGCCTGGCATGGCAAGCGCGGCCAACACAGCGAACATCTTGGCTACATACTCGCCGAGATGCAGTACTTGCAACGCATTTACCCGGATGCACGCTGGTGAGCACCGTGCTGCCGGAGGTGGATGAGCGGGTTGCGCTGGCGTGGAACGCCCTCAGCGCCGTTGAGGATCCTGAAATTCCGGCCGTCAACATCGTCGAGCTGGGCCTCATTCGTTTTGTGAAAACGCAGGCCGACGGAATTCTCGAAGTGGGTCTTTCTCCGACCTATGTCGGTTGTCCGGCTACCGAAGTCATCCGCGCGTCGGTCGCAAATGCCCTGAAG
>DATHFB010000165.1:0-19936 GCA_035318305.1 Steroidobacteraceae bacterium | reverse complement strand
GGGTAAACTCATCCGTGTGACAGACGCCGCTGGCCTTGATTTCCACCAACACCTCGCCGGCTTTCGGACCGTCCAGGTCCACTGTGATGATTTCCAGGGGCTTGCGGGCGGCAGTCGCAACGGCGGCTTTGGTTTTCATTTCTGGGATTCCTGTCTTATCTTTGGGCTCAAGGGCGTTACCCTAGAACAACGGGCGCCGAGTTGGAAGTGTCATGAATATTGAATTTTCCCCGCACGAAGCGCGCGTCATCGGCTGCCTGATCGAGAAGGAGATCACCACTCCCGATCAGTATCCCTTGTCATTGAATGCGCTCACCAACGCCTGCAATCAGAAAACCAATCGCGATCCGGTGCTGGAGCTGAGCGAGAGCGAGGTTCAGCAGTCGGTCGACTCGTTGATGAAGAAGTACCTGGTGAGCGATAAATCGGCCGGCTACGGCGGCCGCGTCACCAAGTACAAGCACCGCTTCTGCAACACCGAGTTCGGTTCTCTGAAGTTCTCCAAGCAGGAATTGGGCATCATTTGCGTGATGCTGCTGCGCGGTCCGCAAACGCCGGGCGAACTGCGCTCGCGCACCAATCGCCTGTGTGAATTTGCGGATGCCGAAGAGGTGGAAACCACCTTGCGAAACCTGATGACGCGCGAAGATGGTCCTTTCATCGCGCGCTTGCCGCGAAGCCCCGGGGCCCGCGAATCGCGCTACGCGCATTTGTTTTCAGGCGCCTTGGAATCAGCCCCGGAGCCGGAGGCGGCCGAACCGGCTGCATCGGCATCCGGCGCGCCTACGTTAAGCCAGCGCGTGAGCGCGCTCGAGGAGCTGGTCGAACAATTGCGCCTGCAAATCGATGCGCTAAAACGGCCCTAGGAGTCTGTGGCTCCTAGTTCGCGGCTGTGGTCTTGGCGATGCCGTCGCGCTCCTGCACCCATTTGTCGAAGGCATCGATATCCGCGGCGCGCATGCCATTGGCCGCGGCGCGATGATTCCGCAGCCAAGCCTGCATACCCAGCATCAGTTGATCTGCCCGCGGCCGCGCGTGGAAAAACAGGTCCATGTACGCGGCCTTGGCCTCCTCGAGGTGATCGATGCCCAAATAGGCCTCGCCCCGATGCTGAGTCGCCTCTAGAAGATCCGGCTTCAACGCCAGCGCGTGGTTGTAGTCATCGATGGACTCGCGGTACGCGCCGAAGCGCAGATGCACGTAGCCAATTTGATTCCAGGCGTCGTACATGTCGCCTTTGTTGCGCAAGACTTCGGTGAATTGATCCAGCGCCCTGGCGTAGGTGTCCTCCAATTTCGACATCGCCTTGCCTTTCTTGTCGGGGTCAGTGGCCTTGGCGATCGCATCTTCCAGCTCGTGCGCCTTTACCATGCTCTTCGTGCCCGCGGCGTAAGCCTTGGCCGCGGCCTTGTCCGGCTTGACATCAGGCGGTGCTGACGGAATTTCTTCGTGTTGCGAAGTTCGACCGCCGCTGCCCGTAATCGGCGGAACACCGCCGGGGTATCCTTGAGCATTGGCCGGCGCGATTCGCAGGTCCGCGATAGCTAACGCAAGGCAACAGAATAAAATGCGGCGCATGTTGCCCCTCGGAGGCTGCCTGAGGCTGCCGGTGACTGATTTATGCAATACTTCGGACATGGACCGCAATCTTAAGTTTTTAATCCCTTGCGCGTTGGTTATTTTATCGCAATCCGCGCTGGCCGCTAAACACCCCAGCATGCCGGAGGTCTTGGCGGCCTCGAGCCCCGCGGATTGGCGCCCGCTCGACCCGGAAAACACCTTGTACGTCGACTTGCCCGGCGGCCGCGTGGTCATCGAATTGGCGCCGGCCTTCGCGCCTCTGCATGTGGTCAACATCAAGACCCTCACGCGGGCGGGGTATTTCAACGGACTTTCGATCATCCGCGAGCAGGACAACTACGTGGCACAGTGGGGCGACCCGGACAATCGGCATCCGCTGCCGCCGGGGATCGGCAAGGTGGCGCCGGAATTCGATTCCGCCCTGTCGCCGCAGATGGCTTTTACGCGATTGCCGGACGGCGATGTCTACGCGCCGGAAGTCGGCTTCTCGGCAGGGTTTCCCGTGGCGCGCTCGCAGAAGTTGCACAAGGCATGGCTGGCGCATTGCTACGGCATGGTCGGTGTGGGGCGCGATTTGGACGCCGAGAGCGGCAGCGGCGCCGAAATGTACGTGGTCATCGGCCATGCGCCGCGGCATCTCGATCGAAATGTCGCATTGGTGGGACGAGTGATCAAAGGCATCGAGCTGCTGTCGAGCCTGCCGCGCGGCAGCGCGGAGATGGGCTTCTATGCCAAGAATGAAAAGCCGCTGCCCATCAAGTCGATTCGTGTGGCGGCCGATGTGCCGGCCGCGGAACGCTCCAATCTCGAGGTCATCCGCACCGACACCCCCACCTTTACCGCGTTGGTCGAATCACGGCGCAATCGGCCCGAGGACTTTTTCAAGACCCAGGCCGGCCGTATCGATTTGTGCAATGTGCCGATTGCGGTGCGGGACGCCCACTAGCTGTCGCGCGACGCGGCCTCGATGCCGATGCGCAAGGTCGTGGTGGCGATGCGCACTTCGATGAGGAACGCCGTCAACGCGCCCGCCAGCGCCAACATCGACAAAATGAACAGGATGGCGATGAAGGCCGACAATTCCCAATGAGCGAAGGCGTTGACGAACAGCATCACCACCACCAGGGCGATGAACAGCGCCGATAGCGTGATCAGGGTGATCGCCGCGTTGATGTAGCGGGCGCGCCGCGCCAATACGCCGAGCGCCTCGTGCAGATCGCGGCCCTCAGGCTTGTAATCCGGATGGGATACCTGAGATTCCATGACGCGCGCCCGATCGACGATGCGCGCCAGTCGGCTGGTCAATACATTGAGCGTCACCCCGATCGCCGAGATCAGGAAAATGGGCGTGAGCGCGACCTGAATCAGATGCGCCACATCGGTTGCCTGGATGGTGGCAGCGTTCAAGTGACCGGCACCTTCAGCGTCAAGATGCCTGCGTCGCGAAAATGCAGCGACACATCAAAGTCGCTCCCGGCCGCCAGCGGCGCCGCCAGCCCGAGCAGCATCACATGCAGGCCCCCGGGCGTTGCCTTCACTGTGGCGCCCGCCGGGCACTCGACCGAGGTGACCTCGCGCATTTCCATCACGCCGTTCACCAAGCGGCTCTCGTGAAGCTCAACTTTGCCCGCAACGGGTGTGCTGACGGAGAGCAGTCTATCCGCCGTACTGCCCGCGTTCTTGACCGAAAAATAGATCGCACCCACGGAGATGCCGGGAGGTGTGGCGCGTGCACGCACCTCGACGATGAGATTTCCGATACGTGATTCCGCTGTTTTTGCATCGCCTTCAGCTCCATGCGCCATGCACCATAGACACAGCAGCGCAGCAAAGCCAACCGATTTCTTCAACGCCGCTACCACTTCACCACGCCGAAGTACCAAGTACCGAGAATGATGAATCCGAAGGCAATTCGGTACCAGGCGAAAATCTTGAAATCATGGCCGCTGACATAACGAATCAACGCCCGCACGGCGAAGGCTGCGCTGATGAAAGAGGCCACCGACCCTACGCCGATGACGGCCAGGTCATCGGCGTTCAGCAGATGGCGCGCCTTGTACAGTTCCAGCACCGTAGCCCCGAAAATGGTGGGGATTGCGAGGAAAAAGGAGAACTCAGTGGCGGCTGGCCGCGATAGGCCGCGCAGCAGGCCGCCCATGATGGTCGCGCCGGAGCGCGACGTGCCGGGAATCATGGATAAGGCTTGCGCAAAGCCGATCCAGGTGGCATCAGCGGGTTTGATGGCATCCACATTCTCGACGCGGGGCGTGCCCTTGCGGCTCTCAATCCACAGGATCAGGATGCCGCCGACGATGAAAGCCGTTGCCACCGGTACCGGCGCGAATAAGTAGTGCTTGATGGCCTTGATGAAAATCACGCCGAGCACGGCGGCCGGCAAGAATGCCAGCACGATATTCAAAGTAAATCGCTGCGATTTGCGATCGCGCGGCAGAGTCGCAATCACATTCCAAAGCCGCTGCCGGTACAACCAGCAGATCGCGAGGATGGCGGCAAATTGGATGACGATCTCGAATACCTCGCCCTTCTCGTCGTTCCAATTGAGCAGACTGCCCACCACGATCAAATGCCCGGTACTGGATACCGGCAGGAATTCGGTAAGACCTTCGACAACGCCCAGTATCAACGCCTTGACTGCGACTATCAGATCCATGTTCCCGCCGTTTTAAGCACGAAAAAAAGCCCCGGCCGCCGTGAAGCGGTCGGGGCCTCATACCAATAATATTACTTGGTTGTCGCAGGAGCAGGGGCGGCTTTCTTGTGCTTCTTGCTCGTGTGCTTATGGGTCTTGGTCGCGGGCGCAGGGGTGGCCGAATCGGCAGCCATCGGCGCGGCGGACTTCGGCATGTCGGCAGCCATGGAGGCGGCGGCGAAGCCAAGAGTCAACAAGGCGGTGGTAATGAGGGTCGCAGACTTCTTCATGAGATCTCCAAACGGTGGTTGAGGCTTCAAGCGCTGCGAAGAATACGACGGATTAATGCGTTACAACCGAGATGAAGATCTTTTCACGTTGCCTTGACATTCCTTAAGGAACGGCACGATTCTTCGTGCGCACATGCCACACCAGGTAGGCGACGACGGCCACGTTGGCCAGCAGGATCAAGACCTTGCCGATGGTCGGCCGGTAGAAGATCTCCCAGGCTTCCAGCGGGACCAGCGAGGCCGTAATGATCACCGTCAACCACTCGGCCCAGCGTTTCTGCATCCACAGGCCCACACCCTCGACCGCAAAAACGGCGGCGTAGGCCAGCGTCACCATTCGCAGTGCATGGATTCGCGACACGCTCAATCCGCTGAACCACTCCAGCAGTTGCGTAACGACCCGGTGCTCCAGCCCATAGGGCCTGGCCTGCGCCCAAGACAACAGCTTCGCTGCGAGCGAGGCGTCCCGAAGCCGCAATTCCCCGTAGGCAACGGCGAGCAGCAGCAACACCTTCACGATCTTGTAAAGGGCGATGGTGCGCAGCACCCCAAAGCGCGGCTTCGGCGCCTGCTCAACAGTGGCTTTCATGGCGATTACGCCTGACCCGCTGGCGGCTGGAATTCCAGGGTGGCGTCCAGAAGTGCGGGTATGTCGAATACCGCCCGCTCGTTATCGATCACCAAAGGAGCGACGCCCGCGGCCGCCACGAGCGCCGCCGGAACCTGGATGCGATCGCGTTCACGGGTGACGGTCCATGTTTCCAAGCGTTTGTCCTGGAACGCCAGATTGAGCGCCCCCCACCGCAACAGCGCCGCGCGCGCCAGCGGTGTGTCGCCGCCCCAGTGGCGCTGCGCCAGCGCCATGGCCGAGCTGGCCGCGATTTCGCCGTGCGGAAGTGTCATCAGATCCTGAATGTACTTCACCATTTCGTCCGGCGGGACATGCAGGGTCAAATAGGGCGCCGTCTCGGTCATTGGATCATTTTAAGTCGGATTCTCCAGACTGAACATGGCATTCTCGTCATCATAGGCAAAGGCCTCGGCATATCGGCCCCAGCTCACCACCGCGCGCAGGCTCTGTTCCGCGGCCTCCTCGGACATAAAGTCCTCCAATTCGTCGATAAATCGGCTCTTTCGAGCGGAATGAGACGCCCGTTCGTCCAGAACCCTACGGACATGGGCGGCCAGCGGCACGTAGGTCAGCAAATGGCGCGTGAAAATGCGCTTGCGCTCATCGAGCGCCGCATGCGCGAATGCCAATCCATCCTCGGTCAGTTTCAAGTCGCCGCCTTCCAGTTCGGCGAAACGCAGCATTTGCAGGGTTTCGGCAACGGGAAACAACTCATCGATCTCCATGGTCAGGTCAGAGGCGATTTCCGGCAGGTCAGCCTTGCCGTTGAAGGGTGCCGCAGCGACGGCTTCCATCAATCCCGCGAGCACGTTGGAGGACACGTGCGGCAAGGCGCTGCCTATTCCCAAGCCCGGGAAATTCTCCTTGCGGCCCGGCGTTGCGCCGATGGGCCGCGCCGTCATTTCGACATAGATGCGCTCCACCAGCTCGCGAAAACTCGGATCGAGGCGGTTTCGCGGCTGCGGCAGGCTCACCTTGATCTCGCTCAAAATGCGGCCGGGATTGCTGCCGAACACCAATACCCGGTCGCACATCAATACCGCTTCCTCGATGTTGTGCGTGACCAAGATGACGCCCTTGATGGGCATGCGCCCCTCAGCCCACAAATCCAAGAAATCGGTGCGCAGCGTCTCCGCCGTCAATACGTCCAACGCGGAAAAAGGCTCGTCCATCAGCAAAATGTTCGGATGCACCACCAGCGCCCGGGCGAAGCCGACGCGCTGGCGCATGCCGCCGGAGAGCTCGCGAGGATACGCGGACTCGAACCCGTCCAAGCCGATGAGGTCGATCGCGGCCAAGGATCGCTTGCGGATTTCCGGCCGGGACATCCGCTGTGCCTCGAGTCCCAAGGCGACGTTTTCAAAGACGGTGAGCCAGGGAAACAGGGCGAAACTCTGAAACACCATCGCGATACCCGGCGCCGGGCCCGATATCGGCTTGCCCAGGTAGCGCAAATTCCCGGCACTGGGCTCGGACAGTCCCGCGATCAGACGCAGCAAGGTGGATTTGCCCGAACCGGATCTGCCGAGCAAGCCGACGATTTGCCCCTCGCGCAGCTCGAGATTCATGCCCTCCAATACCAACAGCTCGGCGCCGTCCGGCTTCGGAAAGGCCTTGCGGACGTCTGTGCATTGCAGCAGCGGTGAGGTGGTATTCATGCCATAAACCCTACTCTGACAAGCCTCTAGGTCAGTCGATACTTGCGCTCGGCGTAGTAATACAGCGGGCGCCAAAAAACCCGATTGATGACCACGACGAATAAGCTCATGGTGCCGATCCCCAACACGATGCGGTGAAAATCTCCCGCCGTGGTCGCCTCTGCGATATAGCTGCCCAAGCCTTGCGCGTGGATCTGAGTATCTCCCCAGGTGGCCAGCTCGGCGACGATGGCGGCGTTCCAGGATCCGCCCGATGCCGTAATGGCGCCCGTCACATAGAACGGCAGAATCGCGGGCAGCGCAACTTTGCGCCACCACAGCCAGCCCGTGATGCGGAAATTCTCCGCAACATAGCGCATCTCCGCTGGAATCGAAGAGGCGCCGGCGATGACATTGAATAGAATGTACCACTGCGTTCCCAAGATCATCAGCGGACTCAAATAAATGTCGGGATTCAGTTTCCATCGAACGATTCCGTACACCGCGATCGGGAACAACAGATTCGCAGGAAATGCCGCCATGAATTGCGCGATGGGCTGAACGATTTGCGCAGCGCGCGGCCGCATCCCCACCCACACGCCGATGGGCACCCACACCAAACTGGCGAGCGTGATCAAGACGAACACCCGCAGCATGGTGAGCGTCGCCAGACCGCACACCTGCAGTGCTTCCTTGAGCGGCGTGTTCTGAATCACCACCACCACGATGTGCCAAAGCCCGGCCACGACCGCGGCAACGATCAACATCACCCACAACAGATCCAGGGATCGCCTTGGTTTATCGGCGCGCTCCTGCAACGGCTCATCACGGCGCTTCACGGCGCGGCTGGTAAACATGACGGCGGCGTGAAACGCAACGGTCGCCGCCTGAATCAGCCGCGAGCGGCGCATCATGGTCAGCGCCCAAGAGTCCGGCACCCGGGCTCCCGGCTCTTGCTCGACGCGAAAGCGGTCCACCCACGCCACCAGCGGCCGAAACAGCAGCTGGTCATAAAGAAGGATCACGATCAACATGGTGGCGATGGCCCAACCGATGGCGGCGAGATTCTTTTGTTCGATGGCAAGCGCGATATACGAGCCGACGCCCGGCAGCGCCACGGTGGTATGGCCGACGCTGATCGACTCCGAGGCGACCACGAAGAACCAGCCGCCGGACATGGACATCATCATGTTCCAAATGAGCGCCGGCATGCCGAACGGAACCTCCAGCTGCCAAAAACGCATCCATGGGGATAACCGAAACGATTCCGCGGCTTCCGTGAGCTCGATCGGAATGGTGCGCAGGGACTGATAAAAGCTGAATGCCATATTCCACGCCTGGCTGGTGAAGATGGCGAAGATGGCGGCTAACTCAGCGCCCAGGACCCGCCCCGGGGCAAGCGACATGAAGAACACGACTGTAATGGAAATGAAACCCAAGATCGGTACCGACTGCAAGATGTCCAGGATGGGCACGAGCAGCTTGCCGGCGCGCTCGCTCTTGGCCGCCCAAGTCGCATAGGTCAGCGTGAACGCCAACGACAGCGCGAGAGCCGCAAACATGCGAAATGTCGTGCGCGCGGCATATTCAGGCAAATGTGCCGGATTCAAGGATATCGGCGTCGTTTCAAGCGCGGTCAGCGGCGCAAACAAGCCGCGCGAGGTCTCGCCCAGAAACACCACCAGCCCGATCACGACGATGAATGCCAGCACGTCCCAGCGAGTGGCAATACCGCGCAAAAAGACATAAGGCTCGAAACGTTTCATCCGGGCATTCTCTCAGGACAGCCAACGAAGTAGCTAGTAGGGTACGCAGATCGGAGTGCAGATAATCTGCACAAAGGAAGAGCTCAGCTCATGGCAAATAGTTTCGCGGCGGAGTCGCCTGCAATCGTTCCCGCGGCACAAACGCGCTTCAATTTACTGGGCGCGTTGAGCTTCTCGCATTTCCTCAACGACATGATGCAGTCGTTGATCGTCTCGATTTATCCGCTGCTCAAAGGCGATTTCCGCTTGAGCTTCGTGCAGATCGGCGCGATCACGCTGACCTATCAGGCTTGCGCATCGCTCCTGCAGCCGCTCATCGGCGTCTACACCGACAAGCATCCCAAGCCGTATTCCTTGAGCGTCGGCATGTGCTTCACACTGATCGGCATGGTGACCTTGGCCTTTGCGCCGAATTACGCCGGCGTGCTCGCCGCCGCGGCCTTGATCGGCGCGGGGTCCGCCATTTTTCATCCGGAGTCCTCGCGCATCGCCCGCCTGGCCTCGGGCGGCCGTCACGGTCTGGCACAGTCCATTTTCCAGGTGGGCGGAAACGCGGGGAGCGCCATGGGTCCGTTGCTCGCGGCGTGGATCATCCTTCCGCGGGGCCAGAGCAGCCTCGCCTGGTTCGCAATCGCCGCGCTGATCGCGATTGCAGTCCTGGCGCGCGTGGGCTCCTGGTACAAGCGCCAGCACATCGACCGGCCGAAGGCACACACTGCGTCCGGCCCAAGCCCGGTTTCCGCCGCGCGCGTACGTTCATCGATCGTCGTGCTGGTCCTGTTGATTTTCTCGAAGTACTTTTACGTGGCCAGCATCACCAGCTACTTTAGCTTTTATTTGATCGAGAGATTTCACGTCTCGGTGCGCTCCGCTCAGATTCACCTGTTCGTATTCCTGCTTGCGATGGCGCTCGGCACGCTGTTCGGAGGACCCTTGGGCGATCGCATCGGCCGCAAGCGTGTCATTTGGGTATCGATTCTAGGCATAGCACCCTTCACTTTGATGCTGCCCTATGTCGATTTGATGTGGGTGGGCATATTGACGTTCATCATCGGTTTGATACTTTCCTCGGCATTCTCAGCCATTGTCGTATTCGCCCAAGAGCTTATGCCGGGCAATGTGGGCGCGGTATCGGGATTGTTTTTCGGATTCGCGTTCGGCATCGGCGGCATCGGCGCGGCGGTGCTGGGCGGCCTCGCGGACACCCACGGGATCGAATTCGTCTATCGAATCTGTGCTTACCTGCCGCTGCTCGGCATAGTGGCGGCATTTTTGCCCAATATCGAACGCAGAAAAAATTGACCCAGCAACTCATACTCGGTCTCAGCCAATACGGTTTAGCGATCGTGGCTTTGAATGTTCTGCTCAATCAAATCGGCCTGCCGGTGCCGGCCGTGCCGACCCTCGTGCTCGCCGGCGCGATCGCCGCCAGCGGACAACAGCCTTTGGGGCCGGTCTTTTTGGGGGCGGTCGGCGCATGCCTGCTGGCCGATTCAGGTTGGTATTGGGTCGGCCAGAAATATGGCATCCGCGTATTGAAGACCCTGTGCCGAATTTCCCTGGAGCCCGATTCCTGCGTCAACGAAACGCAGAGTCAATTCGACCGCTGGGGCGTCAACTCCCTGGTGATCGCGAAGTTTGTGCCGGGCTGGGCGACCATCGCGCCGCCGCTGGCCGGGGCCATGCGCATCGGCTGGCCGCGATTCATTTCCTTGAGCACTCTGGCCGCGATGTTGTGGGTGGGCGCGGGACTGCTCGCCGGCGCACTGTTCAAGACTCAAATCGCATTGCTGTTGATTCATCTGGATCGTATCGGCAGCATCGCTTTTTTAGGCGCGCTGGTTCTGCTGTCTCTGTATGTCGGCTTCAAATGGTGGGAGCGCAGCCGCTTCTACAAAATGCTGCGCATGGCCCGAATCAGCGTGGCGGAGCTTTACGCGCTGATCGAAGGCGGCACGGAACCGCTGATTATCGATGTGCGCTCGCCTACCGCCAGGGCGCTCGAGCCGCATTGGATTCCTGGCGCGCTGCACATCTCTTTGCCTGATGTCGACGTGCACCTCAAGGACCTGCCGCGTGACCGCGACATTATTCTCTATTGCACCTGTCCCAGCGAAGCCTCAGCAGCGCGCGTCGCCAAGATTCTGATGAATCACGGCTTCAAGCGAGTTAGACCCCTCCACGGGGGACTCGAGGCCTGGGTGGCCGCGGGGCATGGCGTCGCCCGAGCGCCGTAGCGCCGTAGCGCCATAGCGCCATAGCGCCATAGCGCCATAGCGCCAAACGACCGTAGTGGCCTTGCCGCGATGCGAACCAGGTCCCGCCGGACGATTGGGGCGACATTGCATAATGTGAGGATGCGATGCCCCAGCCTACGGACTTTTTGTCAGGCGAACCGCGCCTCGCTGACCGCATTCCTGATCTTGTGTGCGGCATCTCACACGGCGCGCAGCGATTGGACAGTGGCAACGGCTGCCGCCTTGAGCCACGATGACAACGTCGGCAATGCGCGCGACCATAACGACCAGGTCGCGGACTCCAGCGCCACTGGCACCGCTTCCGCGCTGCAGCTGATTCCCTTCGGCGAGGGCTACAGCGTGGCTGCCGGCGGCGAGCTGTCGGGGCAGATCTACGATCGCCTGACCGGATTGCGAAATGCCTCCATCGATGGATTGCTGTCCCTCAGGAAGAAATGGGGGCTGGGCGCTTTCGCCCTGTGGACCCGGGCCGGCGTATCGGTGGGCCGATCAAACTACGAGGACGGCTATCGGGACGCTACGGTCTACAGAGCGTCGCTGGAATTGGGCAAGCGGGTCGATGAGCGCTGGAATCTTGCGGTGAAATACGCCTTCGAGCGCCGCGCCGCAACTCCCGGGAACTATGAAATATACGGCTTATCGAGCGATGTGTTCAGCCAGACGGGGCGAAGCTTCACTGCGAATGCGGAATACTCCCTGACCGAGCGGTTCTCGATCAGCTTAGGATCGCTGTTGCGTCACGGTGACGTCGTCTCCACGACGCCAACTGCGGCAAGTTATCTGTACGCCAATTCCAAAGCCGTTGCGCCTGATCCAACCTTTGGACCGGGTGCCTACGCGTATAGAATCAACGGGACGACTTATGGTGCGAGACTGGGTGCGGAATATTCTCTGACTGCCCACAGTCTGATCGGGTGTGGATTTCAACGCTTGGAGACCCATGCTCAAGGCGGCAACAACTACACCGATTCGATGCCGCAATTGACGTGGAACTATCGGTTTTAGATGCTTAAGAGTTTCATCGGAACGGTCGGACTGATCGCGGTTGGCGCAGCCTTCGCGCATGCCGCCGAAATGCATGCGCTGGTACGGGATCACAAGGGCAAATTTGTCGCGGACGCCGTGGTCTTGGCGGTTGCCGCTGATCCGCGCGCTGCCCTGCGTGCCCGCGCCCCAGCGGACGCAGTGGATCAGGTCGACAAGCAATTCGTGCCCTATGTGAAGCCCATATTTGTGGGATCGACCGTGCGCTTTCCGAACAGCGACAATATCCGCCACCAGGTTTACTCCTTTTCCCCCGCCAAGAAATTCGAGTTGCCCTTGTATTCAGGCGCGAATGCGCCGCCCATCGTTTTCGACAAACCCGGCGTCGTGGTGCTCGGGTGCAACATCCATGACTGGATGATCGGCTACATCTATGTATCGGAGACACCCTTCTTCGCGAAAACGGGACCCCTGGGAACCGCCGTGATCAGCGACCTGCCGCCGGGCGAATACAAAGTCAGAATATGGCACCCGAGCATGGATCACGCCGAAGAGAGCACCAGTCAGCAGGTCACCTTGACGGCCAACGCTCCGGCCAACGCGGAGTGGCAGATAGGACTCAAGCCGAACATTCGCGTACCGCGGGTATCCGGTGCGGCGTCGCCGGCTTATCCATAGCACTGGTTCTTCTGGTCGAACCGCCTTAAGAGAACGCTTGAATGCCGGTTTGCGCTCGGCCGAGAATCAGGGCATGAATATCGTGCGTGCCTTCATAAGTATTCACGACCTCGAGATTTACGACATGACGGATCACGCCATATTCATCCGAGATGCCGTTGCCGCCCAACATATCGCGCGCCATGCGCGCGATATCCAATGACTTGCCGCAGGAATTTCGCTTCATGATCGATGTGATTTCCACCGACGCGGTCCCATCGTCCTTCATGCGCCCCAGACGCAGGCAGCCCTGAAGCCCGAGCGTAATTTCGGTCTGCATGTCGACGAGTTTTTTCTGAATGAGCTGATTCGCGGCGAGCGGCCGGCCGAATTGTTTGCGGTCAAGCACGTACTGGCGAGCCGTATGCCAACAACTTTCCGCCGCGCCCAGCGCGCCCCAGGAGATGCCGTAGCGCGCTGAATCGAGGCACGTAAACGGCCCTTTGAGTCCCGTGACGCCGGGAAGTAAATTCTCCTCCGGCACGAACACGTCGTCCATGAGAATCTGTCCGGTGGTCGAGGCACGCAGACCAACCTTGCCGTGCAGAATCGGAGTCGTGAGACCCTTCCAGCCTTTTTCAAGAATGAAACCGCGGATGATGTCGTCTTCGGTTTTTGCCCACACCACGAAAACGTGGGCGATCGGGCTGTTGGTGATCCAGGTCTTGGCGCCCGAGAGACGGTAGCCGCCGGCTGCAGCGCGCGCCCGCGTGATCATGCTGCCGGGATCGGAACCATGATCCGGTTCCGTGAGGCCGAAGCAACCGATCGTTTCACCGCGCGCCAACGGAGGCAGATACTTTTGTTTTTGTGCCTCGGTACCGAACTTGAAAATCGGCAACATCACCAACGACGATTGCACGCTCATCATCGAGCGGAAGCCGGAATCGATGCGCTCGACTTCGCGCGCGATGAGTCCATAGCTGACATAGTTCATTCCGCCGCCGCCGTAGGTCTCGGGGATGGTGGCGCCGAGAAGGCCCACGCCGCCCATTTCCTTGAAAATGCCCGGATCCGTGTGCTCACGCCGAAATGCCTCGAGCACGCGCGGCTCGAGCCGGCCGTGCGCGTAATCGCGCGCGGCATCCCGGATCATTTTTTCCTCGTCCGTCAATTGCGTCTCGAGCAACAGCGGATCATCCCAGTGAAACTGTTCGCGTGCCATGCCTATTGGAACCCTCGTTTTAACTGGCGCAGGATCGCACACTATCCGCGGGTCAGCACGCCCGGCGCACCGCCAGCCTCCTTTGTGCCCTGTCGGCCTGATCCTACATGGGGTCTCCTTGGCGTGATACTTGCGCTCGCAAGTGTCATAGAATGGCGGCCGTGAACGCAATCGTTTCCGATTCCTATGGGTACTTGAGCGGCTTCGGCAACGAATTCGCCACCGAGGCACTGGCAGGAGCGCTGCCGCAGGGCCGCAATTCTCCGCAACGCTGCTCCTTCGGACTGTACGCGGAACAATTTTCGGGCACGGCGTTCACCGCGCCGCGCGCCGCCAATCGGCGCTCGTGGTTGTACCGCATTCGTCCTGCAGTGACGCACCAGCCCTTTGAGCGATTCAAGCACCGGCTTCTCGACGACCGGCCGGACGGCATGTCAGTGCCGCCTAATCAGCTGCGCTGGGATCCCTTGGCGCTACCCGCGGCACCCACGGATTTCGTCGAAGGCCTGGTGCCCATGGCCGGCAACGGATCGCCGGACGCGCATGCGGGCTGCGCCATTTATTTATTTGCCGCCAACCGTTCGATGCAGCGGCGATTTTTCTACGACGCCGATGGAGAAATGCTCATCGTGCCGCAGCAAGGCGCACTGACTCTCGACACCGAGCTTGGGCGCATAAACTTGAGTCCCCAGGAAATCGCCGTGATTCCGCGCGGGTTGCGCTATCGAGTGGAACTTCCGAACGGCGGGGCGCGAGGCTATATCTGCGAGAACTTCGGCGCTCCGTTCAAATTGCCGGATCTCGGGCCCATCGGCTCCAACGGCCTCGCCAATGCGCGCGATTTTCTCACGCCGCGGGCGCGCTACGAAGAACTCGATGAACCCTGCGAACTCATCGGCAAATTCACCGGCGGCTTGTGGGCGGCAAAAATGGATCACTCACCGCTCGATGTGGTTGCATGGCATGGGAACAACGCGCCTTACAAATACGACCTGCGGCGATTCAACACCATGGGATCGACTTCGTACGATCATCCCGACCCGTCCATATTCCTCGTGCTGCATTCGCCTAGCGACACCTCCGGCACCAGCAATATCGATTTCGTCGTTTTTCCCCCGCGCTGGCTGACGATGGAGAACACGTTTCGGCCGCCCTGGTTTCATCGCAACGTGGCCAATGAATTCATGGGCCTCATCTGTGGGGTATATGACGCCAAGAGTACCGGCTTCGTGCCCGGCGGATCCTCTCTGCACAATTGCATGAGCGGGCATGGCCCGGACGCCGCGACCTTCGATAAAGCCGTGGCGGCGGATACCTCGGTGCCGGTGCGCCTTACCGACACGATGGCGTTCATGTTCGAATCGCGATCCGTGCTCAGGCCGGCACGCAACGCTTTGCAGGGCACGCCGCGGCTGCAAAATGACTACATGAGCCACTGGCTGGGGCTTAAAAAGCACTTCGATCCGACCAGGCCGTGACAGTCTTCGATCGCCCGGATGCGACGCACGATCCCAAGGTTCGCAGCTGGCTGCCTGCTGCGAACCTAGCCGGTTGCGCGTTTCCGGTCCAAAATCTTCCCTTCGGCGTATTTCGACGCGCGCACGGCGCCGAACCATTCCGAGGCGGCGTCGCGATTGGCGATCAGATCCTGGATCTTGCCGCAGTCGCAGACGCGAATTTGTTCTCAGGGGATGCCGCGCAGGGAATTCGCGCCGGCAGCCTGCCGTCGTTGAATTCGCTGATGCAACTGGGTCCCAAAATCTGGGGCGCATTGCGCCGCGCGCTGTTCGAGGCGCTGGCACAAGGCTCCGCGCTCGAAGGCGCTTTGAAAGCCTGTTTGGTGCCGCAAGACGAGGCGATATTTTCTTTGCCTGCGCAGATCGGCGATTACACCGACTTCTACATATCGATTAATCATGCCACGGCCATCGGCCGGCAATTCAGGCCGGACAATCCCCTGCTTCCTAACTATAAGTGGATACCCATCGGCTACCACGGCCGCAGTTCATCCATCGGCGTGTCCGGGCAGAGTTTCCCGCGACCGCAAGGGCAAAGACCCGGAGCTACCGGCCCGACGGTAGGTCCGAGCACGCGCTTGGACTACGAGCTTGAATTGGGCATTTTCATCGGCGCCGGCAATCCGTTGGGTGCAGCCATCCCCTTGGCCGATGCTGAAGATCACATCTTCGGCCTCTGCTTGCTCAACGATTGGTCGGCCCGGGATGTACAGGGCTGGGAGTACCAGCCATTGGGGCCGTTCTTGGCAAAAAACTTCGCGACCACGATATCCCCGTGGGTCGTGACCTTGCAGGCGCTCGCCCCCTTTCGCGTACCCTTCAACCGCCCGCAAGACGACCCTCAGCCTTTGCCATACCTGGACTCTCAGGAGAATAGAGATGGGGGAGCCATCGATATCCGGCTCGAGGCGTTCATTCAGACCGCAAAAATGCGTGATCGCCATGAGCCTCCGCAGCGGCTTTCGGAGACCAGCTTTCGCCATGCCTACTGGACAATTTCACAGCTGGTCGCGCATCACACGGTAAATGGCTGCAATCTGCGTGCCGGGGATCTGTTTGGCAGCGGCACGCAGTCCGGCCCAACGCCCGCCGAAGCCGGCTCATTGGTCGAGCTCAGCAAGGGCGGCAGCCGGCCGCTGCAAATCGGCCAGGATGAACAGCGCACGTTTTTAGAGGATGGCGACACCGTAATTTTTCGCGGCCGGTGCGAGCGGCCAGGCGCCGTCACCATCGGGTTTGGCGAGCTGCGGGGCTGCGTCTTGCCGGCGTTGAATCCAGGCCCTCGAGCGAATCAGCGCTGACAGGATTATCAGCGTTGTTCCTACAGCCCAAAAAAGCTCTCCGAATTTAAAATTCCGGCTCGGTTCCAGAGTTCGGTGCCTGCCATGCATTTCGCGATCGCTTTGCTGCTGCTTCTGTGCCTGTGCCTGATGTTGGCGTGGGCCGTGTTGAGCGTCATTGAAAATTTGACTGGAAAAGGCGTCCACGACGTGCCGGCATTCCGCGAGCAGGGGCCGATATTTCACGACCATCACGCCGAGCAGCAGAACCCTAGATCTCAATTTGCCTGGCAATCTCGATCACATTCTCGGCCTCCAGACTGAATCGATCGACGATTTTTACCGAATTTCGATAGAGAAACGCGAACAAGACCAAGCGCCAGCCTCGCATGCTGGCGTTTTTTCGTTTGGACACCACGAGATCGCGGGTGCCGAAGAACAGCGCCTTGTCGAAGTCGATTTCCGCACCAAAACCACGGGTGCCCGCCAGCGCTTGGCGCAGGTTCGGGATTTCGAGGAAACCGAAACGCGCAATGACATGCCACAACCCTTCGCCCACGTTGTCGACCACGGTGCATGTGGGACCGACGCTGCGCGGGGTGCTTTCGAAGACCACGCTCAGCGCAATGGCATTGCGCGGCAGAACGCCGACATAGCGCGCATGATCCATGATCACCCGGGAGACCTTTTGCGTGCTGCGAGTCAGGAATACGGTGGTCCCCTCCACGCGCGGAATGACGCCGTTCTTCAGATCCGATAAGAACCGGTCGGCGGATTGCGGAGCATGCACCAACGTTGCGCGAATCGCATCGATGCCGGAGCGCCAGGTAATCATGACCAAGAACAAGATCGCTGCGAAGGTCAGGGGCAACCAGCCGCCTTCGGCAATCTTCAAGAGATTGGCAAGAAAGAAGCTCGAGTCGACGATGATGAATATTCCGGCCACGGGCATCGCAACGGCCCGAGGCCATTTCCACAGATCGCGCATGGCTCGATACAGCAAGAACGTGGTCAGCAGCATGGTGGTCGACACCGCGGTTCCATAGGCTCCCGCGAGGCGATCCGATCGTTCGAAGGCGATGGTGATGGCGATGGTGGCGACCATCAACAGCCAATTGACCGCCGGAATATAGATCTGCCCGTATATTCGATCGGAGGTTTGCCTTATCGCGACACCGGGAAGCCAGCCAAGCTGCATGGCCTGTCGCGTCATTGAGAAGGAACCGGTGATGATGGCTTGGCTCGCGATGATGGTCGCCATCGTCGCCAGCAGCACGAGGGGATAAATGGACCAGGCCGGCGCAATCTGAAAAAAGGGATTTCCCGCCACGGTTCCCTTGTCGAGCAAAAACGCGGTTTGCCCCGCATAGCTGAGCAACAACGACGGCAGAACGATGCCGTACCAAGAGCGGCGGATGGGGCCCTTGCCGAAATGTCCCATGTCGGCGTAAAGCGCCTCGCCACCGGTGATGCACAGGAACACGCCCCCCAATACCAGAAATCCGGAACGTCCCTCGGCGGTCAAGAAGTTGATCGCATGCCGGGGATCCACCGCGGCAATGACGCCCGGGTGCTTCAAGATGGAAGCGCCTCCGATCAACGCGATGACAAAAAACCACAGCAGCATCACGGGGCCGAACGCGCGGCCGATTTTTTCCGTTCCGAATCGCTGTGCGGCGAAAAGGCACAGAAGAATGACGACGGCCATGGGCATGATGAAGGGCTTGAAGGCATCCGTCACGACGTTGACCCCTTCGAGCGCGCTCAGTACCGATATGGCCGGCGTGATCGCCCCGTCGCCGTAGATCAACGCGGCGCCGAGCAGTCCCATGCCGGTCAAGATGCGTAAGCCGGGCGTAAAACCGTTGGCCCCGATCAAGGACATCAAGGCGAGAACGCCGCCCTCGCCCCGATTGTCGGCGCGCAACACGAACAGGCAGTACTTGATCGAGATGGTTACGATCAAAGTCCAAAACACCAGCGAGAGCACACCGAGCGCGGTCTGCGGCGTGAATTGACCGCCCGTTGCCTGCACCACGGATTGCAGTGTGTACAGTGGGCTCGTACCGAGATCGCCGAAGACCACACCGAGCGCACCAAACGCCGCCCAGGACTTGGGCCGCATCGGCTGCGCAGATACGTCGACCGATTGTTCTGTCATGGCACCGCCGTTTTCCTTACCCGCGATATGCTCGTAGGTGACGGCGCTCTTATGCGATGTTTGCGACGGGACTCGAAGATTTGCGACGACGCGAATGCAGCGAACGCCGCGCATTCGCCGCGCCCACCCCAAACAGGCCGAGCAGGGTGACCAGACCCAACGCACCACCACCGCCGCCGCCGGTCGCGGGCGCCGCACTAGTCACACTCAGCGTCACCGATGTCGACTGCGATGCGCCGAGACCGTTGGTGCATAGCAGTGCGTAAGTGTCAGTCCCGACGGCCGTCGGCGTAACTGTTTGGGTACCGCTGCTGGCCAAGGCGCCGGTCCAACTTCCAGAAGCAGTGCATCCCTGGTTGTTCGCCGAAGACCACGTGAGCGTGGTCGAGCCGCCCACGATGATGGAGCTTGACGCCAGCGTCAACGTCGGCGCGGGAGGCAAGGTCGCGGGAACCATTTGCGCTGCGAGATTGGCCTGCACCAAACCGTAACCGGCGGCAACATTGGGGACAGGACCACTCGTTGTAACTTCCATAGCGACGGCCGTGCTTTGCATGAAGCCGACAATCTCTGCAGGCGTCAGGGTCGGATTGGCTTGCAGGAATAACGCAGCGATGCCAGCCACATGCGGCGCAGCGGCAGACGTGCCGAAGAAATTCGGGAAGGCCGCATTATTCAGACACTCGGTGACTGTGCTGGCGTCGGTAATTCCCCCGTCCGCCAGCGTGAATCCGAGGAAAGTATTATTGCCGCCGTCCGGGCCGACGAAATCCGGCTTTTGACGAGTCACCGGAGTTGCGAGCTTGGCTCCGGCCGCGTCGAACAGAATGGGATCACCGCCCGCTGAAGAAAACGGTTCCACAGTCGGGACAAACCCGCAGGAGGGCGTGTTCGCAAAGAATGCCGCGCCCACGGCGGCGGCGCCCGCCGCGCCCGGATGACCCTGTATGGTGCCGCTGTTGGTGGCGAACTGCGTCGCGATTGTGCTGCCCCTGCCGTCGTCCTCGACCACGATCTTGATTCGGCCAGGCGCAGTACCGCTCACCAAGCCGACGACAATATTCAGCGTCTCCGCCGAGCTGTTGCCCGTCGCGTCGGCGCGGTTATAGACGAACATCACTTGCACTGGATCCACGCCAATCGCATTCCCGCCCGTGCACGTCGATGATCCCAAGCCACCGCTTGGGGTCATGTTGTTGACAATGTCATTGCCGGTTAGCGGTTGGATGCACAAGTCGATTTGATTCTTGGCCCCGCCGCTGCCGGGTGCGCCGGTTATATAGGGCTGATCCCATTCCA
>DATHFB010000164.1:0-3431 GCA_035318305.1 Steroidobacteraceae bacterium | reverse complement strand
GCCGCAATGTTCAGCGAGCGTTCGACGATGTCGCGCGCCGGCAGATCGCCTTGCATAAAGGCCAGCGCCGCCGCCTGTGCAAAGCCGCCCCCCGAACCAATGGCGATCAGGTCATGCTCCGGCTCGATGACATCGCCGGTGCCCGAGATGACATAAGTGCTGTCGGCATCCGCCACGCAGAGCAGTGCCTCCAGACGCCGCAGGCTGCGATCGCTGCGCCAGTCCTTGGCCAGTTCAATGGCCGCGCGGGTCAGGTTGCCGAACTTCTCCAGCTTGCCCTCGAAGCGCTCGAACAGCGTAAATGCGTCCGCCGTGCCGCCGGCAAATCCGGCCAAGACCTTGTTGCCGTACAGGCGGCGGACCTTGCGCGCGTTGGCCTTCATGACCGTTTGCCCCAGCGTGACTTGGCCATCGCCGCCGACCGCGACGCGGCCGTTGCGGCGCACTGCCAGAATGGTGGTGCCGTAGATGCGATCGGGATCGTGATTCATAGGAATCTGAAGTACGTGGGGCCGTTCATGGGCCTTTCAAGCCGTGCGCGGCCGGCGCCGTGCTCGCGGATGGGCAGCGTCGTAGACGCTGGCCAGATGCTGAAAATCCAAATGCGTGTAGACCTGGGTGGTGCTGATGTCGGCATGACCCAACAGTTCCTGCACGCCGCGCAAATCCCCGCTGGATTCCAAGAGATGGGTCGCAAAAGAGTGGCGAAACATATGCGGGTGGACGTGCATGGTGAGGCCCTGGCGTCGCGCCCAGGTGCCCACCCGCAGTTGCACCGCTCGAACCGACAGAGGCCGCCCTGTCTTTCCTACAAACATCGGTCCTGCGTGCGGCGAAGCTGTGCCGAGTTTTTCTTGGATCAACGCGGCGCGCTGCCTCAGCCACTCCCGCAAAGCGGCGATGGCATGGCGGCCGATGGGAACGATGCGCGTCTTGTCGCCCTTGCCGAGTACGCGCACCGTGCGGTCCGCCAAATCCACGGCCGACACATCCAATCCCACCAGCTCGCTCAGCCTCAAGCCCGATGAGTAAAACAGTTCCATGATGGCTTTGTCGCGCGCCGAGAGGGTGTCGTCGACGCGAAAGTCCAGCAGCCGGCCCATTTGATCGGCGTCCAAGGTCGCCGGCAAGCGCTTCTTGGTTTTCGGCGCGCGCACATCGAGCGCCGGATTGTTTTTCACGGCGCCTTCGCGCATCAGGTATTCGTAAAATGTCCGCGCCGCCGACAAGCGCCGCTGGATACTGCGCGGCGCGATGCCGCCGGCGTGCTCGCCGGCCGCAAAGGCGCGAACTTGAAAATTATTCAGCGCGCCCCAGCGCTTCACGCCGCGGCGTTCGCAGAACGCCGTCAGCGTGAGCAAGTCGTGCCGATAGGCCGATACCGTATGGCTGCTCAGGCGCCGCTCGAAGTTAAGATGCGCCAGAAATCGCGTCATCCAGTCGCATTCCGAGCGTTCCACCGTCGCGCAAGCCTTCAGCGCGTCAGGGCGTAGGTCACGAGCTCGCCGATGCGCAGCAAGAATTCGGTGCTCATGCCGGGATGAAAGCGCTCCGCGTCGCTGGCGCCGATCGCCAAGATGCCGAGCGCGCCTTTTTGCCCCAGGGGCGTGAGCGCCACGGAGCCGATTGCGACCGAATCCTTGCCGAACAAGTAGTCGCGCTGGGCGTCGCGGACTTGGCCGCAGCGCGGCTTCCCGGACGTCAACAAGGAATCAAAAGTCTTCAGGTCCTCGTCGCCAGGATTGGCGACGCGCAAGAATCGGCCCAAGTCCGGTTCCAGCCCGCGCGCCTCCTCGAGGAACAGCACCATGACTGAATTCATCGCGTCAAAATCTTCCCGCAGGGAAGTCTCAACGGCGCTGATCGATTCCGGCAAGGTGTGGGCGCGAATCAGCCGCTGGCTCAAGCGGTGAATGCGATCGGCCAGGCCGTCGTTGGCTCTCGCCACATCGACCAGTTCCTTGAGCTTGCGCTCGAGCGACTGGTTGCGCTCGCGCAGCACTTCGACTTGGCGCTCCACCAAGCTGACGGTAGCCGCGACGTCGCGCACGTGCGGCAGGCGCAGCTTGGTCAGCAGCTGTGAGTTGCGTTCGAAGAAATCCGGATAGGTCTGCAAATAGTCCGCGACACTGTTGTCATTCAGAACATCGTGCTTGACCCCGCGCGCGTGACTGGTCGTCATTGTTTCGCTCCCGTGAATCGCGTTAAATCGATAGAACCTGTAAAAACCGTCGTGGCAGGCCCTGTCAGCCAAATATGCTGGCCCGGGCCCTCCCAAGAAACCGTCGCCGTGCCGCCCGGCAAAGCCACCTGCACCTCGCCGTCCAACTCGCCCAGCTGTATGCCGACGGCCACGGCCGCGCATGCACCCGTGCCGCAGGCCAGGGTTTCGCCCGCCCCGCGCTCGAACACGCGCAACAAAATATGGTTGCGGCTGACGATCTGCATGAAACCCACATTGGTGCGATTGGGAAAACGCGGATGCCGTTCAATACTAGGCCCATATTGCTCGACCGGGGCGGTTTTCACATCGGGCACGTGCAGCACCACGTGCGGGTTGCCCATGGACAGCGCGCTGATTTTCACTTCCTTGCCCTCGACATGCAACGAGAAGCTGAGCGGCTCTTCAAGCACCGGAATGCCCATGTCCACCGACACCAGTCCGTCATCCCTGACGCGAGCGCGTACCCTGCCGCCGCGGCTGCCCATGATGAGATCGCGCCCCAACTCCGGCGCACGCGCATACAGCAGCGCGGCGATACAGCGCGCGCCATTGCCGCACTGTTCGACCTCGGTGCCGTCGGAATTGAATACTCGGTAGAACACCCGGCTTGCGGTGTCGCGCGGCGTTTCCAGCATCAGCGCCTGGTCAAATCCCACACCCGTGTGACGATCGGCAAGGGCGCGCAGCGTCCATTCATCAAAATGAGTGTGAGCGGCGACGGCGGCGGCGTCGAATATCAGGAAATCGTTGCCCAGGCCTTGCATCTTCAGAAACTCGATGCGCATACCGGCGAGCATAGCCGATGCGGCAATTTTCCGCTCGGGGGTTGCGTAATGCGCGCCCAACGTTCTACCTTACAGATACAACAAAGCTCGGGGGATTATGCGCCACGTCATGGTCTTGAATGCGAAGGGCGGGTGCGGCAAGAGCACGCTCAGCACGAACATCGCCGTATTCTTCGCCCGCGACGGGCACAAAGTCTGCATAGCGGATTATGACCCGCAGCGTTCCAGTCTCGACTGGCTCGCCATGCGGCCGGCGGATTTGCCGGCGATCAGCGGAGCGGCCGCGTTCGACGACGGTTTGCGCAGCGTACCGCGCAATACCGACATCCTGGTGATCGACGCGCCGGCGCGAGTTCACGGCACCGAACTCAACGAACTGGTGCGGCGCGCCGAAACCATCATCGTGCCGGTGCTGCCCTCCA